>JAITIB010000034.1 GCA_031279675.1 Puniceicoccales bacterium | reverse complement strand
TTCGCCGCGCCGCAGGCAGTGCGGAAAACCTGAACACCCTTTGTCTCACGCGAAGACGCAAAGACGCGAAGATTCCGGCGGCAATGCGTCGGGTTTCCCGGAGCCTAAGCCGGACATCGCTTTCGTCGTCCTCTCGTTTCTGGACGTGCGCCCAAGTATTTGCATGCCCAAGAGCCTGCGCCTTCTCATCACGGCTTCCCGACAATACTTGTTTCCCAACATCTCTATTGCGCTCATTTCGTATGTCATAAAACGAGACACGGGTGCGTGAAAACGCACCTGTGTCCTTCTGTTTATGCCTTCAGGGTTGCCTGAAGACTTTGGTGGGTTTTGCAAACGGGGAGGGTTTTATTCGCCTTGGTGGAAGGGGATGTCCACGGCTTCGGAGGGGATGTGGGCGCCGACTTTTTGGTCGAAGCGCAGTTTTATGACGTAGGCGTGTTCGCAGGGTTTTTCCTTGGGGAGGGTTATGTTGAGGCTTTGGTCGGTTTGCTCCCATTGGAGTTTTTGCGTTGAGCCGAGGAGGGTGGCGTCGAGGAGTTTTGCGCCGACGATGGTCTTTTTGTCGAGGGATTTGATGCGGAGGGTGTCATTCCATGCGAGTGCGAGGACGTAGAGGGTGTTGCCTTTGGTTGTGAAGCGCAGGTCTTCGGGGGTGTAGGTGGTGGCGCGTCCGTCGGAAAATGTGCCGGAGGCGCCTTTTGTGGGTCCTTCGCCGTATTTTATCCAGGGACGTGTTTCGTAGATGGCTTCGCCGTTTGTCTTGAGCCATTGTCCGATGGCGAGGAGGACGGCTTTTTGTTTTTCGTCAATGGTGCCGTCGGGTTTGGGGCCGATGTTGAGGAGGAGGTTGCCGTTTTTGCTGACGATGTCGATGAGGTCGTGGATGAGTTGTTTCGGGGGTTTGTTGCGTTCGCCTTTGACGTAGCCCCAGGAGCGGGTGCCGACGGAGGTGTCGGTTTGCCAGGGGTGTTTGAGGAGGACGGCGGATCTGCCGCGTTCCATGTCGGAGATTTGGATGTTGTTGGGGTATCCTTGCTTGGTGTTGACGACGACGCCTTTGCCCCAGTCGTGGGCGTTGTTGTAGTAGTATGCGAGGAATTGGTTGAACCAGGGTTGGATGGAGTTGACGGTCCAGTCGAACCAGATGAGTTGGGGTTGGTATTTGTCGATGAGTTCGCGGGTGTGTTTGAGGAAGTCTTCGCCGACGTAATCGGGGTAGTCGAATTTTTTGAGGCGTTCGTGGAGTGTCTTGATGCGGTAGCCGTAGAGGCCGATTTTTTTGTCTTTGTCGGCCTCGACGTCGGTGTTGTGCCCGAGGGCGGAGTTGAAGAACCAGCTGTTTTCGAGGCGGTGGCTGGAGAGGCCGAAGATGAGGCCGGCTTTCTCGGCGGCGGTCTTGAGCTGGCCGATGATGTCGCGTTTGGGGCCCATTTTGACGGCGTTCCACGGGTTGTGGTCGCTGTCATACATGGAGAATCCGTCGTGGTGCTCGGCGACGGGGACGATGTAGCGGGCGCCGGCTTCTTTGAAGAGGGTGGCCCATTCGGTGGCGTCGAATTTCTCGGCTTTGAAGAGTGGGATGAAGTCTTTGTATCCGAATTTGTCATGGGGGCCGAAGTATCTGCGGTGCGCGGAGTATTCGGGGGCGCGGCGTTCATACATTTTGCGGGAATACCATTCGTTGTAGAGGCCGGGGACGGAGTAAACGCCCCAGTGAATGAAGATGCCGAATTTGGCGTCCTGAAACCATTGGGGGCATTGGTAGTGCCGGGCGATGTTTTCCCAGTCGGGCTGGTAGATCTGGGTGCCTTTTGGGGAGGCGGTTGGGGCGGGCGGCGCGGCGGGAGCCGTGAGTGCGAGCGCGAGGGTGGCGAGGATGGCGATGGTTGTTTTCATGGTGTTGGTTGGATTGTCAAAGTGTGTTGATGTAGAGTTCGAGGATTTCAAGCTCCTCCTTGGTGAGGTCTTTTGTGTTGCCGTGTTTGTTCTCGGGGTTGTGGGTGGTGAGGACGTCCCGGATGGTTTTGGCGTGTCCGTCGTAGAGGTAGGGCGCGGTGCGCCAGATTTCGCGCAGGGTGGGGGTGTCGAAGGGGCGTTCTTTGTCGTTGTCGGTGCCTGTGCCGACGTCGTGGAGTTGGAGGTCTGTGTGGTTTTCGCCGGTGTGGCAGATGCTGCATTCGGCGCGGTCGAAGAGTTCCCTGCCTTTTTCCTGAAGTTTTTTGCGTTGCCGGGCGTCGAGTGGTGCGAGGTAGGGGCTTTCGAGGGGGCGCATGTTTTTGAGGTAGGCGTCCATGTCCAGTGCGATGTTTTCGGGTTGGACGGTCATGAGGATGTGGGTGATGCCTTTGCGGACGGCGAGCTCGGCGCTGGCGCGGATGCCGGTTATCATGCAGGGTGGGGTGATGTGTGAGAAGAGGAGGCTTTTGGTGTTCTTGGGGTTGCCGAGGCCGTCGTTCATCTGGTCCCAGTTGAGTCCGTCGGCGCGTCCGTCGGGGTGGCAGGTGGCGCAGCTGTGCCAGCGTTGGAAGCAGAGGGTGGCGTCGTTGAATGCGATTTCGCCGCGACGGATGGCGTCGGGGGTGGGCTCGGTGCCGAGGGGGATTGTGGTTGTGTGCAGGGTGCCGGGGGGTGGGGTGGGGGCGTCGGGGGTGTGTTTTTCCAGGAATGTTGAGTAGCGGTTGCTGACGAGGATGTCTTTGCCGTGGGTCTGCAGGGCGATGGGGCCGCGACCTTGGAGGGGGATGCGTTTTTTGAACGGGGCTGTGAAGGAGAGCGATGTGGTGAGTTCGTTGGCGTAGGTGTTGTGGCGGTCGTTGCGTTTGCCGACGAAGTAGTCGTTGAGTCCTTTGTTGAGGGAGGGGATGTCGAGTGTGAGCAGTTCGTGGGTGCCGGCGAGGGCGATGTAGAGTTTGTTGTCGGGGCCGAGGGTGAGGGCGGAGGGGTTCGCGGCGCCGTTGTCCATGTCGTCGAGGAGCACGGTGGCGAGGACGGTGCCTTTGGCGTGATCAATGATGCTGAGGGCGTTGGTGTTGGCCCAGCCGCGGTCGAGTTGTGTGAGCGGGAGTCCGTATTGGGAGACGATGTGCACGGTGTAGAGGCTTTTGCCGTCGGGGGCCTCGATGAGACCGAGGACGGATTGCGAGCCGTTGGGCAGGGTGACGTGGGTGCGGATGGTGTGCGTGGGGATGTCCACGAGGGTGATTTTGGCGGCGATTTCGAGGCCGTTCGAGGGCTGGTTGGGGAGGAAGTTTGCGATGGCGAGTGTTTTGCCGTCCTGAGTGGCGAGGAGGGTGCGCGGTTCCCGGATGGCGGGGAGTGTGAGGGTGACTTTTCCTTGGGCGAGGTCGATGACGCTGAGGGTGTTGCTGAACCGGTTGGCGACGTAGAGGTGTTTGCCGCCGGGGCCGAGGGCGAGGCTTTGCGGGGTGTGCCCGACGGGGATGGTGGACTGGGTTTTTTTGCTTGGGAGAGAGATGATTTCGACGGTGCCCCGGGCGCCTCCGCAGGCGGCGTAGAGTGTGGTGCCGTCGGGGGAGAGCAGGATGTCGTTGGGGTCTTGGGGGAGGGGGATGCGTTCTGTGGCGGCGGGGTTGTTGAGTGGCGTCATGGTGACGGCCCTGGCGGTTGTCAGCGCTGTGTAAACGATGTTTTTGTCCTTGTCCACGGACATGGGTCCGGGCGTGAGATAGGGGGCGGGGGTGGCGTTGGCGGCGGGCGTGCCGAGGAGGAGGAGGCCGAGGAAGAGTGCTGGGTGTGATTTTTTCATGACTGTGAAGTTTGTTGGGGGGGGGATTTGATTTAATCTGTCTGTGAACGGAAATGAGTCCGTTTTTCCGGAAAAAGGTTCCCGATTTCTCCGTTGTTGAGCACGCGGTCCCAATTGTCCCCGGCGAGGATGATTTCCGGCTCAAGTCTGATGCCGTGTGCTGCGTGGACGGCGTTGTGGACGTGATGGACGAGCGCGATGATGTCCGCGGCTGTCGCGCCACCGCGGTTGACAATGAAGTTGGCATGGACTTCCGACACTGCCGCGCCGCCTATGCGCAGGCCCTTGAGGCCCAATCCATCAATCAGGCGTCCCGCGCTTTCCCCGGGCGGGTTTTTGAAAACGCTGCCTGCGCTGGGTTCGCGCGGTTGCGTTGTGTGGCGGCGCCGGGCGTTGGCACGGATTTCCTCCAACGCCGTGCCGGGGGCCACGGTGCCGTTTGCGCGGAGCGCGGATTCCAGCACCACCGCATCGCGCAGTTCCGGGCAGTTGCGGTAGGTGGTGTTGGTGAAAAAGTCCCGTTCGCGCACCTGCTCAACACCGTCCGGCAAAAGCCATTTTACCCATGCGACGCGGTCAAATATCGACGTGCCCATCGCGCCGGCATTCATGCGCAGGGCGCCGCCGAGCGTTCCCGGAATTCCGGCGAGAAACGCGAATCCGTCCATGCCGGCAAGCGCGGCCTTTTGCGCGATCCTGTGCAATCGCGCACCCCCGCCTGCGTGGATGAGTCCTCCGGTGGCGTCCTCCCGGATGCCCGTCCATGTTGCGCTTGCGAGACGGATGGCGAGCCCTGCGAATCCGTCATCCGGGACGAGCAAATTTGAGCCGTTTCCGAGCACGAGCACCGGCACGCCCATTTCCCGCGCGCACCGCAGCAGCGTTTGCAATTCTGCCAGCGACTCTGGTTCGGCCAGCCACGAGCAGGGGCCGCCGACGCCCAGTGTGGTGTTTTTCCCCAATGGGAAATTCCCGGTGAAAACGCTGCCCGCCGGCAATTCCTTCCGCATCCGTTCCCCAAATCGTGCCGCTTGCAGCGTTTTTACGAACGCCACCCCCATCCTGTCCACGTTTCCCGCGCCGACGAAGACGATCGTAAGGTTTTTTCCCGCTGCCGCCGCCAGATGTCCGTCCAGTGCCGCTTGAAGGGCGTCCTCATTTTCCAGCAAGACGAACCGCGCATCGCCCGTCGCCGCCGCAAACACGCTTGCCGAAGTCCCCCCTTCCAGCGTTGCCTCCCCCGCCGCATAGACTGGCAGCAGCAGCACCGCGTCCGCCGCGCCCAACGCCACCGCGAATTCCCGCGCATATTGCCGCGTGCGAGAGTGCCGGTGCGGCTGGAATACCGCCACCAATGTCTCGCCCTGCCTGTCCGCTCCCGCCGTCCGTTCGCGTAAGAAGCCCAGCAATGCCGCAATTTCCGTCGGGTGGTGCGCATAGTCCGCGAGCACGCGAACCCCCTCCGCCTCGAACAGCACGTCCTGCCGCCGCCGCATCCCGCGGAATGCCCCCAACGGCTCCGCGCCGATGCGTCCCGAGATGAACCATGCCACTGCCACCGCCATTACCGCGTTGGACACATTGAACCGTCCCGCCACGGGCAGCACGATTTCCCCTTGCGGAAAACGTCCCCCCAATGCCACCCGGGTGGTCTCGTGCGAGACACCGATGATTTCCGCATGAAAATCCCCCCTGGCGCCGCTCCCCCCCCTGCCCACGCTTACGGAAAACACCGGCACCGGCGCCATTCCCGCAACACGGCGCAGCCGTTCGCTCTCGTGAGTAATGAACACCGCCCGCCGCGTGCGCGCGAACAGCTTCGCAAACACCGCCTCCAAGTCCTCCACGGAGCGATAGTAATCCGGGTGGTCCCAATCCAGGTTCACGGCAACGGCGATCTCCGGGGCAAAGCGGTTGATTGTTCCGTCGCTCTCGTCAATTTCAGCCACCACCCACGGTGATGTCCGCGATGCGTGCGCCGGCGGCATGTCTGCGTTGCGAAAAAGTCCCCCAAGCACATAGCCCGCGTCCGTTCCCGCCGCGAGCAGTGACTGGATGAGCATCCCGCATGTCGTCGTCTTCCCATGGCTTCCGCACACGGAAACAAGCTGTTTCCCCTGCAAACGCTCTGCGAGCAATTCACCCCGGCGGACTATCCGCACACCCTTTTCCGCGGCGAGCTTGCGCAACGCATGGCCCTCCTTGACCGCGCTGGAATGTCCTGCCAGCGACGGTGGCGCTTCCTCGGGGAACGAATCGCAAAACACCACGCCTGCCGTGCGCAAAAACTCCGACATCGGCGGCACAATGGCGTCATCCCATCCCGACACCGCCCACCCTTCCCCCCTCATGTAAATGGCAAGCGGCCCCATTCCCATTCCGCACACACCAAGCATCCACGCGCTTCCAACACCGCCCGTGGGCGGACTGGGGAATGAAACGGGTTCAATGTGCGGGCTGGATTCCATGTTTGAAAAATCGTCCCCGACATTCACCACCCCGCCCCCCCTGGCACAACCCAAAAGCCTTGGTGTGCCGCCGCGCGACGCTTTCAATCTTGACGCTCCCTCCCGTTTCCCTACCCCTGCGCCACCGCTTATGCCAAACACGCCCGTCAACAACATCCGCAAAAAGAACGTCGTCCGCTACAACGGAGACCTGTGCCTTGTGCTCGAATGCCTTGTCCGCACGCCGCCAAACAACGCCTCGTATTGCCAGATGGAACTCCGCTCGCTCAGCTCCGGACGCCTCATCCCCGTGCGCACGAGCATTGGCGCATCCTTCGAGACGCTCGACAACAGCGTGCGAAAACTCGAGCTGAGTTACGAGGCGGACGGCAATTTCGTGTTCATGGACACCACCTCGTTTGAGGAGACTTACGTGCCGCGCAGCATCATCGAGGACAGCGTCGGGTTCCTCGTCCCCGGGCAAAACTACGACATCATGTTTGTGGACGGCAAGCCGGTGACGGTGAACCTGCCCGGTGCCGTCGAAATCAAGGTCGTGGACGCACCGCCCGCCATAAAAGGCGACACCTCGGGCAACGTCCTCAAGCCCGTGACCTTGGAGACGGGCCTCGTGGTCAACGTCCCCCTCTTTATCAAGGAAGGCGAGATCATCCGGGTCAGCACCGAGGACAAGTCATACCTCGGACGCGCATAGCGCCCGCACGGCGGCCCGGAACCTTCTGCCCGGAAAAATGCCACCTGCCACCATGATTCCCGTTCCTTTTTGCGCTCGTGTGCTGTCGATTGTGACCTGTGTGCTGTTTGTGGTGGTTTTCGGTTTTGCCGATGCCACCGCGCAGACCGCTCCGGAAGCTTCTCGTGCCATCACTCCTCCGCCCCGCGCCAAGCACGTCCTGCTCATCGGCATAGACGGTTTTGGCGCCTATGCGTGGGAAAAGGCCGACATGCCCAACATCAAGCGCCTTGCCGCCAATGGTGCGTATTCGCTGGAGGCGCGTTGCGTGGTGCCGAGCATCAGCGCCCCCAACTGGGGAACGCACCTTGCGGGCGCGGGGCCGGAATCCCACGGATACACGTCCAACGCGAAAGCCCCCGGGTTGCCGCCGCGCAAAGTCTCCGCCTACGGGCGATTCCCCGGCATATTCGGCATTATGCGCGATGCCTTTCCGGATGCCGAGATGGGCGTCGTCTATGACTGGCCGCGCATCCACGAGCTCGTCGAAAACAAGGCGCTCAGTTTTGAAAAGGAAGTCTTCCCGCGCCGCGTCCTGAAAACACACACACCGGAGGAAACGGTTGCCATTTACGAGGAGAGCACGGACACCGCCACGACGGAGACCGTGGCATACCTCGTGGCAAAAAGACCGCGCCTGACCTTTGTCTATCTTCGCGCATTGGACGAAACCGGGCACATGTTCGGGCACGACACTGCGGCCTATTACGCCACCTTGAAAAAAATTGACGCACACGTGGGCAAATTGATCGGGGCGTTGAAAACCGCGGGCATTGAGCGCGAGACCGTTGTGATGCTGATTTCCGACCATGGCGGTCACAAGAAGGGACACAGCGAGGTCCGGCTTCAGGTTTTCCAAACCCCGTGGATAATCTCCGGCGCGGGAGTGCGGCGCGGGCACAAGCTTGAGTCCACCATCGTCAGTTACGACACTGCGGCGACCATCGCCCAAATCCTTGGCGTAACGCCACCGCAATGTTGGCGAGGGCGCCCGGTGCAGGAAGCCTTTGCCGGGCAACCATAGTGGAACAGGCGGCGGCACACCGCCAGCCGCATCATGAAGACACGCCTCTCCAACGCCGCCTATTTTTCCCATCGCGACGTTGTCTTGGAGTATGCCCGGGCCGCGGTGCGCGTCGGGCTTTGGGAATCGGAACGCATCCTGTGCGAACGCCACTTTCCCAAGGACGCACCCCTCCTTGAGCTGGGGTGTGGCGCGGGGCGCA
>JAITIB010000007.1 GCA_031279675.1 Puniceicoccales bacterium | reverse complement strand
CCGCGCCCCCGGACGCGGGTGCGCGGGGGGGGGGGGGGGGTGGGGCGGCGGCGGGGGGCGGGCCGCCCCCCCCGCCGATTCCACAAAGGCGACGCGCGCCATTGCATTTGCGGTAAGGGTGGAATCAGTTGTGAGGGACATATTGGGAATGCGGAACTGGAAGGATTGGGTTCGCGGGTAATGAAGCGGACGGAGAGGTCAACAGGGATGTTCTGTTTTTTTTGACCGCTCAAATATGCGCGCGCGATGCCATGGCACAGGCTGGCAGTGTCAGGTCATGTGTCGGAAAACTCAAACTCGGCTTTGGTCTTGTTTTTGGAGAGGACGAGGCAGGCGCTGAAGGTTCTGCCTTTCTTGGAGATCATGCCTTCCAGGAGGCGGGTCTTGCCGTCGGTGAGGAGGTCTTGGATTTCGCGTGGCGGGAGCTCAAGTCCGCAGAGTGTGCGCTGGATCGTGAAGAGGGGACGGGTGATGCTGGTGGCGCCGTCCGCGGGTGGATGCGCAACGATGTAGTGCGTTGGTGTGCGGTAAAGGGTCGCGTTGGCGTGCTGTTTGCTGGGGCCGAGGTTCTCCGCCTGCGCGAGGTCGTAAACGGGGCGTGCGCGGACGGTCTTTCGCTCGCCGGCGGGCTTGCTTTCGCGCGGGGGAAATTCCCAGCCGATGCGCGCGCCTTGGCGGATGAGGTGCGCGTTGAAGGGGCGGCCTTTCTTGGAGATGAATCCTTCGATAAGTCCTGTGCGTCCGTTGGTGACGAGCTCGATGGCGTGCTCGCGTGTGATGGGTTTCTGGCACATGAGACGGCCCACTTTGAAGAGTTCCTTGTAGGCGGTGGCGTCGTCGTGCGGTTTGTTTTCATGCTGGCGCAGGATGTAGTTCGTGGGCGCTTCGCAAAGTTCGCCGCCGGTGGCGGGATCTGTCCAGAATGGGGCGAGGGTGGAGAGGTCGGTTTTGTTTCCGTAGTCGAGTTGCACCTTTTTGTGCCCGGTTTGCTTTTCGTCATCAACGAGGCGGAGTTTGGCGGGATAGCGTCTTCCGGTGCGGGGGGAGAGGAAGCCGTCCAAGGGGCCGATTTCGCCGTGATGGAGGAGGTTGCGGATCTCGTCTTCCTCAAGCTTTCGACCGCTGATGATTTTGTAAAACATGATCCGCCCGTCCTGTGAACGGTAGGTGCGGAGTGTCTCAAGCAGCGGCTGGTTGTCGGTGGGGGAGGTGATGGTGGTTGGGCGTGCGGGCTGGGCGTCCTCGGAGAAGTCCTTGGCGCGTTGGACGATGCCTTGGGTGGCGTTGATGATCTCGCCCATGAATGTCTCGCGCTCGAAGGCGTGGTGCTCCATCTGGCGCAGTTTGTATTCCCATTGTCCGGTCATGTCGGGTTTGGTGAGGGTGTCGGCGTGGATGGCGGCGAGGAATTCAAGGAGGGCCTCGGCTTTGGTGGTCGGGTGAAGGTCGCGCCTGCCGCGGTCGGGGGCGCGTTCAAGGTAGTTCTGGTGGAGGAGTCCTTCGATGATCTCGGCGCGCGTGGCGGGAGTGCCGAGACCGCGTTCCTTCATGGCATCGGCGAGTTCCTCGTCGTCAACAAGCTTGCCGGCGCCTTCCATGGCGGAGAGGAGGGTCGCCTCGGTGTAACGGGGGGGCGGGGTCGTGGTCTCGGCGTGCAAAATGCCGTGGGTGGGGAGCGCTGCGGGCGGGGTGCCGTCGGGAGCGGTGGCCCGGGGGAGCTGGGCGGTGGCGTCGGCAGTGGCACCGGGCGCGGTCTTGCCATAAACGAGCAGCCAGCCGGGGCTGGTGAGGACTTTGCCTTCGGTCTTGAATGCGAGCGCGTTCTCTTTCCGCACGGGGGGAAGGATGGAGAGCGTGGTGGTGCGCGTGGTGACGTCGTATTCGGCGGGGGGGTGAAATGCGGCGACGAAGCGGCGCGAAATCATGTCGTAAACCTTGGCCTCGGTGTCGCTGAGCGCGCCGGGCGGGGTGCCGGTGGGGATGATGGCAAAGTGGTCGCTGACTTGGGCATTGTTGAAAATGCGGCGGTTGGCGGCACGAACCCAGCCTTGGTCAAGAACGCGCCGGGCGTGCGGGGCGTGGTCGCCGTCAAGCTTTGCAAGGGTGTCACGACAGGTGGGCTCGTAGTCCTCGGGAAGGGCGCGCGAGTCGGTGCGCGGGTAGGTGATGACTTTGTGGCGTTCGTAAAGCGCCTGGGCAATCTGAAGGGTGGCGCGCGCAGGCAGTCCGTGGCGTGAATTGGCCTCGCGCTGAAGGGTGGTCAGGTCGTAGAGGCGCGGCGGGGCTTGCGTGGTGGCTTTTTTCTCGTCGTGAACAATCGCCGGGGTCCGCGCGATGATTGCGTCCTGAAGGGCGTTGTGGAGGGCGCGGGCGTGCCCGGGATCCCAGATGCGGTCGGCACGGTCGTGCTCGTCAGCGGGATTTTTCTTGAAGTCGGGCCGTTGGTAAACGCCCTCATAGGGACCCGCGGCAAGCTGAAAGGTGGCGCCAAGGCGGGAGTAGGCGCGGGGGACGAAGGCGCGGATCTCGTGCTCGCGGTTGACAACGATGGCGAGCGTGGGGGTTTGAACGCGCCCGACGGTGGCGACGTTTCCAGCGCGGGAACCGAACATGCGCTTGGTGAGCGCGCGGGTGGCGTTGATTCCGATGAGCCAGTCGCTCTCGCTCCGGCAACGCGCGGCGGCCTCAAGCCCGCGCATGTCCGCGCCTTCGCGCAAATGGGCGAAGGCGGCGCGGATGCCTTCGGGGGTCATGGTCTGCATCCAGGCGCGCTTGACGGGGCACCGCGCCTTGGCGAGCTGGTAAATGTAGGCGAAGATGAGCTCGCCTTCGCGTCCGGCGTCACAGGCGTTGATGACGGTGCCGATGTCCGGGCGGTTGAGGAGCTTCTTGAGCAGGTTGAAGCGTTCCTTGGTCTTTGGGCTTGGCTTGAGTCCGAACTTCCCCGGGATGATCGGAAGCGCTTCGAGGCGCCAGTAACGGTTTTTTGGATCCATGTCCTCGGGCATCTCAAGCTCGACGAGATGTCCGATGGCGGAGGTGACGACATGGGTTTCGTTTTCGTAAAGGTCGCCCTTTTTCGACACCTTGAGAGCGCGGGCAATGTCGGTGGCAACGGAAGGTTTTTCGGCGATGATGAGAGTCTTCTTCATGTGTTGGTCTGCAAGCTGGCCAGTGGAGCTGGCATGCATTTGCGCGCGCCTCAATGGGAATCCCCACTTTGCTTGGCAAGAAAATGGCGAACGCGCGCCGGACGGAGCGCGGCAATGGCGGGGGGGCGCGTCCAAAACCGTTGTCAACCGTGCGGGCGCGGGACAGTGTGCGGGCCATGCCACTTGTTATCCGCAACGCCAGCGTCCCGGGCCGTCTCGACGACATCAATCTCCATGTTGCCGCAGGCAAACTCGCCGGTCTCATCGGGCCCAACGGCTCGGGAAAGTCCACGCTTTTGCAGGTTGCCGCAGGCGTGCTTCCCGCCCCCGATGGCGATGTGCGCTGGCACGGGTGCCCGCTTGGCGGCATCCCCCTTCTGGAGCGCGGACGCCTCGCCGCGTGGGTGCCGCAGGAGTCGCATTTTGAGTTTGGCTTCACAGTCCGGGCGGTCGTCGCACAAGGGCGCTATGCGCACGGCGATGATGAGAGCGGGGTGTCCGGGGCGCTGGCGCGGCTTGACTTGCTCCCGCTTGCACACCGCCCTGTGAACCAGCTTTCCGGTGGCGAACGTCAGCGCGTCCTGCTGGCACGCGCATGGGTGACGGGCGCGCCGCTGCAACTCTGGGATGAACCGCTTGCACCGCTCGATCCGCGCCATGCGCTGGAGGTGCTGGACCTTGCGCGCGAACTGGCGCGACGCCCGGGGGCGGCAACGCTCTTCTCCCTGCACGACATCACGCTGGCGCACAAACTTGACTGGGTGATCGTGCTGCACAATGGACGAATCCACGCGGCAGGAAATCCCGCCGAGGTGCTGACGCCACTCCTGCTGCGCGAAGTCTTCCGCGTACGGACACGGACAGGGCCCACCCTGTCCGTGGAGCTGCCGTAGTCAGTTTGCGAGGGAAGGGGAAAACACGGCTGCCAACGCCCGTTACGCGGCAGCAGCGGGCTCGCCGGAGACAGCGGGCGGCACATCGGCAGCCGCAGCCTCGAAAAAACGCTTCTCCTTGACCTTGGTCGCCTTTTTACCGAGGCGGTCACGCAGGTAATAAAGGCGTGCCTTCATGGGCACGGACTCGCGATCAACAACCACTTTGTCGATCAGCGGGCTGTGGATGGGGAAAACGCGCTCAACGCCCTCGCCATAGGAAATGCGGCGCACGGTGAAGGTCTCGCCGACGCCACCGCCTTTGCGCGATATGACGATGCCAGCAAAAATCTGGATTCGCTCCTTATCGCCTTCGCGGACTTTGGTGTAAACCTTGACGCCATCGCCCACTTTGAAATTACCCCGGCCCGCCTTGAGCTGGGTTGCGGTGACAGAATTGATGATTTGCTGGCTCATGTTGTTGATTCTTGTTTCTTCAAAAAAAGGTCCGGACGACGGCGGCGTGTTTTCTCGACCTGTTGTTCGTGCCGCCATCTGGCGATGGCCCCGTGGTCTCCGGAGAGAAGCACGGGCGGAACAGCCATGCCGCGAAAATCCGCGGGCCGCGTGTATTGAGGAAAGGCGAGAAGACTGCGGTTGAAGCTGTCGCCGGTCAAGGAATTTTCTTCACCCAGCACGCCCGGGATCTGTCGCGCAAGACAATCCACGAGCACGGCGGCGGCCAGCGTACCGTTGGTCAACACGTAGTCGCCAATGGAAATCTCGCGCGTGACAAGGGCGTCGCGCACGCGCTGGTCTATGCCCTCGTAGTGCCCGCTCAGGAGCACGAGGTGGCGTTCGGCGCCAAGATCGCGGGCGAGCGCATTGGTAAGCGGTTCGCCATCGGGACAAAGGTAAACGACGGGGCTTGAAGGTGTGCGCACGGCCTCAATGGCGTCGAACAACGCCTGAGGCGCCATGACCATCCCGGCGCCACCGCCAAACGGCGTGTCGTCCACGCGCCGATGCTTGTCGCAAGACCAATCGCGAATGTCGTGAAGGACGATGTCGAGGATTCTGTTTTCCACGGCGCGCCCCAGTATGCTTTCGGAAAAAAAACCCCTGACCATTTCCGGGAAAAGCGTGAGCAGGTCGATGCGCATGGGCGGTGACATGAAAAAACGGCGCTGCCCGTTCAACCAAGGCAACGCTGCGCGGGAATGCGCCGGACTACGCGGCGGCAGGCACGGGCGCGCCCTTGCGCGCGCGCTTGATGAGTGAGCGCGCCGTGTCCGACGGTTGCGCCCCGACACGCAGCCAATGGTCGATGCGCTCAAGGTTCAAATTCAGCTCGGACTCCCTGCCCTTGGCACAGGGGCTGTAAACGCCGAGAATCTCGGCAAAACGGCCATCGCGGCGCGTTGCGCTTTCACACGCGACCAAGCGGTAAACCGGGGCGTGGGTTGAACCATGACGCTGGAGACGAATACGAACCATGTTGTCTAATCTATGTTACTGGGTTGAAAAAAGGTGTTTGAAAAAACTGCCTGAGGGCGGGTGAAACCATCGAAAACACCCCCGTTGTCAAAGATTTTTTTGCCTCCCCGATCCTCGCAGCGCGCCCCGCCGGCATTTTCAAGCCTGTGTTTTGACGACGCAGGTGTCGCGCAGGCACGGGCTCTTCGCGGGAAAATCCAGCGTGTGGTGCAACCCGCGGCTCTCCTCGCGTTGCAACGCACAATCCACAATCAAACCCGCCACCTGGGTCAGGTTGCGCAATTCCAGCAACGAAGGCTCCACCTTGAAATTCCAGTAATACTCCACAATCTCGCGCTCCAGGGCGCGGATGCGTGCCTGCGCGCGAAGGAGCCGCTTCGTCGTCCGCACAATACCCACATAGTCCCACATCGCCTGCCGCAACTCGTTCCAGTTGTGCGTGAGCACCACCCGCTCGTCGCTGTCCGACACATTGCCATCGCGCCAGTCCGGCACCACCGCACCGTCCCCCCCGCGCGTCCGCAAAAACGCATCCGCCGCAACCGCGCCATTGTGCGCCAACACCACCGCCTCCAGCAACGAGTTGGACGCCAGACGGTTCGCGCCATGCAAACCCGTGCACGCCACCTCGCCGCACGCATAGAGCCCCGCAAGCGACGTTTCCGCATTCAAACCGGTGCGCACCCCGCCGCACAGGTAATGAGCCGCCGGCACCACCGGGATCAAATCCCGGGCCATGTTCACACCATGCCGCAGGCACGTCTCGAAAATGTGCGGAAAGCGCGCCCGCAAGTCCGCCTCCGCACGCCCGCGGATGTCGAGCCACACGTGGGGCGAGCCGCTCTTCTTCATCTCATTGTCCATCGCGCGCGCCACCACGTCGCGCGGCGCCAAATCCGCCAGCGCATGGTAACGCGCCATGAAGGTGTCGCCGCCAAAATCGCGCAACACGGCTCCTTCGCCGCGAACAGCCTCGGAGATCAACGAACGCCCGCCATCGCGCGTGAAAAGCGCCGTCGGGTGAAACTGCACAAACTCCATGTTGCACACCGGAACACCCGCCCTGAACGCCATCGCAATGCCATCCCCGGTGGCGATGTCCGGGTTTGTTGTGAACGGATAAACCTGCCCCACCCCGCCCGTTGCAAGCACCACCACGGGCGCGCGCAAGGTCACGACACCACCGCGCCGGGTATCAAGCGCATACAAACCCAGCACGGCATCGCCCCCCCCACCCTCTCCGCCCAAACCCGCGTGGGCGCGCGTGACCACGTCTATGGCAAGAAAATGCTCGCGCACCACAATGCGCCCGTCGCGCGCCACCTCGGACAACAGCGCATCCTCGATTGCCGCGCCCGTCAAATCGCGCACATGCAGAATGCGCCGGTGCGAGTGCCCGCCCTCACGCCCAAGATCGGGGCGCCCGCCACCGTCCGCCGAGAACGCAACTCCCAGCGCGACAAGCTCGCGCACACGCTCCGGGGCCGCCTCGATAATGGCGCGCGCAACGGCGGCGTCGCACAGCCCGTCCCCAGCCTCAAGCGTGTCGCGCACGTGCGCATCAAAATCATCCTCCGCGCCCATGACACAGGCAATGCCCCCCTGCGCATGGTTCGTGTTCGACTCCGCGCTCCCCTTCTTGGTTATCAACATCACGCGCCAGCCACGCTCCGCAATCTTGAGCGCAAAGCTCAAGCCCGCAATGCCACTGCCGACGACGATCACGTCACTCGATTCAGAGGAAAACTTCGACATGCCCGCAAAGCGTGGGAAAACGCCCACCCGCTGGAAAGCGGAAAACACACGGGCCAGCATTAAGCGTGTTGGGAAACAAGCCTCGCCGGGAATCCGTGACGGGAAGGAGCAGGCATTCGGGAAACCCGACGCATTGCCGCCGGAATCCTCGCGCCCTTGAGGTTTTCCGCGACACCGCCCATTACGCCCTTTCAGGGCTCGCAAATAAATGCTTCCCAAAACCCGGGGCGTTGCCCCGGGCTATCACATGACGCCCCGTTGGGGCTGGTCCAACCGCCGCGCGCGTTGGCGGCAGATGAATTTCAGGAAAAACGCGGGCGCGGGCACAAACGGAACGGCGGCTTTAGTCGCCGAGGTTTCCCGGATCCGCCTCACAAAAATCGGGCTCTTGCGAAATGACGGCGAACAATGCCCGCCCTGAACTCGTTTGTCCCAAAGAGGCGCAATGTGACCTTCGGGGATTATTTGCCCCAAAGGGGCGTAATGTGACAGCCCGGGGCAACGCCCCGGGTTCCGAGCGCAGCGACAAGACCGGGCGCAAAGCGAACCGGACCAAATGTCACACGCACCAAGCCCTGAAGGGGCGGCACTATCCCGCCGCGAGCAAGGCGCCATTGAGATTTTCCGCAATGGCGCCCCGTTGGGGCTGGTCTTGGGAAACGGACTGTTGCCGTTCCCAGTGCGTCAAGCTGCGACTGAGCGCCTTTTCCTCCGCACCAAGCAGAGCAGTCCTACCAGTGCGCCTCCTATCACTCCGTATGTACTTGGTTCAGGAATCGGCGCAAGGCTGGCGACGCGAAACCCGATGTAGCCGCCCTCAATGCCGGGCGCGACGAACGTCCGCGACGAGCCAGTGGCGAGGACCGCACCACTGTTGCCCGAGGCCCCGCGAACAACGCGGTGGGTTGTGGTATAAGGACTGTCCGTCCATTCCCACACATTCCCGGTCATGTCCACCGCCCCATATGCACTCGCATACGTCTCATAGAAATTCACTGGATTCAAATAATACGGACTCCCTCCATTATTTAGATACGAATTAGAGTAGTTCGCACGAGTGCCGTCCATCGTGTCACTTCTACCGCCGTTGGTTAAAACAGAGCCTGTCGTCGAATACGTGTGGTATCCGCCAACTCCGGCCCCATTTTTGTTGGGATCGTAATACGCTGCCTTATA
>JAITIB010000131.1 GCA_031279675.1 Puniceicoccales bacterium | reverse complement strand
ATGCGCTCGTTGTGCTCGCGTCCGAAAAATTCACGCAACGCCGATTCGCGTCCGATAATCGCAAACAACAGCGCCTTTCGGAAACTGCGCTCGAACAAACCCGGCACCTCCAGCGTCGCCCCTTCGGACGATTCCAGCTTCGCGATCACCGGCCTCAGGCCGGTCTCCATCGCCGCCCGGCGTGCCTTTTGCCAGGAGCACCATTCGCGAATGTGTTTCCACGCACCCGGCAGGCGCCCGGCGAGCGCGCGCACCGCCGCGAGATGATCGGGCGCGTCGTCCACGCATTCACGACGCAGCTTCACCTCGGACGCAAACGCATCCAATTCGTCGTCGAACTCCGCCAGCGCATCCCGGAAACACGTCAGGCGCGCGCCGGTCGTGGTGGTCGCGACATGGAACGCCGACCCTTCGGCGAACAGGCTCGCGAGAAGTTGACGCAGCGAACCCAGCCAGACCAAGTCCTCTCCAGCACAAGCGATTAAATGCGCATGAAGTGATTCGCCCCACACACGCGCCTCCACGAGCGCGGCCTCCTCGGGTTCGCCCTTCGCCCAAAGCACGCCGAGGCAGGCCTGCGCGGTGGCGCTGGCGGCGGCGAGTTCGGCGTTGATGGCGCGAAGGCGCAACGCGTTCTCCAAAATCTCGCCCAGACAAATGGATTCGGGCCGGGATTGATCCGGACGCGCGGAGCGGAGAGCTCGCCGGACGCCACCAATGCGCAGCCATTTCACAAGAAACCAGGCGGATTGGGCGGAAGTCCACTTACGCATCAAGGTATCCAGCTCCAACGCGAGAAGTTTCGGCTCGTCGTAGCCAGTCAAACGCTCGCGTAACGTGGCACGTTCATGAACGAGCGCGATCCAACGGTCGAGGTCGGGCGCCAATTGGTGCCACGGCGTGAGCGCGAAGGCCGGTCCGACCGGCTTGGGAGCAAGCAGATCGCCGGCCAAGGCAAACAAATCGGTCAATTGCCGGCGCGAGATCGGGCCGTCCGGACAACGCAGCCACGTCCGTAAATCGCTCACGGATTCGAACACGGCGTTGGTTTTGGCGACCAGTTCCCGGATGCGGCCAAGGATGCGCTCGGCCCACGCCGGAGACCACTCCTCGCAAGCCAGCGGGGCCAGCGGGTGGTCGTGCAACGGCATGACCGCGCGCGAGCGCTCCTGGAGTTGCCGCGCGAGCAGGCGCGTTTCGTCCAGCTTCGCCGCCGTCGTGTCGAGGATGTCCGGCCAGTTGTCGAGTTGCACGGTCGGCTCGTCGCGTCGCGGTAACAGATAATCGAAACAGGCGTGCGCGCTCAGTCCGCAGGGCGTGCGCCGATGCAATGTGCGCGCGTAATCGTTGAGGGCGCCGCGCAAACGCTCCAGTTCGGCGGCACGGTATTCCCAGTCCGCCGCGCTCTCCTCGGTCACGAACCTCAGACTGCGGTCGAATTGCGCGAGCACGTCGGCCTTGCCGATCTTGTTGGAATGCAGTTCGAGGCAGAACGGCTCCAGTCCCTCCTCGCGCAAGCGGCGATGCACAACGTCGAGCGCGGCGCGTTTTTCCGCGACGAAGAGCACGCGTTTCCCGTGCGCGAGGCAGTGTGCGATGATGTTGGTGATGGTTTGCGATTTCCCGGTGCCTGGCGGGCCCTCGAGGACAAAGTCGTGACCGGCCGCGGCGGCCATGACAGCGGCGAGCTGGGACGAGTCGGCGCTACGCGGGCAGAACACTTCGCGCGGATGAAACCGGTCGTCGAGTCCGTGCGAGGTGATGTCGGGCGGGTTGTCGTAAGGCGTGCCGGCCTCGTTGACGAGGTGGTTGACGATGCGGTTGCGCGTGAGGTCTTCGAGACGGTCCGCGAGATCCTTCCAGAGGAGAAACTTGGTGAAGGAGAACTGGCCGAGCCAGACCTCGGCTTTCACTTCCCAGCCAGCGAGATCGCGCACCGCGTCGCGGAAAAGCTGGAACACGCGGGCGACGTTCACGCCGCTGTCGTCTTCGGGAAGAGGGTCGAGCCCGTCGATGTTTTTTTGGAAATGCTGCCGCAGCATCTCCATGAGAGTGACGTTGAGGCGCGTCTCCTCGTCGATGCGACGGAGCGAGAACCCTTCGAGCACCGATTTGCGTTTCAGCTCGACCGGCACGAGGAGCAGGGGCGCGCGATGGACGCGGTCGCTATGCTCGGTCTCGCGCCATTCCAGGATGCCGACGGCGGCGAAAAGCGTGTTGGTGCCGTTCTCGTCGAGCGCATTGCGGGCGGCGCGAAACAGCTCCGTGAGGCGCCGCGCGTGTTCGCTTTCGTCGAGATGGGTGTGGAGTCGTCCATGTTTCAACTCGTCGGCGAGATGGTCGGCGAGCGCATCGGCACGTTGTTGTTTGGACATCGTCTCGCCATGCCGCGGGTCGTCCTCGCCCATAAGCTTGGGCTTGGGACGAAGGGCGAGTTCACTTTCCGCCGCCAATTCATCCTCCACGTGCTCGGGCGCGGCGGAAAGGATGCGGATGGTGGACTTGGTTTCCCGGAAATTCAGCAACCGGTTGCGCAGGCTTAGGTCGAGCAGCCGACTCTTCCATTGGTCGATGCGCGTGGCTGGCTTGGTCGCGGTGTTGACTGCCGGGTCGAGCAGATCAGCGAAAACGCGGTCACCAATGCCTTCGACAATATCGACCATGACGGGACTGCCCGTGGCCTCGGCGGTTTTTTGTCCCGGGATGGGCAGCGGCACGATGCGGGCGATGCGGGCGCGGTGAACATCGAGCGCGAGGCGAAATGGTTTTTCAGTGTGCAGATGCGCGCGGGCGAAGCGTTCGGCGTCGCCCAGCAGGCCGGGAGATTCGGTGGCGACGAGGGTCGTCTCGAAGACCGTGACGAGCGACTCGGTTTCGAGCTTTCGCACCTGTTGGAGCGCGTCGGCACCCTCGGCGGTTGAATCCGGAAATGTGCGCTCCTCCAGCCAGCAACCCGCATAGGCGTGCCCCTCGTGCATGAGCACAAGCGGGTGAAGGCCGACGCGTTCGCAGCAGGCGGCGAAGAGCAGCGTGAGGTCGAGGCAGGTGCCGAAACGCTCCGCGACGATTTGCGAAGGAAAAGAAATTTTCTGGCCGGTGTTCTCGAAACTGGCGGGTGGATTGATGTAGCGGATGCCGAGTCCGGCCACGGCCTTGTAGATCGCCGCGAGTTGTTCCCACGCACGCTTGCGGCTCTTGTCCTGGTAACCGTTGAGCGCGCCACGCCCGGTGGCTTCGCGGAGCAGGTCGGAGGCGCGACTGAGGATCGGCATGAGCGCCGGATCGTTGGGCAGGATGAATGCGGCGAGAATTTCCGGCAGGGAGACGAGGCCGCACCATTCGTTGCGGGCGAGCAGCGAGACGGATTCAGTGCGCGAGCAAAGGACGGCGTCGCCCGCGTTGGTTGTGCCGTCCGTTTCACCCGCGACCACCTCGACTTTGAGCCACCCGGCGACCTTTTCGTTGATCCCGGCGAGAAAGTCATGGCTGAGCTTCAAATCGAGCGGCGAGACACGAAACTCGCCGTTGGCTTCGATAGTCTGGACACGAATCTCCACCGGCGCGGCAAACGCCGGTTCGGTCGAAACGCGAATAACGAGATTTTTGCGCGCGACATCGTCATTCTGAAACCGCAGCTCCTTGACGATCGGAATCGCGTTTTGCTGAAAGGCATAGTTGATGGCGGAGTCGTGAACGAGGACGAGGGACGGCATGGCGAGGGCAGAATCTGGAGATTGAGAGGCGGGCACGATGAAAAAAACGATTACTGTTCAAACTGCTATTTCAAGGCTGGGAGAGGCATGTTCTCAGCAATTACGTATCGCAACCACGTATCGCAACCCGTGCGATTGGATCAGGTTTTCAGTGGAACAGTCCGGGTACTTGGGCATACCAATCATTCATGGTTTGCAAGGGTGTTCTGCCGTGGAGACAGGAAAGACCCATGGACATGTTGCTCCATGTGGAGGTGGCGGGAGCTCGGACTGACCTACGTTTCCATGAAATCAAAATTCAACTCGCGCGACGAAGTTTACAACAACACCGGCGACTTGATGAACGGCACCTCGACCACGCTCAACCGAAGCGGCTCAAAAGCTGTCCTCTCGTATGGCGTGACCCTCGGCGCCCGCTGGGCCTTCACCGAAAACCTGAGCGCGGACTTGCAATACCGTTTCCAGTGCACTGAAAAACTCAATCTCGGCCCCTCGCGCAATTACGGCACCTCCACCACCCACCAATTCAACTTGGGTATCAATTACAACTTCTGAGCGCGGCTTTTTGATGTTGCCTTGAACTGATGTGGAACGAGGCGGATGCACGTTTGCGCAAGGACGAGGCGCATACCCGCGACGTGCGTTTTGAGACGGGCATCTTGAATGTTGTGCCGGCACGTGGCTTATCGCCACTCATGCTTGGGATAGCGTCCGCGGAGCTCTTTTTTCACCAATTCGTAGGAGGTTTTCCAAAACGCATCCAGGTCCCGAGTCCGTTGGAATGTGCGGCGTGCTGGCGATTGAATTTCGATGACCAATGCCACGCGTCCGTTTGCGATGCGAAAGTGCGTCCCGGGTGTGTCATACAAATCCTGCAGGCGCGCGCCCACCACCGCCTCCCCCTCTGCCGTGTATTCGATGGCGGCACTCCGTTGTTTGTAGGGCAGGGTGATGCGTTCGGGCAGCAGGGTCGTCAGCGCTGCCGTTTGCTCCGCCGTGAGCCAGCCGCGCAAGGTTGGCCACACGTCCTTGTCACGAATCTGGTGCCATGCGGTGGCGCCGGCGCAGAGCTCTTCCACGAGCATCCGCCGTCCGTCCGCGTCTATTGGGGAGATCTCCAGCTCCGGGAGATGACGGGCCGCAAAGTTCACCTTGTTGATCCAGGCCTCGACGGTGCCATTCCAGTTTTCCAGTTCGAGCCGTCCTGCGAGCACTTCTGCCGCAAGCAGCCGGCTTGCCTCGTCCGAGGAGAATTCCTCGCGTTCGCGCGCTTCCATGACAAGGTCGCGGAAGCGTCGTTCGCGGCGTGAAAAACACCGCCGCAGGGCGGCGTCGTAGCGCACACTGGACTGTTCGTTGAAATCGTCCGGGAAAATTTCCTCCAGCCACTTTTCTTCGATGGCGGTGGCAAGCCCGAGGAACACTGTCACCTCGCCGCGGGTTTCCACCTCATCCACCTCTGCTGCGACAAACAGTTTTGCGTCGCGCACCGCGCTCTGGCGTCGCAATTCGCCCTTGCGTCCGTGGACGAGCGCGCACCGAAGCGTCCCTTTGTCAATCCGTACAGCGAGTTGATCGCTGAATCCGAGGAGCAAACACCGCCGGATGGCATCCCGCGTGTCCATGCCGGCGCGGACACCGGGGCTGTTGTCTCGAATGCCTTGGGAGTGTGCGATGCGCAAAAACTGTTCCGAGAGCCTGTCCGCCATTGCGGCGGCTTGCGCGTGGATGCCCCAACGTTTGCAAAATCCGATGTTGAAATTTTTTTTCCGGGCCATGCCGAACAGGGTCAGCCGGTGGAAGAAGTCCGATTGCGTTTCCCCGAGCAAATCCTCCCTCTCCGCCGCGTCGCGCGAGTTTGCAATCGGTAGCAGGATGTCGCGCCCTTGTGTAAGCGCGGCGATCGCGGACACCTGTGTGACGCACCCGTGCTCACCCGCGGCGATCATCATCCGGGCATAGCGGGGGTGCAGCGGAAACGCCGCCATGCGGCTTCCCAGTGCCGTGATGGCAAATGCGCCGGACACGGCAGGGTCCTTCACCAGCGCTCCCAAGTCGCACAGTAATGTCCGTGCCCGTGCCAATGTCCGTGCGTCCGGCTTTTCAAACCACGGGAAGGTCTCCAAGTCCCCGATGCCACCGGCCATGAGCGAGAGCACTGGAGCGGATAATTCCAGGCGGCGGATTTCGGGCATTTCGCGCGCCGCGCGCGTCTCGTGCGATCCTTTTCCCCAGAGGCGCACGCACAAGCCCGGCGCTGTGCGTCCCGCACGTCCCGCGCGCTGTTCCGCCGATGCCTGCGAGATGTTTTCGATGAGCAGCGTGTTGATGCCCCGGTGCGGGTCCCAGCGCGCCACCCGTGCCAGACCGCTGTCAATGACAACTCTCACGCCGTCAATCGTCAGCGATGTCTCGGCGACATTTGTCGAGACAACCACCTTGCGCACGCCTGGTGGCGGTGGCGCCACGGCGTGATCCTGGTCCGCCGGTGGCAGTTCGCCGTGCAGCGGGAGCACGAGACAGTGACGCCCTTCTGTGGTGGCGTTGATTTCCTCGATGGTTTTCCAAATCTCGTGCGCGCCCGGCATGAAAACAAGAAAGTCGCCTTCCGGCACGGTGTGAAAGGCCTTCCGGAATTGTGCCGCGGCCAGTTCCCATACTGGGGTTTGCGCCCCGCCCGGCCTTGCCGCCGCGTCTCCGATGTATTCGACATCAATGGGAAAGAGCCGTCCTTGCACGCCCAGCACCGTGCATCCGTCCAGCCATTGCGCCAATGAGTCCGTGTCGAGTGTTGCCGACATGACGACGATGAGCAGGTCCGGGCGCGTTGTTTCTTGCAAGCGTCGCGCCAGTGCCAGCGCGACGTCCGAGTCGAGGTTGCGTTCATGGAACTCGTCAAACACCAGTGCGCCGACATCCTCCATCTGCCCGTCCCCCAGCATTAATCGCAGCAACAGCCCCTCGGTGATAAACTTGATGCGCGTCTCCGCGGATTCCACCCGGTCAAACCGGATTTGGTATCCCACCTCTCGCCCGGGCACTTGTCCGCGTTCGCTGGCAATGCGTGCCGCGAGCATCCGCGTGGCCAGTCGCCGTGGTTGCAAAATGACGATCTTGCGTCCCGGTGGAACAAGCCCGTCGTCGAGGAGAAATTGCGGAATCTGTGTGGATTTGCCCGAGCCTGTGGGCGCCTGCAAAATGATGCGCCGTGTCCGTGCGCATGCATTGGAAAAATCCCTGCGGATGGAATGGATAGGCAGCGCGGACGTCATTTGTGCAACGGAAAACCAGGGGCCGGAGGCTAAAAATCAAAACAGGGCGCGCGGTCATGAAAAATCGAGAAAGAAAAAACCACGCCACCCACGGTGACGTCTGCCGGCGCCCTTTTCTTTTCGCAAAAAAAACAGGCTGGCTCCGCCGGTTTTGGCCGGCGGGAGCCGTCCCGTTAACCCGGTTATTTCTTCTTTGCCGGGGGTTTTTTGGCGACGACGGTTTTTTTCGCCGGAGCCTTGGCGACAGGGGCCTTTTTCACGGGAACCGTCTTTTTTGCGGGAGCTGCCTTCGGGGCAGGGGCCGCTTTTTTTACGGGAACCGTTTTTTTGGCTGGCACTGGCGCCTTTTTCTTGGCCGGAGGGGCCTTTTTTGCAACAGCTGGCTTGGAGGCCGGAGCGGCTGCTTTTTTTACCGGGGCCTTGGCGGCCACGGGTTTCTTTACGGTCTTTTTTACGTCTGGCATGACTGTATCTTTGGTTGGGATTTGGGTTGGTTTGACGGATAGCGCGTGGAGCGCTTCCCGAATGATGTTGCTGATGCTGGCGCTGTTCCTGCGCGCGTGCATCAATAATTCCTCCCGCATTCTGGTGGGAAGGCGGACGGAGACCTGGCGGGTGATCCGTGCGCTGGAAAATTCATTGAAATCAAACTGTTCGATCGCGTGGCGGACCACATTGCTTGCGTTGCGAAACCCTTGCACGTCGCGACAGGAAACGATGACGCGGCAGGCCGCCTCGGATAACGAAATGGTGCAAGGTATGAGCTGGTCGTTTAAGCGTTGATTCATCAGGGAGTTGCGGGCGGCGGCTCGCCGCCCACGCGATGGGGAGAAGTAGGTGCGGTGGGGTTGTTGTAAAGCGGAAATGTGAGCACACTGGAAAAAATCGTGCCGGCTCCACCCGGGGTGTCTGGCGGGCGCGGGAAATGCGGCGCGCATCGCCTGGCGGGTGAAGACAATTTCTTGCGGTTCCGGCGCTCTTGTGTCCAAAGATTTTCCCTTTCCAATAAAGCTATGTCGAACGTTGTCATCGGTTGCGAATGGGCCCGGAAGCTGCGGGATGAGATCTCCAAGGCTGTCATCGGGCAGGATGTTGTTGTCGAGCGTCTGCTTGTGGCGCTGCTTGCCAACGGGCATGTGTTGCTGGAGGGCATGCCCGGGCTTGCGAAGACGCTCCTCGTGAAGTCGCTTGGCGCGGCGTTGGGGGTGCGCTTTGAGCGCATCCAGTTCACGCCCGATCTTTTGCCGAGCGATGTGGTTGGGACGATGGTGTTCTCGCCCAAGGACGGGGCGTTCTCGCCGCACCGGGGGCCGGTGTTTGCGAACCTTGTCCTTGCGGACGAGATCAATCGCGCGCCTGCGAAAGTGCAGAGCGCGTTGCTGGAGGCGATGCAGGAACGGCAGGTGACGATTGGCGGCGGGACGCATGCGCTGCCGAGGCCGTTCTTTGTCATGGCGACGCAGAATCCCATCGAGCAGGAGGGGACGTATGCGTTGCCGGAGGCGCAGACGGACCGGTTTTTGTTCAAGCTGCTTGTGGACTACCCGACCTTGGAGGAGGAGGCGCGCATGATGGAGTGTTGGGGCGGTGTGGTGAGCCAGCCTGAGCTGCGCGCTGTGTCGAGCGGCGCGGAGTTGCTGGAGTTGCGCCACGCGGTGGAAGCGGTGCGCGTGGCGCCCGCGGTCGGGCAATACATTCTGGCGCTGGTGCGCGCGACGCGCGCGCTGGCTGTGCCGGCGGGGGACGGGGCGTTGCGGCGGCTGGGTTTCGGGGCGTCGCCGCGCGCGTCGCTGGCGCTTTACCAGGCGGGGCGTGCGCTGGCGTGGTTGCGTGGCGAGGAGTATTTGTCGCCACGGCTGGTGCAGGAGATAGCGCCCGACACGCTGCGACATCGTGTGGGGCTGACGTATGAGGCGGAGGCGGAGAATCTGACCGCGGATTCGGTGATTGGCGAGGTGTTGCGGACGACACCGGTGCCGGTCATCTGATTGCCGGATTGCCCGACCATGCAGAGTGTTCTCCAGTCCATGCCGTTGTTGCGCCGCCTCGAATGGCGTGTGCGTGGTGTCGTTGAAAATGCGCTCGGGGGGGAATACCGCTCGGCGTTTCGCGGGCGTGGCATGGAGTTTGACCAGGTGGTGAAGTATGCGTTTGGCGATGATGTGCGTGACATTGACTGGAATGTCACCGCGCGGTTGGGCGAGCCATACCGGAAGAAGTTCGTGGAGGAGCGGGAGGTCACGGTGGTTCTTCTTTTTGAGGACACGCCGAGTCTTCAGTTTGGGTCCACGGCACAGTCGAAGCGCGAGGCGCTGCTTGAGCTTGCGGGATTGTTGATGTTGCTTGGCGCGGTGAATCGTGACCGCGTGGGTTGTGTCCACGCCACCGCCGCTGGGCACCATGTGCAGCCGCCTGTGCGCGGGCGTGGCGCGATACACCATGCGGCGGCGCGACTTTTCGGGACGCCGCCGCCGTCGCTTGCGGCAGCGGCGCGCGGGGTGGTGCCGTGGAGTCTTTTGAGGCGTCTGGCGCCGCGCCACAGCATTCTTGTCTGGCTTGGGGATTTTGCGCCGGCTCCGCCTCCCGAGGGGTGGCGCGCAATGCAGTCGCATTTTCAGACGCTGGGTTTTCGCATTGACGATCCGTGGGATGCCGCGTTGCCGGCGCTGGAGGATTTTGCCGCGTATGATCCCGTTGACGGGCGTCTTGTGACTTTGCGGGGAACCGCGGCGGAGCGTGCCGCGCATGCCCGTTGGCGCGAGGCGCGCGAGGGGTGCTGGCGCGCGTTGTTCCCTGGTGCGGGGAGCCGTCTTGCCGTGAGTGTTTGTGAAAACCGTCTTGAGGCGCTTGCGCGGTTTTTCCAACGGAGGGAGGCTGTGGCGCCGTCCAATCGTCCGATGTCATGACGCACTACACATTTGGCGCGCCGCTCTGGCTGTTTGGTTTTTTGTTGTTTCCCCTGGTTTTCTGGCTGCGTCGGCGGCGCGGAGTTCTTGTGGGCGTTGTGCCGTTTGCCGGTGCGTGGCATCGGCCCGGGGCGGGGCGCGGATTGCGTCTGCCGCTTTGGTTTGCGACGCTTGGCGCCGCGTTTGTCGTGGTCGCGCTTGCCCGTCCGCAACGCGTCGAGGAGCGGCGCGATGTCAATGCGCAGGGTTACGACCTGATGCTTGCGATCGATCTTTCCACGTCCATGCTTGCGGAGGATTACGAGCGCGGGGGGCGGCGGCTTAACCGGTTGCAGACCATCCGTCCGGTCATCAAGGCGTTCATCGAGGAGCGCACGGGTGACCGCATCGGGATTGTGGTGTTTGCGGGTGGCGCTTACACGCTTGCGCCGCTGACAACCGATCGTGCGTGGTTGGGCAGGCAGGTGGAGCGTTTGCATACGGGGCTTGTCGAGGATGGGACTGCGATTGGCGACGGGCTTGGTGTTGCGCTTTCGCGGCTTGAGCAGCCTGCGCGCTCTGTTGTTTCCGACGCCACCGGGGGGGCGGGCGTGCGGCGTCTTGGCGCTTTTGTCATCCTGCTCACGGATGGATCCAATAACTGTGGCACGCTTGCGCCGCGGCAGGCGTCGGCGATTGCGAAGGCGCGCGGCATCCCTGTTTACACGGTTGGGGTGGGGCGCAATGGTGTCGTCCCGTTTCCTGTTTTTGACCGTGAGGGCATGCGGGTGGGTTCCCGCCGGGTGAATTCGGACATTGACGAGGAGGTGTTGCGTGCGATGGCTGATGAGACGGGCGGGAGGTATTTCCGGGCTGATGAGACGGGCACGGTCGAGGCGGCGTTCGGGGCGATTGACAAGGCGCGGAAAATTGAGTTCCAAGCGCGGGCGCAGTGGTTTGTGACGGAGCTTTTCGGGTGGTTTGCCGCCGCCGGTGGCGTCTTTGTCCTGTTGGGTGCCCGGTGGCGTTTTGTGCGCGGGCGCCCGGTGGCGTGAAGATTGTTCGGTGGATGGGAATAGATTCAACTTTCAGGGGGTTGTGTTTTTTGCCAGTGTGCCTTTTGAGATTTTTCCTATGCGTTTCCTTTTCTTTATGTTGATTGGAGCCATGTCCGTCCCGTGTGCCAGTGCCCAGGCAGTCGCGCCCGGTGGCGACGAATGGCAGTGCGAGAAAAAACTGTTTTTCAAGCGTGAGCCCGTCTCCTCCACTTCGATTTCGTTTCCGGATGAGGTCTCGGCGCGCAAGGTGGACTTGGATTCGTCGCCATTTTACCGGTCATTGAACGGGGAGTGGAAATTTCACTGGTCAAAGGATCCGGATGTGAGGCCGCGGGATTTTTTCGCGCCGGGATTCGATGATGCCGGGTGGAAGTTCCTTCCGGTGCCGTCCAACTGGCAGTTGCATGGATATGGGACGCCCATTTACACCAACGTCACCTATCCGTTCAAATCCGCTCCGCCGCGGGTCATGGAAGTTCCGCCCGGGCACTTTAGCACGTTTGAGGTGCGCAACGAGGTGGGGTCTTACAGGCACGTGTTTGATGTGCCCGCGGATTGGAAGGGCCGCGATGTGTTCCTTACCTTTGATGGTGTGGACTCCTTTTTTTACCTTTGGGTGAACGGTGCCTATGTTGGTTTTTCCAAGGACAGCCGGACGCCGGCGCGGTTTGACATCACGCCGTTGCTCAAGCCTTCGGGCAATTTGCTTGCCGTGGAGGTTTACCGTTTCAGTGACGGGAGCTATCTTGAGAATCAGGACATGTGGCGTTTGAGCGGTGTTTTCCGCGACGTTTACCTGAGTGCGGAGCCCAGGTTGCGCATTGTGGATTTTCGCGTTGAGACAGATTTCAACGAGGATGCCTCGAACGGGAACGTGAATGTGGAGGTCAAAACCAGCGCGGGTCAGGAGCTTGGTTTGGAGCTCAAGCTTTATGAGCGCGGAGGGGGTCTGGTGTCCGGCGCGGGCTGGATGAAATTGCAATCTCCCGGCGAGGGGACTGTTGCACTCCGCGTCCCGCGCCCAAAGCTTTGGTCTGCCGAAGAGCCTAATCTTTACACCCTGGTGCTTGTCCTCTCGGAGCGTTTGCCGGGGGGTGAGGGGAATGCGGTCAGGGTGCTTGACGTGCGTTCGTGCGAGACCGGTTTCCGCCGGGTTGAAATCAAGGGAGGAAAGTTTCTCATCAATGGAAAACCCGTGAAACTGCGTGGCGTGAACCGGCACGAGGCCGAGCCGGACACCGGGCACCACGTCTCCCACGAGCGTATGCTCGCCGACATCATCCGGTTCAAGCAGGCAAACATCAACCATGTGCGCACCTCGCACTACCCCAATGCGCCCCATTGGTATTCGCTCTGCGATCGCTACGGCATTTACGTTGTCAACGAGGCCAATATCGAGACGCACGGCACGGAGCGTCTCCGGGAAGGCTCCCTTTCCAACCGTGCGGACTGGCGCCCGGCGCACATCCAGCGCGCGACCGACATGGTCCGGCGCGATCGCAACCACCCCAGCGTCATCATGTGGTCTCTCGGCAACGAGGCCGGGCGCGGCGGCAACTTCGCCGCGACCGCCAAGGCTGTCCGTGCCCTCGACGCTTCGCGGCCCGTGCACTACGAGGGCAATTCGGGGGTGGCGGACGTGGACAGCGTCATGTATCCGTCCGTTTCCAAGGTCGAGGCCGAGGCAGCCGCGCCCGCCCGCAAAAAGCCTTTTTATCTGTGCGAATACGCGCACAGCATGGGCAATGCCGCTGGCAACCTCGCCGATTACTGGCGCGCCATCGAGGCAAGCGAGCATCTCATGGGGGCCGCTGTCTGGGAGTGGTGCGACCATGTCATTTATGCGCGCGAGCGGGATGGCAAATTCGTCCCGTTTGCCGCCACCACGCCGCAGAATCCTGCCGTCCCCCCCGCGCTCCCGCGCGTCATTTACGACGCCACCGCGCAGGCTTTCCGCGTCAGCCACACCCCGGACAGCCTTGTTTACACCTACGGAGGGGATTTTGGAGACCAGCCCAACGACGGACTTTTCATCCACGACGGGCTTGTTTTTGCCAATCGCGCTCCCAAGCCCGCCTATGCCGAGGTGAAAAAAATCTACCAGGACGTCGCCGTCGTCCCCGGTGCCGGGGATGGCAGCGTTGAGATCTTCAACAAGCGCTACTTCAAGGCCCTTGACGATCTTGCCATCCATTGGGAAATCCGGGCCGACGGGGTTCCTCTCCAACAGGGCCAGCTTGAGCCGCAACCCGTTCCCCCGCGCCAGCGGCGAACCATCCGCCTCGACGGTTGCCAGCCAATCCACCGCCAGCCTGGCGTGGACTATCATTTGCGCCTGAGCTTTCGCCTTGCCGGCGACACCATCTGGGAGCGCAAAGGCTTCGAGGTGGCGTGGGAACAATTTCCGCTCCCCGCCGCATTCCTCCAGCCTGCCGACGCCCCCGCCCTTGCCGGCCCGCCCGTGCATGACATTGCACGGCTCTCCACCACGCTCCCGCAAGCCCGCGAGACGCCCGGGGAGGTCACAATAACCGGCGGCGATTTCACCGCCGTTTTCAGCAAAAAAACAGGGACCCTTTCCAGCCTCGTTTACAGCGGCAAGGAAATCCTCGCCCCTGCCGTTGACGCTCCCGGCCCGTATCTCAACGCCTATCGCGCCCCCGTGGACAACGACAAGTGGGCCGTCGCGCAGTGGTTTACCAACGGACTGCACAACCTGCGGCACCGCGTCGAATCTTTCACCCTCGACACCTCCGACCCGCGTGCCGTGCTCATCACCACGCGCATCAGCAGCCAGGGCAAGGAAGCCGTCCGCTACGGCAACATCACCGGCGGCACGCACACATTCACGCACGCCCGTCCGCTCACCCCGAAGAATTTGTATTTTGAAACCACCACCACCTGGCATGTGTTCGGCGACGGCACCCTGCACACCTCCAACGCCATCACCGCCACCGGCCCCGGAATTGTGCTCCCACGCATCGGCGTGCAACTGTGCGCCCATCCCGGGTTGCGCCACCTCACATGGAACGGACTTGGCCCCCACGAAAACTACCGCGACCGCAAAGAGGGCGCCTGGCACGACACCTTTCACTCAACGGTGGAAAAAATGAGTGTCCCCTACGGGCGCCCGCAGGATAATGCCAACCGCGAAAAAACGCGCTGGGTGGCCCTCACGGACGCCGCCGGCTCCGGCGCGCTCATCCGGGCCTACGGCACAATGGCTTTCAGCGCTACCCCTTGGACTGCCTGGGAACTGACCCTTGCGCCGCACCCCAAGGATCTTCCGCCCAGCCACCGCGTCGTGCTCACGCTCGACGCCGCCACGCTTGGGCTCGGCGGCGCAAGTTGCGGACCCCAGCCGCTTCCCCGCGACGTTCTGCGTGCCGGCAACCACACCTTTGCCTACACCATCCGCCCGCTCAGGGGCATTCCCGCCGCCGCCACCGCCGCCGGTGAACGCTCGCGTGTGCTTGCCGACCTCGCCCGCCCGACGCTTCCCGTTCTTGAGCCCGTCGCGCTGCATCGCGATGCCGGTGGCAACATCACGTTGCGCGGCGGCACACCCGGCGCCACCTTGCGTTACACGGTCAACGGCGGCAAGGCGCGGACATACACCGCGCCGATCCCGTTGCTCTCGGGGGGCGTCGTCCAGGCATGGGAGGAAAAGGAAAACTATCTTCCCGGGGGAATCGTCACGGAGACCTACCCCAAGCAGATCCCCCGCGGCAAATGGCGCGCGAGCACGAACAGCGAGCAACCCAACGAGGGTGAGGCCGCAAATGCCATTGACGGCAACGCGGGCACTTACTGGCACACCCAATACGGGCTTTTCCTGGCAAGGCACCCGCACTCGATAACGCTGGATCTTGGTGGTGCCGAGACCATCGCCGGCATTACCTACCTGCCGCGCCAGAACTCGCGCAACGGACGTGTCGCGCAATACGCGATCGAGCTTGGCGATGACGGAAAAACGTGGCGCGAGGTGGCCAGGGGGCAATTCCCCGACAATGCGGCGCTGCAAACTGTCCGCTTTGAGAAACTGGAGAAAACACGCTTCATCAAATTCGTCGCGCTCAGCGAGCAACAGGGCAATCCCTACGCCTCCGCCGCCGAGATTGATGTCCTTGCCGAATGAGAATGAGGCAGGCGCGTCGCCCGCGCTTGTGGAGGCGGCTCCCGATTTTCCGCGTTGCCAAACACCGATTGCTCGCCCACACAAGGGCGCTTTCCACCAAACATTTCCTCTTTCACAGCAAAACGCATTATGGCCCAAGAATTCATTGGCAACCTGTTGGTCGCCCAAAGCGGCGGCCCGACCCCCGTCATCAACGCCAGCCTCGCCGGTGTCATCACCGAGGCGCTCCAATACGAGGATAACATTGCCGAGATCTACGGTGGCCTCAACGGAATCCAAGGAATCCTCAATGAGCAGCTCATCGACCTCGCCGCGGAGTCCCAGCAGACCGTGCGCGCCCTCAGCCAGACGCCCGGCGCCATCCTCGGCACCTGTCGCTACAAGATGAAGCGACAGCAGGATTTCGACCGCGTGCTTGATGTTTTTGCCGCGCACAACATCCGCTACTTTCTCTACATCGGCGGCAACGACTCCCAGGACACGGCGGCGAAAATCAACGCCCTTGCGCTTGAGCGCGGCTATGCGTTGCGCGTGATCGGCGTGCCCAAGACCGTGGACAACGACCTGCCCGTCACCGACCATTGCCCGGGCTACGGGAGCGTCATCAAGCACATCGCGACAACGGTGCGCGAGATGGCCTTGGACAATGCGGCGATGGGGCAGCACGACTTTGTTTCCATCCTCGAAGTCATGGGGCGTGGCGCGGGCTGGATTGCCGCGGGTTCCGTGCTCGCGAAACGCCGCACGGCGTTGATCGAGGATGCGCCGCACATCGTGTTGCTTCCCGAGGCGCATTTCAACCAGCAGGCGTTTGTGGACGCGGTGCAGATGGTTTTGCGCAAACAGCACTTTTGCTTTATCGTGACCGCGGAAGGCCTGCTCGATCCCGCCGGCAATTTTCTTGGCGCAGGCGCCACCGCCACCGACGCGTTCGGACATGCCGTGCTCGGCGGTGTTGGCGAGACGCTGCGGACCATCGTGGAGCAGAATCTTGCGGGCGTGAAGGTGCGGTCCGCCAAGCTTGGCATCACGCAGCGCGCCGCCATTCACAACGCGTCGCAAACGGACGTTGACGAGGCGGTACTCGTGGGCAGGGCCGCGGTTCGCGCCGCGATTGATGGCGAGTCGGGCAAAATGGTCGTCCTTGTGCGCGAGGACAAGGATGGCAAGGACACTTACTCCGTGCGGACGGAGCTTGCGCCCCTGAACGAGGTTGCCAACGCCGTGAAGACGTTTCCGACCGCGTGGATTGGCGAGGACAAGATGTCCATCGGGTTCCAGTTCGCGAAATACGCCCAGCCGCTCATCCAAGGCGAGGTGGCGATCCCTTGCGAAGGCGGGCTGCCCAAGTTCGCGCAGCTTCTCGCCGCGCGCATTGAGCGCAAGCTTGATGCCTACGAAACGCTCAAGTAAGGCGTCCCCGTTCCCTTTCCCGTGAAAAGCGTTTCGCAATGGATCCATGCCGCGACGCTCCTCGCGGTGCTGCCGCTTTCCGCAACGGCCCGCACGGAGCGGACGGGTGCCGCCGGCAAGGGAGTGGGGGGCCGCGGGACGGGTGAGATTGTCATCGCTGGCGCGAGCATTTCCAAGCCGGACAGTGAGAACCGGATCGTCATTTCCGGCCCGGGCACCGGCATTGCTCTCGGTGAATTCAACCTCAAGGCAGAGGAGCTTGTGTGGGATCCCCGCGTCCAGACCGCGACCGCCGACGGTGACATACAGTTCAATTTTCGCGCCCTGCGCATTCTCGCGCGCGGGATGCGTGCCCGGATGGGGGATGCCGGGCTTGGCCCCTCTGTTTCCACCGGCATTTTTCGCATGGGGTTTTATCCGGGTTACGTCGAAGGGGACGCCTTGCGGGCCACCCGGACTCCGCCCGCGACGCCGTGGCCGGCGTTGCCGTCCGCCCTGGAAGGGGCGCCTCCCGCCAAGGTGGCCACAAGCCGGGCGACGCTCAATGATGTCACGCTCTACTACTGCGAACCGGATTTTTTTTCCATTACCGTGGATGCCGCGCAAATCACTTACACGGTGGCCTTGCCCGAGGGCTCGGACGGAATTGCCGCGACGACGGGGCGGGACAACGCCACCTTCCAAGTCCGGAATGCTGTTGTGCGCGTTGCCGGATTGCCCGTGTTTTATCTCCCCTTTTACACCCAGACGGGTTTTGAGAGTCCGCCCCTTGACGCCACTGTTCGCGTTGGGCGGGAGCGCACCGTCGGCGATTATTTGCGCACGACCACATACTACACTGGTTTTGGCGGGGAATACCAACCCGGGTTGATTCTCGATCTTTACCGCAAGGCCGGTGTTCTCGTCGGGCCGGTGTTTCGCTATGATGCGACCGTTGACACGGGGCTTGCTGTGGATGGTGGCGTTCGCGGCAATTTTCAGGCTGCGTGGATCAATGACAACAGTCTCCGTGGCACTGACAACTACAACGCGCCTATTCCGGCTCACCGCGGTTTCATCACTTGGGAGCACAAGCACACGGTGCGTGGTGATGGCGTGTTCCCGCGTGTCGAGCTGACCTCGGCGTTCAATTATTGGAGCGACACCAGTGTTGTGCGCGACTTCCGCCCAGGCATTTTTGACGCCAACCAGCGTCCTGATAATTTCCTTGAGATTGTCCTTCCCAACAACGCTTGCTACCTCTCGCTTTTCGCTCGGTATCGCCCGAACGATTTCCAGAACGTCCAGCAGCGCCTTCCTGAAATCCGTCTGGATTTGAATCCGTGCGAACTCATTCCCGACTCCGGCATTTACCAGCGTGCGAGCGTTGCGTTTGCCTATCTTTTCGAGCGAACCTCCCCCGAGCTTTCGGTGCCCGGGGGCACGTTGGACAGCACGCGCCTTGATGCTTACTACGGGCTTTCTCGCCCGGTGAAAATTCAGGACTGGCTCAGCTTCACTCCCGTTGCCGGTGTCCGTGCCACACGCTATCTCTACACTGCCGACGCCACCTCGCCTTATGCGCGTGTTTTGCCGCAACTTGGTTTCGATCTCCACCTTCACGCGCAAGGGCAATGGGATTATGAGAACGTCCGTTGGGACATCCACGGGCTGCGCCACCAGTTTCGTCCCCTTGTCCAATACCGCTGGATTCCTGCTGCCGACAAGGGGCGGGAGCACCTTCCTGCGATAGATCGTTACAGCTTTCTTCCCTATCCGCCACCGGTGGATTTGGCGCAAAAGCGTTATGCTGACGATCTCTGGGAGCAGCAGGTTCTGCGCATCGGATTTGAGAATCAGATCCAGACTCGCGACGCCCAATATGGGTCGCGCGATCTGGCGTGGTTGAATGTTTACCAGGATTTTCGCGATACCGACCGTGTCGGCGAACGCGTGCGCTCGACGACTTACACGCAGCTCGGCCTTGCCCCTGTGCACTGGTTGTCGCTCGACGTTTACCACCGGCTCGACACCTACAACTGGACCGCAAACGAAGTCTCCGCGCGGCTGAACATTCATGATGGCGATCGGTGGCGCCTCTTTTTCGGGACGCAATACATCACCGACGCCGCCGATCTCATGCAATACACGTGGGGGCTTGAGTATCGGCTCAACAGCAATTACACGCTGACCGGGCAGTGGCGTTACGACAGCCACGCCGACAAGCTCACGGAACAGTTTTACGGGCTTCGCCAGCGTCTGGGCCACACGTGGGAGCTGGACTATCACTTCAGTTACCGGCAGGACGCCCGCCAGAACAATGGCTTCAGCTTTGGCGTCGCGCTGCGCATGCGCCGGTTTTGAGCGCCTCCGTTGCGAAAATACTTTGACAGCTTCCGGCGTCCTCCAATAGCAGAGTGCCCTGTCAATAGATTCCACCTGATTCGTGCTTTCATGAACACACTTCTTTTCGCCGCTGCGGAGGCGGTTCAAACCAAGACGGAAATCATTGCCGAGGGACTCGTCGGCATCGCCGTTGTGCTGGGCATTCTTTTCACGCTCACGATCA
>JAITIB010000089.1 GCA_031279675.1 Puniceicoccales bacterium | reverse complement strand
CGATGTCCTTAATGTTTCCGGAGGCGGCACTATTGAACTTTCCAGAAATTTTAATTTGGCCTCGAACGCCAGAGTGAACCTTACTTTGGCAGAAAATGGGCCAATTCCTATTATTGTGCGTGGCAATGTTTACCCTGCCGGTCCGGGGTTTTTTAGGCTGTGTCGTTACGAGACAGATTGACAAGGGGGAATCCATGGGATGGGGGGGGGGGCGTGAATAATGAAATGCTGCACAATACTTGATGGGGTGGCGGCAAATTCGGTTTGACCGGTTCCGGGGGAGGTGGTGGGATGGCGGGGTAATCTTTCAACCATCCATTCCAGCATAAAAACAAATACCGTGAGCGCATCAAATACCGGACAGGAGACCGTGACGCTGAAAACCTCTTTGGGGGACATGACTTTCGCCTTTTGGCCGGAGCTTGCGCCCGGGACTGTCGAGAATTTCAAGAAGCTTGTGCGCGAGGGGTTTTATGATGGCACGGCGTTTCATCGCATTATCAAGGGGTTCATGGTGCAGGGGGGGTGTCCGAACTCGAAGCTTGGGGTGGCGGGCACGCCCGGGACGGGTGGGCCGGGCTACAGGGTGAAGGCGGAGTTTAACGGGAAGCGGCACGAGCGTGGCGTTATCTCGATGGCGCGTTCGCAGGATCCGGACAGTGCGGGGAGCCAGTTTTTCATTTGCCATGGCGATGCGGGTTTTTTGGATCGCAATTACACGGCGTTTGGGGAGCTGGTTTCGGGGGATGATGTGCTGGAGAAGATTGCCGGCGCTCCTGTCGAGGCGAGTTTTGGCGGGGAGCGTTCGAAGCCGTTGGTGCGCGTGGAAATCGTGGCGGCGGTGGTCAATGCGTAGCGTGTTGCGCCTTGGGGTTGGTTAGCTCCGGTAGTCGGCGTTTTCGCTGACGTATTCGTGGGTGAGGTCGGCGCCGAGGACGGTTGCGGAGGCGTGGCCTGAGTCGAGGGCGATTTCGATTTCGACGCAGCGTTCGTGCGGGGGGAATTTTATTGGCGGGGCGAAGAAGCCGTTGGTGTCGGGGGCGCTTGGGTAGAGTTCGGCTGCGCGCAGGCAGTCTGCGAGGGCGGTCTCTTTCGCGGGGTTGAGCTGGAATGTTCCGTTTGCGAAGATTTCAATGCCGCCGATGGATGCGCGCAGGCGTGCGGTGGGGATGGGATGGGTGCCGGCGTGTTTGCCGATGGCCTGTATGAGGCGGCCAACGTTGGGGTCGTTGCCTGCGATGGCGCATTTGAAGAGGGGGGCGTTGACGATGGCTTTCCCGAGGGCGCGTGCCGCGGTGGCGTCGGGTGCGCCCTTGATGTGCACGCGGATGACGTGGCGGACGCCTTCGCCGTTGCGCACGATGTCGCCGGCGAGTTCGCGACAGACCTGTTCGAGGGCGGTCTCGAATGCGGTGGTGTCGGCGCACGGGATGTGTCCGGAGGAGAGCGCGACGATGGAGTCGGAGGTGCTTGTGTCGCTGTCGATGCTGATGGTGTTGAAGGTGGTGGCGACGGTGCGGGAGAGGGTTTCGCGCAGTGTGTTGCGCGGGATTGCGAGGTCGGTCAGGATGTAAACGAGGAGGGTGGCCATGTTGGGCTCGATCATGCCGGCGCCTTTGCCGATGGCGACGATGGTGCCGCCGGAGGCCTTGGCGCGGCGGATCTTGGGATAGAGGTCGGTGGTCATGATGCCTTCGGCGGCGGGCAGGATGCCGGCGCCGTCCAGTGCGGCGATGGCGCGGGGGAGCGCGGCGAGCATGTCCGCCTCGGGGAGGCTCCAGCCGATGACGCCGGTGGAGGAGGGGAGTATTTGCGCGGGGGCCATGTGAAGCCGGGCGGCGGTGGCGGCGCAGATGCGCTCGGCGGTGGCGATGCCGCCGGGGGCGCATACGTTGGAGATTTTGTTGTTAACGAGTATGGCGCCGAGGGTGGGCTCGGCGAGGCGCCGGCGTCCGATGATGACGGGGGCGCCGGGGAAGGCGTTTTGGGTGAAGACGGCGGCGAAGTCGGGCGTGGGCTTGTCGAGGGTGATGAGGGTGAGGGTCATGGCGGCGGGTTTGGGCGCTTCGGCGGGGGTGAAGTTGAAGCGTGTGACGCCGGTTTTGAAGCCGTTGGGCAGGGCGGCCTGGGTGGCGAGCCAGGCGCGGTGCTGGTGTTCGCTGGAGAATGTGAGCCGGGTGGTGGCGGTGTCCATGGCGGGTGGGTGGTGGTGGTTTTTTTCCTATTGAATGCGCAGTCCGCGCGGGGCGCGTTCGACGCGCTTGGTGATGGAGCAAAATACTTCCCACGGGATGGTGTCCGTCCAAGAGCAAAATTCCCGCAGGGTGATTTCGCCGCCGGGCTGGGTGCCGATGAGGGTGGCGGTGTCGCCGGCGGTGGCGTCGGGGTTGGCGGTGATGTCGACGAGTGTCTGGTCCATGGTTACGCGCCCGAGAATGCGGCAGCGTTGTCCGTGGATGAGGACTTGGGCGCGGTTGCTTGCGGAGAGGGGGATGCCGTCGCCGTAGCCCGCGGTTATTATGGCGATGCGTGTGGTGTGTGCGAGGGTGTGTGTGCGGTTGTAGCTGAGGGTGGCGCCGGGGGGGAGTGTTTTTATGAGCCCGACGCGGCTGTGGAAGCTGAGCACGGGTTCGGGGTTGATGTGCGCGAGGGGCGAGCCGGGGTTGGGCGTGAGTCCGTATTGGAGGAGTCCGATGCGAATGGCGTTGAAGGGGCCGTTGGGGGGGAGGGTGTCGAGCCCGGCGCTGTTGTCGGCATGGATGAGGAGGCGGGCATCGGCATTCAGTTCGCGGGGGAGGGTGTCGAGGACTTGTTGGAAGAGGTGGCGCTGGCGGGTGGTTTGCCGCGGGTCGGTGTCGGCGCTTGGGAAGTGGGTGCAGATGCCGCGGATGTCGAGGGTGCCGGCGTGTTGTTGATGGATGTCCCGGATGAGTTGGGGGGCGGTGGTGTGCCATGCGCCCATGCGCCCCATGCCGGTGTCTATTTTTATGTGCACGGGCTGGCGGTGTCGGCGCGCGGCGGCGTGGGTGGCGAGGGCGCGGGCTTCTTCGGGTGTGGAGAGCGTGGCGGTGAGCTGGTAATCGGCGAGGCGGGGGATTTCCTCGGGGAGGATGGGGCCGAGGACGAGGATGTTTGCGCCGGGGCCGATTTCGCGCACGTCGGCGCCTTCGCGGACGTTGGCGACCGCGAAATTTTCCACACCGCACTGGAGGAGGCGGGTGACGATGGGGGCGAGGCCGTGTCCGTAGGCGTCGGCCTTGACGATGGCGATGTAGTGGATGCGCGGGGGGATGTGGGCCTTGATTTTGCCGAGGTTGCGCTCAAGGGCGGACAGGTCTATCTCAACCCAGGCGCGGCGGGCGAACGGGGGCGGTGCGGGGGACATGGTGTGGGTTTACCGCAGGGTGAAGCGTTGGATGACTTCCTGGGTGAGGGCGGCGTAGGCGGTGGCGCCGGGGGAGAGCGGGTCGTAGTCGAAGATGTGCCGTCCGTGGCTGGGCGCCTCGCCGAGGCGGATGCTGCGGGGGATCATGGCGTTGAAGACGAGGTCGGGGAAGTGCTGGCGGACTTCGCTGACGACTTGGCGGCAGAGGTTGGTGCGGATGTCATACATGGTCATGATGATGCCGCCGACGGTGAGGGTTGGGTTGATGCCGGCGTCGCGCAATTGGGTGACGAGGTTGAGGCTTTGTCCGAGGCCTTCCATGGCGAGGTATTCGCACTGGAGGGCGATGAGGAGGTGGTCGGCGGCGGCGAGGCTGTTCATGGACAGCATCCCGAGGGCGGGCGGGCAGTCGAGGATGATGGCGCGGTGGCGTCCGGTGGTTTTGAGGGGGGCCAGAAGGGTGTGCAGTTGGGCGAGGTAGTCTTCCTTTTGGAGGAGTTCGGACTCGATTGCGGCCATGTCCACCTCGGAGGGGATGAGGTCGAGGTTCGGGGTGGAGGTGGGGAGGATTTTTTCGGCGGCGCGGCCGTTGCCGTGCAGGGGGGCGTAGAGGCTTTTGCCCTCGTCCTTGGGGAAGCCGAGGGCGCTGGTGGCGTTGGCTTGCGAGTCGAGGTCGATGAGGAGCGTGGGGATGCCCTGGCGGGCGAGCCCGGCGGCGAGATTGACGGCGGTGGTGGTTTTGCCGACGCCGCCTTTTTGGTTGGCGATGGAGAAGAGGGTGGCGTTTTTCATGGCGCGCTGGTGTGTCAGGCGGGGAGGATGGGGACTTCGAGCTCGACCTCGGCGTCATAGTTGACGTTGGGGAGGCCGAATCCGAAGAGTTTGAGAAACTCGGCTTGGTAGCCGGCGTAGTCGGTGAGGGCTTCGAGGTTTTCGGTGGTGATGCCGGGCCATGCGGCGAAGACTTCGTGCTGGACCTCGTCGCGCATTTCCCAGTCGTCGAGGCGGACGCGGCGCGCGTCGTCGAAGTCGAGGAAGTTCTCGTTGTACATTTGTGTGGAGAAGAGCCGCCATGCCTGCTCGATGCAGCCCTCGTGGGTGCCGCGCGCTTTCATGGCCTTGAACAGGAGCGCGATGTAGAGGGGGACTACGGGAATGGCGGAGCTGGCCTGGGTGACGACCGCCTTGTTGACGGAGATGAAGGCGCGCCCGCGGCGGAGTTTCAGCAGGGCGTCAATGGACTTGGCGGCGCGTTCGAGGTCTTCTTTTGCGCGTCCGATGGTGCCGTTTTTGTAAACGGGCCACGTGACCTTTGGGCCGATGTATGAGTAGGCGACGCTGGTGCAGCCCGTGGCGAGGAGGTCTGCCTGGTCGAGTGCGTCCATCCATTGTTCCCAATCCTCGCCACCCATGACTTTCACGGTGTTCGCGATGTCACCGGGCTCCGCGGGGGCGAGGGTGATCTGGCCCACTTCATGGCGGTCGGTGTCGAGGGTTTTGGACGTGAACGGCTCGCCGATGGGCTTGAGCACGGAGCGGTGGGCGATGCCCGTCTTGGGGTCCACGCGGCGCGGGGAGGCGAGGGAGTAAACGATGAGGTCGAGTTTGGGCATCTCGCGTTTGATGAGGGCGATGGCGCGCGCCTTCATCTCATCGGAAAACGCATCGCCGTTGAGGGATTTTGCCCAGAGCCCGTCCGCGCGGGCCTGTGTTTCAAATGCCGCGGAGTTATACCAGCCCGCGGAGGCCGGACGGGCGTTTTCGGACGGTTTTTCAAAAAAGATGCCAAGCGTCGCCGCACGGCTCCCATAGGCCGCGGCGATGCGCGAAGCCAGCCCGTAGCCTGTGGATGCGCCAATGACGAGGACACTCCTGGGGCCGTCCTTGAGGCCGGGTTGCGCCTTGACGAAGGCGATTTGCTCGCGCACGTGCGCGGCACACCCCTCGGGATGGGCGGAAACGCAGATGTAACCACGAATTTTCGGTCGGACGACTTGCTTTGAAGACATTTGCGCGAAGGCTGGGAAAACGCCACGGGGGTTCAACCCAAAAACATTTCCCCGCCGGGTGCCCAGGGCGGGCGAGGATTCGCGCTTGCATTGCCCCGCGCAGTTTCCCAGAACCTCGCGCCTCGCACCGACACAACCAACGCTCTCTCCGCACATGGCCAAAGAACAACTTCCCGCGCGTTCCGAAAAAACCGACAAGGCCGCGCTCAACCTCGCCCTTTCCGCGATCAACAAACAATACGGCGAGGGCACCCTGATGCGCATGGGCGACGCCACCAAGATGAACATCGCCACCGTGTCAACGGGCTCCGTCGCGCTTGACCTCGCGCTGGGCGTCGGCGGTTTGCCCAAGGGGCGCATTGTCGAGATTTACGGCCCCGAATCGTCCGGCAAAACGACCCTCTGCCTCAGCATCATCGCCGAGGTGCAGCGCCAGGGAGGCAATGCGGTTTTCGTCGATGTCGAGCACGCGCTCGACCCGCGCTACTCCAAGGTCGTGGGCGTCGATCTGGACAACCTGCTGGTCTCCCAGCCGGAGAGCGGCGAGGACGCGCTCAACATAGCCGAGACGCTCATCCGCAGCGGCGCCGTGGACATCGTGGTCGTGGACTCGGTTGCCGCGCTCGTCTCCAAGCAGGAGCTCGACGGGCAGGTGGGCGACGCCACCATGGGCGTGCAGGCGCGCATGATGAGCCAGGCCATGCGCCGTCTCACCGCCGCCATCAACAAGACGAACTGTCTTTGCGTGTTCACCAACCAGATCCGCGAAAAAATCGGCGTCATGTTTGGCAGCCCCGAGACGACGCCCGGCGGGCGCGCCCTGAAGTTTTTCGCGTCGGTGCGCATGGACATCCGCCGCATCGGGCAGATCAAGGAACCGTCGGGCAAGGTCACCGGCAACCGCACACGCGTCAAGGTCGTCAAAAACAAGGTCGCGCCACCGTTCACGGAATGCGAATTTGACATCATGTATAACGAGGGCATCTCGCGCACGGGCTCGATCATCGACCTTGGCGTCGAGAACAAAATCCTGGAGAAAAAAGGCGCGTGGATCGCCTACAAGGGGCAGCTCATCGGGCAGGGGCGCGAAGCCGCGAAGGACTATCTCGCGAAAAACCCTGCCGTGATGGACGAGATTTCCAAGGAAATCCTGGGCAAGGTCCAGGTCGTCGGCGGCACAACACTGGGTGAGACAGAGCCTGAGACCGCGCCAGCGGAATAATCCCGGAATAAGTGGCCCGTGCAATCTTGCCTCTGCCCGTGGAACAAAGCTTGTCGCGCTGCCATGCCCGCCCTTCGATTTTCCCGCCCGCAATATTTTTGAAAAAACCGCTTGCGTTCCCTCTCTGAATCCTTTCTGAGTGTCCCCCACAAAACCGCAATGACCGCCACCGTTCCCAACGCCACCGCCAACACCGTCGCTCTTGGTTTCGCCCAAGCCGCCGGTTTTGTTGTTGGTGAAAA
>JAITIB010000011.1 GCA_031279675.1 Puniceicoccales bacterium | reverse complement strand
CATATACTTCCAGCTTTTCATCATTTCCATCGGGGCACGTTAACATCAGCTGTTCCAGAAGCAAACGCATGTTCCCGTTGACACTCTCCTCGGACGTCGGCCCAAACCCAAGCTTGATTTCATACAACGGCCCCTTCGGCTTTCCTGTGACCGCCTCGGGCGCGCCATTCTCGGCACAATCGATCACATAATCCTTCAACTTGTCATACATGTAAGCCATCGCCCCTCCGGCGGGCTTGTTCGCATCAACGGGCCGCTTCAACTCATCCGCACCGGCAAGAACCTCCGACGGGCTCGCGGAAACATCCAAACTCTCATCCAGCAAACACACTCGCACCTGCCCGCGTTCCTCGGGGGAAAAAACCCGATACATCTCGCTCACCGCCTCATCATCACCATCTTCCAACACAAGCGTCACCTCACGAATCGCATTCTGCGCCGCATCGGGAATGATTTGCGAATTCTCACGATATTCATTGTCCGCACCCGCACCCATCACCGTCCCAATCGGGAACGGACAAAACACCTCCACCCAACGAAACTTCACACGCCGCGCCCGCCGATCATGATTTTCCACGCGAAACCGATACGCGCCCTGCGAATTGATCGCCAGACTCGTCACCCCGGGCGTCCCAACGGTCAAATCCGACAAAGTCCTGCTCGCAAGATAATCCACACCCGTCAGCCTGTTCTCCGTTTTCAACGGATAACAATTCCATTTCATACCCCAAGGCACATTCGTTATGAGCGTCGGCTGGTAAGCTTGGTGCCCGACGGTGTCATTCGCCATGTTCACAGGAAAATACTGGTTGATTATCCGTTTCATCTCCACTTTCGCCGAAAACTGGCGGTTATCCTGCGCGGCGCCAACCGTAATAAGCGGATCCACCTCAAGGGAAATCAAATCGCTCTCCACCGATTCGCGCCCATACTGGTCAACCGCCACCACGGACAACAAGTGGCGTCCGCGCGGAAGCTGCGCAGGGGAAAATGTAAACGTGGCGGCCTCCGCCCCCAGCTCCGCAAGAAGAACGTCATTGGCATAAATATGATATCCCACCGGATAAAGGTCAAACTCCTCAAGCGCGGACACCGCCTCCCATGCCAGAGTGTAATCCGGTGAACTATCCGTCTGCCCTGCCTGAGGGACCACATGGAATTCTTCCGGCGCGGGCAGCAACGGCAAATCTTCCCACTCCACCGGCTCCTCCCATTCCCCCTCTTCCGGATCACCCCCGCCAATGCCACCAGGAGCAAGCGTGGTCGCCTCGGCATAAAGCGCACCGGCTGCCTCACCGGCAAGATTGCGCGCGCGCAATCGGTAATGATACGTGCTTGAAGGCAAAACATCCGTGTCCACAAACGCACTGCCACGCTCGCCCCTCACCTCACCGATTGCCTCCCATGCCATCGAATAACCTTCCTCCGCTGTCTCGTCAGGAATGGGATATTCGCGCTCAAGCATATAAATCACCCCGGCTTGCGAAGGAGCCCATCTCAGCCCGACTTGATGCGAAGACAGGGCAATCGCCTCAAAACTTTCAGGCAACCCGGGCGGCGGGAACAAATCATACTTTTTCACAAGATATGCGCCCGCCGCCTCTTTCTCGCCAGCATCCAGCGCACGGTCATAAACAAGGATCTCCGCAAGATCACCGGAAAACCATGCGTCGCTCCCAACCGCCCTGCCCAACACTGCGGCAGGTGAGAACACAAATGAGTTGCGCGGATAAGCAGTAACCCACGCGCCATTTTGCTCGTTATACCAAAAACCCGGGCCGCTCCCCACATTATAGAGATGGTAGGCATCCGTTGGGCACACCGCGTCAAAGCTGTGGGTGCCGCCACTCCCGGTGTCGTCCCGAACACGTCCGTTCACTCCGGGATACACGGTGCCGCCACTCCCACCTAAGGTCCACAATCCCGAGTTTGCCAATGGGGCGGATTTAACAACCACGAAAACCTCCGCCTCACCGGCGCCATTCATGAAATCACCCAATGAAAGCGCACTGTTGACGCCATTAAACCGCACGACCGGAAGCGCATTAAGCGCTGAAGCCACAAGCGAGGGATGGCCTGCCCCGGAAACAGGAGTGGCAACAACTCCATTTTCGGTTTGGTCGTGCCAGGCAACCAAGGCGCCATCCGCGGTTTCCACGCCAGCATCGGCTTTCAACCAAAGACGCAAATTGGATTGAGGCGGTTCGCTCTCCGGTGGCGTGTCCACCGTGCTTGCCTCAAGCTCTTCCGTGTAGTCAGACGCCCCGGCGGAATTGCGCGCCCGGATTTGATAGTAGTAAGTGGTTCCGGATGAAAGTCCGCTGTCCGTGTAAGCCAGTGCGCCGGTGACTTCGGCGATTTTCACAAAGGTGACGCCGTCGTTGCTGCGTTCAATTTCATAGGTGAGCGCTGGGTCTGTGGGGCCTGTCCAAACGAGGGTGATGCTGTTGCTTGTGATGTCGCCGATAGAGGGATTTCCGGGGATGTCCGGGATCGGCGGCGGCGGGGAGTCCGTGGTGGCGTTGGCTTCGGACGTGTAAGCCGAAAACAACCCGGACTTCACGGCGCGCAGGCGGTAGATATAGCCGGTTGCAGGTGTCAGGCCGGCATCAGTGTAACTTGTGCTTCCGGCAGGGAGATCTGCGATTTTCACGAAAGCATTCTCGCCTGTCTTGCGTTCCAGCTCGCAGGTGGCGTCCGCAGTCGGGCTCGCCACCCAAGTGAGCGCAATCGTGGTCTGTCCGGTGGCGGTGGCGTTGAATTCCGTCGGCGCAGCGGGTGGCTGCGGAGGTGGCGCAAAAGTCGTGGCGGTGGCGTCATTGCTGTAAACAGACGTTTGCGTGCCAAACTTTGAGCGAAGGCGGTAGGTGTAAGTCGTTGCCGCCACAAGGCCAGTGTCGGTGTGGCTGATCGTGCCAGCGTCGAGGTCGGTAATCTTGGCAAAAGTGCCGTCTTCCATTCTGCGTTCCAGTTCGTAAGTGGCACCGGGTTCAGGAACAGCCGTCCAGGCAAGGGCGACTTGATTCCATGCAATCGCAACAGCGGTCAGGTTTTCCGGCGCAGAAAGAACCGTTTCTGGGATGGGAATAAGCCGGGTTTGCAAATAGGTGGAAATGGTTTCGCGCTCTGCCGCGGAGAGGACTCTGTCGAAGACGAGGATTTCTGCGATGGAGCCGTCGAAGGCGTTGGAGCCGCTGTGGCCGAGTAGCGGGGTTGTGCTCCAGGAAACGGTGTTGGTGGTGGCGAGGTGTTGTTGGACGCCGTTGAAACGGGCGGACCATTCGCCGGGTTTGCTGGAGACGTTGTACACGTGCCACTGCGTGATGTCCGCCGCGGGAGCGCCCAGCGAACGGCTGGTGGTGGTTCCAAAAAAATCGGAAAGTGCGCCGGTGTTTAAGGGGTAGTAGCTGTTCCCCGCCGCGCCCATGCGCCAGAGTCCGCGATGCGCGGAGGGTGTCGCCGAGGTGGCTTTCAATACCACAAACGCTTCGCCTTCCGTGGCGCCGTTCATGAAGTGGGGCAGGTTGAGTTGTCGTGATTGCGCGGCGTTAAAGCGGACAACGGGGCGGTTGGTCTCGGGGTCGGTGACAACCTCGGGGCGCACGGCAACGTTGGGCGAGGTGGCGCTGTTGTTCCTGCCGCTCTGGTCGGGCCAGCCGTTGAGCGTGCCAACGGGCAGTGTGTCGGATTTCAACCACAGGCGGACATTTTCCAAGGGGATGCCGACGCCACCGGAGGCGGGTGTTTGAACGGTGATTTCGTTGCTCCACGCGCTCACTGCCGTGGCGCTGCGGGCGCGAACGCGGAAGGTGTATTCGGTGCCGGGCTCCAGTCCTTCGACAAGATACGCGCGGCCAGCGGCAATGCCCTTCGACACAAATTCGCCACCTGCAACGCTCGCCTCAATTTCGAAGCGCACCCACGCGTTGCCTTCGGCGTTCCACTGAAGGCTGACTTGTTCCGATGACAAAGCATGAGTGGTCAGATTTGCCGGAACGGCTAATGTTTCATCCGAGCCAGCAAGCCGGTGGCGTCCGGCAAGATACTCCTGCACGGTTTCGCGCTCGGCTGCGGACAAGACTTTTTCAAAAACGAGTATTTCGGCAATGGCACCGTCGAAGGCGTAGGAGCCGCTGTGGCCGAGTAATGGGGTTGTGCTCCAGGAAACGGTGTTGGTGGTGGCGAGGTGTTGCTGGACGCCGTTGAAACGGGCGGACCATTCGCCGGGTTTGCTGGAGACGTTATACACGTGCCACTGCGTGATGTCCGCCGCGGGAGCGCCCAGCGAACGGCTGGTGGTGGTTCCAAAAAAACCGGAAAGTGCGCCGGTGTTTAAGGGGTAGTAGCTGTTCCCCGCCGCGCCCATGCGCCAGAGTCCGCGATGCGCGGAGGGTGTCGCCGAGGTGGCTTTCAATACCACAAACGCTTCGCCCGCGGTGGCGCCGTTCATGAAGTGGGGCAGGCTGAGCTGCTGCGATTGCGCGGCGTTAAAGCGGACGGACGGGATGCCATCGGAATCCGCGACAACTTGAGGCTGGGTGCTCGCCGCGCTGGCGGTGGCGTGGTTGCCGTTGCCGGATTGGTCGCGCCAAAACGCAACGCCTCCGGGCGCCAGGGTGTCTGCCTTGAGCCAGAGACGCAGGGAACCCAGCGGGATCGTCGGCGGCGGGGTTGTCGCTTCGCCGGGAAGAGTGACGGCGGCCTCGTTGCTCCACGCGCCCGCACCCGCGGCGTTGTTCGCGCGGAGGCGGTAGGTGAAGGTTTGTCCTGACTCAAGCCCGGACTCCACGCAGGTCAGCCCTTCGGGACGGGCAATGGTGGCGTAGGCTCCTTCACCGGTCTTGCGTTGGAGCTCCAGTCGCGTCCAAGACGGGCTTGTGTTCCGCCATTCGAGGAAAACCTGCCCGGCTCCGATGACACGGGCGGTCAATGACGCGGGAGCGGACGGAGGCGTTGCCACTCCGGGAATGTGTTTTCGCGCGAGGTAGCCCTCGAGAGTTTCGCGCTCGGACGCGGTGAGGACACGGTCGTAAATCAGGACTTCCGCGATGCCGCCGTCGAACCCTTGACTGCCATTGCTGCCAAGCAGCGGCGAGGTGGCCCAACGGACGGTGTTGGCTCCAAAGGCGATGCGCTCGCGTCCATTGAAACGCGCCACCCATTCACCGAGTTTCGAGGAAACGTTGTAGAGATGCCATCCGGTGATGTCCGCATCCGGCAAACCCACGGTGCGGGAAATGCTCGTGCCGGCATCGTCCACCACGACACCGCTGGCATTGGGATAATAGCTGTAGCTTGAACTTCCCATGCGCCAGAGTCCGCGCGTCGAGGCAGGTGTGGCGGCGGCGGCCTTGAGGAGGATGAAAATTTCACCCTCGGCGGCATTGCCCATCAATGTGCCGGGAAAGACGAGTTGCTGGTTTTGCGCGGCGGCGAACGCCACCGTCCCGTCCCCGGAAAGACGGGGCATGGCGGCGACGCCGGTTTGCGTCGCGTGGTTGCCCTGTCCGGACTGGTCCGCCCAGCGCGCAACGCGTCCATCCCCCGAAACCGTCACCTGCTCTCCGGCCCGCAACCAAAGGCGCAGGCCATTGGCGAGCGTGGCGGGCGCGGGTTCCGCAGTGACCGTGACTGTGGCGATGTTGCTCCACGCACCCTCCCCGGCGGTGGTGGCGACAAGTTTTATCCGGTAGGCGTAAACGTGCCCGGCCTGAACGGCGCCATCAACATAGGCGCGATCGTGCCTCCCAACGGTGGCGATGGGGGCAAATGCCCCGCCATCGTCACTGCGCTCAAGGACAAATTGCGAGTCGGTTTCGGGCGCGGAAAATGTCCACGAAAGCCCGGCGCCGAGAGGCGGAATCGCGCGCGCGGACAGCACGGGCGCGGGCGGTGGCGCGGCAATGCCGAGCGCGTGCCGGGTGTCGAGATAGGCGCGCACGGCGGCGCGCGCGGCATCATCAAGCACGCGATCGTAGATCAGTATCTCGTCAATCTCTCCGTCGAAACCATAACTGCCGTTATTTCCAATGCGCGGCGCGCTGTTCCAGGAAACGGTGTTTGCCCCAGCCCGAAACTGCTCGATGTCGTTGAGGCGCGCCACCCACTCCCCGGGCGCGGCTGTGACGTGGTAAAGGTGCCTGCGCGTGATGTCCGCCCGAGGGACGCCCAGCGCGCGCTGGACGTTGCTGCCAAAATCCTCCGCGAGCGCGCCGGCAGTGCCAGGGTAATTGCTGGAACCGGAAAAACCGAGCCGCCAGAGCCCGCGCGTGGCAGACGCGACGGTGTTTGACTTGAGAATCACAAACGCCTCGCCGGAAGCGGCGCCACTCATGAGCGAGGGGGGTAGGACGAAGTGTTGGTTGGCGGCGGAACCGCCAAAAAGCACCGCGCCGGACGGGGCGAGCGCGGGCTTGCTTCCGGGAACGGCCTGCGTGGCGTGGTTGTTTTGACCCGATTGGTCGCGCCAGGACGCGAGCTGTCCTTCCGTTCCGGTCACAACGCCACGGTCGGCACGCAACCAGAGGCGCAAACCCTCGGTTTGCGTGAGCTCGCCGGGCGAGACAGTGGCGGGAATGGTGACGGTCGCCGTGCTTCCGGAAATGCTCTCCCGCCCAATCGCGTCACGGGCGCGGAAGCGATACGTGTAGCTTTGCCCGGCGGCCACGGTCGCATCCGTAAAGTCGCAATGCATGGCATTGCCGTGCTCAAATTTGAAAACGGACACGAACCCGCCCGGGAGCTCCACGCCGTCCGTGCGACGTTCCAGCTCATAAGTGACTCCAATGGCGGGGGCGTCCGGAAGCGTCCATGTGACATGCGCGGAGGACGGACGCCCGGAGGCGGCCTCAAGCCCCCCGGGAACGGCGGGCGCGGCGGCAGGCACGGGCAAAGCCGTGTGGCGGGAATTGAGCCAGCGAGTGAGGCGTTCGCGTTCGTCGGCGGTGAGCACGCGGTCAAAAACAATCAACTCGGCAATCTCTCCATGAAAATAGCTCCCGCCCGTGCCAAGCTTGGGTGCGGTGGTGTTGAACGCGACAGTGTTCGCGGTGGCGTCGCGGTATTGCTCCAATCCGTTGAACCGGGCGATCCATTCGCCGGGACGGACGGTGACGTTGTAAAGATGCCACCCGGTGATGTCCACCAACGGCAGGCCCATGCCACGAACAGTGTTCGTGCCGGCGCATTCAGCAACGAGACCCGTGCTCTGGGGATAAGAACTGGCGCCAGTTCCAAACGTCCACAGCCCTCGATCCGCGGCGGGTGTCGTTGGGGTGGTTTTCAAAACAACAAAGAGGTCTCCGGCAGCGGCCCCGGTGAACAGGGCGGGGGGAAGCGCGAGCACTTGGGACTTGGTGGCGTCGAAAACGACGGCGCCCCCCCCGGCAAACGGCTGGCTGGCAATCTGTGCCTGGGTGGCATGGTTGTTTTTCCCGGACTGGTCTTCCCATGCGAGCAAGGCTCCGCCCTGGCCCTGCACAAGGCCAAGGTCGGCGCGCAACCAGAGGCGCAGATTGGCAGGCGCGATGTCAACAGGCCAGAGACTGTCCGCCGCTGTCTCCTCATGCGTCGTGGCGGCAACAGGGCTGCTGCAAACCGATTCAATGCCAATGTTGTTGCGGGCCTTCATGCGATAAACGCACGTCGTCCCGGGGGAAAGACCTCTGTCGGTATAGTCGGACCGGCTGGCGTAGCCGTTGCTTGTCCAAAGAATTTCCTCAAAAACTCCGTCCTCCCCGACGCTCCGCTCAAGAATGTAGGTGAGGCTCTCGCCGGCATCAACCGGGGGTGTCCAGCGGACAACGATGGCCGTGGCGCTTTCAGTAACGGCGGTCAATCCTGCGGGGACTTCAGGCGTCGGCGGGCAAACATCAGCTCCGCCGCGCGCATCGAGATACCGGGTGAGTTGCTCGCGCTCCGCAGTGTCGAGCGTCCGGTCGTAGATGAGGATTTCCTCAATGTCGCCATCGAAATATGTGCTGCCGTTGGTGCCGAGCAGGGGCGTGCTGATGAAGGCGACGGTGTTGGCCGCGACACTGTATTGTTCGAGCCCGTCGAGACGGCTGGTCCACTGACCGGCTGTGGCGCTGATGCCGTAAGTGCGCCATTGGTTGAGCCCCAGAATGGGCGCGCCCTGGAGTTGGTTGGCGTTGCTCGCAGTCCCGTCGGCAAGAGCCGCGGTCCTGCCGGGATACGCGGCTCCGCTGGCGCTCCATTTCCAAAGACCGTTGTCCACGCTGTAGGTGGCGGCACTGGTCTTGACGCGGATGATGACTTCCGCAGCAGCGGCGCCTTGCATCACGTTGAGGAACGAAAGACTTTGCTTTTGCGCCGCGGTGAAACGCACAAGCGCTTTTCCAGAAATTGCATCCGCAGCAAGCGCAGGACGGTTCGCCGCGGCAAACTGAACGGCGTGATTGCCTTTGCCGGATTGGTCCTGCCAGCGCTCGACCGCGTTGCCTGGGGTGCCGTCAGTGAACACTCCTTGGTCGGCTCGCAGCCAGAGGCGCAGATTTTCGCGCGCAGGCACCGGGGGGAATGCCGCAGTGCTTCCGGCTGCCAACGGCACGGCGGTGGCGTACGCGGAGTCGCCAAACCAGTTGCGGGCTTTTATCCGGTAAATGTATGCGCTTCCGGATACGGCATCAGCATCGGTGTGGTTGCGCCAGGGGGTCCGGGCAATTTCCTCAAACACTGTCCCGTCGGTGCTGCGCTCAATGATGTACTCGATTTGCGTGGCCGGTGCCGTGGCGGGCGCCGCCCAAAGGAGCTCGACGCCTCCTTGGTTTCCGGGACGGGCTTGCAGCCCTTCGGGAACCGTGGGGACCGTCACGTTAAACTGATGCCGGGCATTGAGCTGCAACCGGACTTGCTCGCGCTCCGCATCGCCCAGAACGCGATCGTAGATGAGCACTTCCTCTATCTCGCCGTCGAACGCATAACTGCCATTGTGCCCAAGCAGCGGCGCGCCATTCCAGCCAACGGTGTTGCTGTCGGTGCGCGCCTGCCCAAAACCGTTGAGCCGGGAAATCCACTGTCCGGGGGCGGCGCTGATTTCAAGGAGGTGCCGTCGGGTAATGTCGGCTTGCGCGGCGCCGAGTTCCCGGGCGGCATTGCTGCCAAACGCGTCTGTGAGCACACCATTCGTCTGCGGGTAATAACCCACTGCGGCACCTGCGCGCCAAAGCCCGGACGGGGTCGCTGGTTTGAATGCATTTGCGCGCAAAACAACAAAGGCGTCCCCAACATTCGCGCCAGCCATGAGCCCGGCGGGCAACTCAAGCTTTTGCTGGCTGGCACGGGTAAACCGGACAACCGGGCGGGCCTCGCCACTGGACGCGGCAACGAGCGCGGGGCGCGACGCCGCAACGGCCTGCACCGCATGGTTGCCGCAACCACTGACATCCGTCCAACACTCGACGCCACCGCCCGCATCCGCCTCCACGCCCGCATCCGCCCTCAACCACAACCGCAAACCTTCGACGGGAACCACGGCCACACTGTCCTGCTCAACCGCCAAAACCACCGGGTTGCTCCAGCCGGACTCACCGGCCCAGTTGCGGGTCTTCAATCGATAATGGCAAACGCCTGCCGTAAGATTTTGCCCGAGATAATTGCGTCTCCCCATCCCGACATTCACAACAGGCGTCCACTCGAGTCCGTCCTCCGAGCGCTCAATGACATACTCCGTCCACGTAGATTCAGCAGGCGCTTCCCATGTCAGATAAATTTGCCCGGCCCCAACAACCTGCCCGGACAACACCGGCGCCACCGTCGGCGCAATTACGCCTGAAAGCTCATGCCGAGACCGCAAATAATGCCCGACAGTAACGCGCTCGGCTGCGGTCAGGACTTTTTCAAAAACGAGTATTTCGGCAATGGCGCCGTCGAAGGCGTAAGAACCGCTGTGGCCAATCAATGGGGTGGTGTTCCAAGATACCGTGTTGGTAGTGACGTGATATTGCTGGACTCCGTTGATGCGCACTGCCCATTCGCCGGGCTTGCTGGAGACGTTATACACATGCCACTGCGTAATGTCCGCCGCGGGCGCGCCCATCGAACGGCTTGTATTGCTTCCAAAATGCTCCACGAGAACACCGTTGCTTTGCGGATAACAATTCGTCCCCGCGCCCATGCGCCAAAGGCCACGATACGAAGACGGTGTCGCTGATGTGGCTTTCAGCACCACAAACGCTTCTCCTTCCGTCGCGCCGCTCATGAAGTGGGGCAGTCCGAGCTGCTGTGATTGCGCGGCGTCAAAATGAACCGCAACGTTTCCATCCAAAGTGGACTCCGCTACCTGCACAGGCCTTCGCGCAAGCACGCTTTGCGACGCATGCCTTCCCGCCCCAGATTGATCCTGCCACTGACTGACTTTCCCAGATTCATCCACCACAACGCCCGCATCCGCCTTCAGCCATAAGCGCAGCCCCTCCAACGGCAGAACCAATGGTGCGGGAGCGCTCGTCGCTTGAACCGACACCACAGAACTCACAGGGACGGTGGTATCGGCTGACAGCGAAACACCGGTCCCATCCTCCTCTCCTTCCTGCGGCAAAACACTCCCCATCAACACGCCAATCTCTTCAGCAAACGCCTCTTCCTCCTCCTTCTCAAAAATCCCTCCGCCACCCTCGCTCCCCTGCCACAACCAGATCACCCCGTCGTCACTCTTCGCAAAACCAAATTCCCGCCACGCTCCAACAGCCACAACCCGGGCTCCCATTTCAAGACGCACCGGCACTCCCGAAGGACCGACGCCACCGGGGGAAATCCTATGCGCAAGCCCCCATACCCATACCTCCCCTTGCGCAAACGCAACGGCATGTCCAGCGCCCAGCGCCAGCGTGTCCACAGGCGGCAACCCCTCCATCTCCACCAAATCGGCGCCCTCCTCAAATTCGCTCCCAAGCCACACTCCTCCCTGCTCATCCACACTCGCCAACCATGCCCCATTGCTCGCCCAGCCTCCCCGACCAGTCACGTTTTGCAAGGACACTCCTGGCGGCAACAGGGGAGAGCCCACATCATAAAGCTTGAGCTGATTGCTCCCGTCCAACGGCGCAACAGGCAACCGATCCACCGACGCCCACTCCGCATTCCCCGTAAGAAAAAAAAACGCCGCACGCCGCTCCCCGCCATACCAAACAGCAAACACACCATTTGACCCCTCTTCCTCGCTCCCACCAACACCCACCAAACCCCCGCCATTCCCAGGCGCCATCGTGAACGCCCCCCCGGCAAGCGCCATGCAAACCAACACAATCATCAAGTGCAGGTTGACCCGCCCATACGCAGCAACCTTTTTCATAAACCCCCCAAAACCACACCGCAAACTCCCGTCAACCACCAAATTGAAAATACCCCCCTGCCCTCCCTCGTCCTCAACATCAGCATTTCCGCGCGACCCAAAAACGGGTGTCGTCAGAAAATTCGCGCACGCATTCTCTCTCCGCCACCACACAAGATCGCATCGCAGTGAACAGTACGTCGAGCCCGCTTCGCTCCACCAATGCGCGCGTTTCCGCCTGTGTTGCCGAATGGATGAACATCAGCCCCGACGGAGTCGCGTGGCTGGCATCCCCGAGTTGTTCCAGCGCCGGGTC
>JAITIB010000022.1 GCA_031279675.1 Puniceicoccales bacterium | reverse complement strand
TTCGCCGCGCCGCAGGCAGTGCGGAAAACCTGAACACCCTTTGTCTCACGCGAAGACGCAAAGACGCGAAGATTCCGGCGGCAATGCGTCGGGTTTCCCGGAGCCTAAGCCGGACATCGGCTTCGTCGTCCTCTCGTTTCTGGACGTGCGCCCAAGTATTTACATGCCTAAGAGCCTGCGCCTTCTCATCACGGCTTCCCGGCAATGCTTGTTTCTCAACATATCTATTGGAGATTTGAGACAAGCCACTTGCGCGCGCTGGCAAGGGGGATGTTTTTGCGCGCGGCGTAATCCTCAAGCTGGTCTTCGCCAATGGGGCCGATGGCAAAGTAATGCGCGCCGGGATGGGCGAAGAAGAGTCCGCAAACCGAGGACGGGGGGTGCATCATGCAAGTCTCCGTGAGCGTGACGCCGATGCGCGCCCCGGCGTCCATGATGCGCCAGAGCGTGCTTTTCTCGCTGTGGTCGGGGAGGATGGGATAGCCGAACGCGGGGCGTATGCCGGGCGTCCTGGGCGCGGGCGGCTGCGGCCAGTGGCGGGTGAACACAAGGGTGTGCAGCCATGTGGCGGCGGCCTCGACGATGCGGTCGGCCAGGGTTTGCGTCAGGAGCGCCTTGTAGGGATCGGTGTTTTTGTAGTGCCGGGCGCGCTCCTCGACTTCGGCGCCCGCGGTGACGATGAAGGCGCCAAGCCAGTCGGGGTGGGTGGGGGAAATGAAATCAGCGGGGGAACGCGCGGGGGCGGCGCCACTGGAAAGTTTTTGCTGGCGCAGGAAGTGGAAGGTGCCGAGGGCGTTCCAGGGCGCGGTGGCGTCGTGGAGCGTGACGCTCTCGCCGTGGCGTTGGACGGGATGGATGCCGAAAAGGGCGCGCGGGCAAAGCGCGGCGGTGTCGAGGAGCTCGCGAAGCTGCTCCTGGGCGTCGGCGTGGAGCTGGCGGGCGGCGGGGCCCTGGCGGGCGTGGTCGAAGATGCGGGGGATTTTCCCGTGAAGATTCCAGGCGTGGAAAAACATCGCCCAGTCAATCAGGGGCGTGAGCTCGTGCGCGGGAACCTCGATCAGCTGCGTGCCGGTTTGTTGCGGGGGGACGGGCGGGGTCGCGGTTTCCGCCGGCGCGCGCGCGCGGGCTTCGGCGAGAGGGACGAGGGGCGCGCGGGGCGTCGTCGGGGCGTCGTCCGGCGTCCGGGAAGGGGCGGGGTCGTGACGCTGGCGCAACAGGTTCTGGCGGGCGTGGTGCCGCGCGGTGGCGTCGGCGCGCGTGCCGGGATTGAGGAAGGGGGCGAGCGCGCTGGCGGCCAGGGACGCGTCGGCGGTGTGGATGACAGGGCCGGTGTAGCGGGGCGCGATCTTGAGCGCGGTGTGCAGCGCGGAGGTGGTCGCGCCCCCGATGTTGAGGGGGATGCTCATGCCCTGGCGCTCCATTTCACTGGCCACGTGGATCATCTCCTCGAGCGAGGGCGTGATGAGGCCCGAGAGCCCGATGAGGTCCGCGTTGTGGGCGCGCGCGGCGGCGAGGATTTTTTCGCACGGCACCATTACGCCAAGGTCGATGACCTTGTAGTTGTTACAGGCAAGGATGATGCCGACGATGTTTTTGCCAATGTCGTGGACGTCGCCCTTTACGGTGGCGAGCAACGCCGTGGGGCGCGCGCGGGCGGGAGCCTTGCCGGGATTCGCGGCCATGTGGGGGGCGAGCTGCGCGACGGCCTGCTTCATGACGCGGGCGGACTTGACCACTTGCGGGAGGAACATTTTCCCGGCCCCAAAGAGCACGCCCACGTTTTGCATCCCGTTCATGAGCGGGCCCTCGATGACGGCGAGCGCCGTGCCGTGCTTGGCAAGCGCCTCGGGAATGTCCTTTTCGAGATGTTCCGTGATGCCGTTGAGGAGGGCGTGCGCGAGCCGCTCGTCCACCGGCGCCTCGCGCCAGGCGTCCGGCGCGGCCCTGGCTTCGCGCGCGTGCGTGCCGGTGGCGAAGTCCGGCGCGGCCTCAAGGAGGCGTTCGGTGGCGTCGGCGCGGCGGTTAAGGAGGACGTCCTCGACGAGCGCGCGCAGGCGCGGGTCCACCGCGTCGTAAGCTTCGAGGAGGCCCGGGTTGACGATGCCCATGTCGAGGCCCGCCGCGGTGGCGTGGTGGAGGAACGCCGCGTGCATGGCCTCGCGCAGGCGGTTGTTGCCGCGAAAGGCGAAGGAGACGTTGGAGACGCCTCCGGAGAATCGCGCGTGGGGCAGCCGTTGGCGCAGTGCGCGCACGGACTCGATGAAATCCGCCGCGTAGGCGGCGTGCCCGGGGATGCCGGTGCCGACGGTGAGCACGTTGCAGTCGAAGAGAATGTCCTCGGCGGGAAATCCGTCCGCGGTGAGGAGCCGGTAGGCGCGTTCGCAGATGCGCACGCGCGCCTCGAGCGTGGTCGCCTGCCCCTCCTCGTCAAAGGCCATGACGATGAGCGCCGCGCCATGGCGGCGGCACAGGCGGGCGCGGGCGAGAAAGACCGCCTCGCCCTCCTTGAGGGAGAGGGAGTTGACGATGCTCTTCCCCTGCGCGCAGCGCAGCCCCGCCTCGATGACTTCCCACCTGGAGCTGTCCAGCATGAGCGGCGCGCGCGCAAGGTCGGGCTCCGCCGCAAGCAGGTTCAGGAAGCGCGTCATGCACGCGGCGCCGTCGAGCAACGCCTCGTCGAAGTTCACATCAATGATATCGGCGCCGCTCTCGATTTGCTGGCGCACGATCACGAGCGCCTCCGCAAATTTCCCCTCAACCACGAGTTTGCGAAACCGCGGCGAGCCGGTGACATTGGCGCGCTCCCCCACCATGATGAACGCCCCGGCGCCCGCCCCCAACGCCGGCGCCTCGCTGTTGAACGCCTCCAGCCCGCCCAAGCGCAGCGCGGGCGCGAGCACAGGCACGCGGCGCGGCTTGTGCAGGCGCGTGGCGCGGGCGATGGCGCGGATGTGCTCCGGCGTCGTCCCGCAGCACCCGCCGAGAATGTTCACGATGCCCGCGCGGGCAAACTCCCGCAACGCCAGCGCCGTGTCCTCCGGACCCTCCGGAAAGCCCGTCGGCGAGAGCGGATCGGGCAGCCCCGCGTTCGGGTGGCATGAGACAAAGCAGTCCGCCTTGGCCGAAAGTTCCTCGATGTAGGGACGCAGACGCGCCGCACCGAGCGCGCAATTGATGCCCACGGAGAGCGGGCGCGCATGGCGCACACTGTTCCAGAACGCCTCGACTGTCTGCCCCGCGAGCAGACGCCCGGACGCGTCCCCCGTGGTGCAGGAGATCATCACCGGCACACGCTCCCCGCGCGCGCAAAACTCCTCGTCAATCGCGAACAACGCCGCCTTCGCATTGAGCGTGTCAAAAATCGTCTCAAGCATCAGCACATCCACCCCGCCGTCGAGCAACGCGGCAACCTGCTCCCGGTAGGCCGCGCACAGCTCCACGAATGTGATCTCGCGCGCCCCCGGATCGTTCACATCGCGCGAAAGGGAAAGCGTCTTGCCCGTCGGCCCGATGTCGCCCGCGACCCAGCACTCCCGCCCCGGCTCCGCCGCCTCAACGGCGGACGCCACCTCCCGCGCCACCCGCGCGGCGGCAAGGTTCAAGGCGCGCACCTGCGCCTCCAGCCCGTAGTCCGCCTGCACAACACGCGTGGCGTTGAACGTGTTCGTCTGGATGATGTCCGCCCCCGCATCCAGATACATCCGGTGCACCTCCGCAACCGCCCCCGGCTGCGTGAGCACCAGCACATCATAGTTCCCCTTGAGCGCGCACGGATGCCCGGCAAAATGCTCGCCGCGAAAATCCTCCTCCGAAAACCCTCGCCGCTGCAGCAACGAGCCCAGCGCACCGTCAAGATAGACGATGCGACGCCGGATCAACCCGGCAAGACGCTCCCCTTTCGCGGAAAGCGCAAGCGGCGGGCAGGAGACAGGCTCGTTCACGGAAAACTCAGCGGCGTTGCGTGTTCGATGCAATCTCGTTGAGAAGGCTGATGATCTTGCCCATCCACACATAGGAGAGCACGAAGAGCAGACAGCCCGGCAACGCCAACAACGCGGAAGTGCCTGTGAGCGCCGCCATTTCCGCGTTCTTCGTTGTTGCCGCGACAACTGTCAGCACGATCAACGCCACCAACGCCAGCGAACACAAAGCCGCGGCCCCGTAACAGGCGAAAGCAATCCACGGCGTCGGGCGCGCATACATCGGCCCCGCATATGCCGGCGCGTAAACGGGCGCAGCGGCGGCGGGTGCCGCCGACGCACCGGACGGAGTGGACGCGGGCGGGCGAACCCCACCGGGCGCTTGCGGACGGCGCGGTTGCGCAGGCGCGGGAGAAGACGCCGGAGTCGGCGCAGGGGAGGCCGCCGCTTCCTTTCCCCAAGGCTGCCAACTGCTGTCGCCGACCTTGGCAACGAGGAGCGTCTTGCCCTTTTGGCGCGCCGCCTCCGCAAGCTTTTCGAGTTCAGCCTCAGACACAGGCCCCTTGGGCCGTCCGGTTTCGTCAATGAAGTGGTAGCTTTCCATGAAGATTCTCTTTTTGAATAACCCCCACCGCCGCAACCCCAAAGTGGCGTCCTTCTCGTCAACCCAGACTATGAGAGGACGACGGCGGGGTGTGTGGAAGACCTGTCTGTGGAGCCGCTTTTCGCAAACGGCGTTTGTTCCGCCATAGGGCCGCCCGCAATATCTTTGAAAAAACCGTTTGCGTTCCCCCTTCTGAATTCTTTTTGAGTGTCCCCCGCAAAACCACATGACCGCCACCGTTCCCAACGCCACCGCCAAAACCGACGCCTTTGACGCCGGTTTTGTTGTTGGTGAAAAGGCGTCTAATTATGGAGTGCGGGACTTTAGTCCCGCTTTCGGAGCGGGGGATTCATCCCCCGTGTCGTTGAGTGGAACCGGCGCGGAGGGATTTTCTGAAACGTCTTCGGACGGGGCGTTTTTCGAGGACAATGAGTCCATTCCGCACACGGCGATAAATCGCCTTCGCGAAAGCGGCGATG
>JAITIB010000121.1 GCA_031279675.1 Puniceicoccales bacterium | reverse complement strand
TGGATTTCTATGAGACCTACGCGAGTGCATATGGAGCCGTGGACATGACTGGGAATGTGTATGAATGGACGGACAGTCAGGATAATGCGGACCACCGCGTTATTCGCGGGGCCTCGTTCAACAACAATGCTGCGAAGCTCGCCGCTGGCTCGTCGCGGTCGCGCGAATGGCCCAGCATTGAGACCGACTTCTTCGGGTTTCGCGTCGCCAGCCTTGCGCCGATTCCTGAACCCGCCGAAATCGGAGTGATAGGAGGGGCGTTGGTAGGACTGCTCTGCATAGTGAGGAGAAAAAGGCGCGCAGTCGCACCTTGAGGCATTGGGAACGCCGACAAGTCGTTTCCCAAGACCAGCCCCAACGGGGCGCCATTGCGGAAAATCTCAATGGCGCCTTGTTGACGGCTGGCTGGTGACGCCCCTTATGTCACTCATTTTTGTTCTCATATTGTGCCCTTGCAGGGCACCGCAGAAAGGGAGGCGCGGTTCCGCCGGTTTCGCTACGCTTCACCGACGGTTACTCACATTGCGTCCCGATGGGGCGCGGCGCGGGTTGCCAACGCAAAGCGGCTCCGTCGAGTATCCGCGAGAATCGGTAGGGGCGAATTGCAATCCGCCACAATCCCGTTCCCACTCAAAACAGCGAGGAAGCAAAAACGGGATGTTTGTGATTTTATTGTAATCAGGCAAACATCCCGTTGTCAGCGCGTTCCCGCGTGTCCGCGCGGGGCGTTTATGTTTTGGGAAGGATTGGAGCGAAGCTGTGCTAACTGGCTGTGAGTGCGGTGACTTCGAGGCGCGCTTTTTCCGCCAGCGCCGTGGAGAGGTAACGCTCGCCGGTGTCGTTGGCGACAGTGACGATGCGCTTGCCGCCGAATTCGGGGCGTTTCGCGAGCTGGAGTGCGGCCCAGATGTTCGCGCCGCTTGAGATGCCCACGAGGATGCCTTCCTTTGCGGCGACTTCCTGCGCTGTCGCGATCGCGTTTTCGCTTGAGACTTGGAGGATTTCGTCGAGGAGGCTCACCTTGAGGTTCCTGGGGACGAATCCCGCGCCGATGCCTTGGATTTTGTGCGGGCCAGGTTTGCCGCCGGAGATGACGGGGCTGGTGTCGGGCTCGACAGCGATGGCTTTGAATCCGGGCCTGCGGCTTTTGATGACCTCGCTCACGCCGCTGATGGTGCCGCCGGTGCCGACGCCGGCGACGAAGGCGTCGATGTTTCCCTGTGTGTCGGCCCAGATTTCCTCGGCGGTTGTGCGGCGGTGGACTTCGGGGTTGGCGGGGTTTTCAAACTGTTGGGGGATGAATGCCTTCGGGCCGAGTTCGTGGGCGATTTCCTCCGCGCGCGCGATTGCCCCGGGCATTCCTTTGGTGCCGGGCGTGAGGACGATTTCGGCCCCGAGCAGGCGCAGGAGCACGCGGCGTTCAAGGGACATTGTTTCCGGCATTGTGAGGATCACGCGGTAGCCCCGGGCGGCGGATACGAAGGCGAGCGCGATGCCGGTGTTTCCGGAGGTGGGCTCGACGATGGTGCTTCCGGGGTTGATCTTCCCGTCGAGCTCGGCGGCGTCGAGCAGGGCGTGCCCGATACGGTCCTTGACGCTGTGGAGCGGGTTGAGGAATTCCGCCTTCACGTAGATCTCGCTGTCGAGGCCCTGCGTGACGCGGTTGAGTTTGATGAGCGGAGTGCGCCCGATTGCGTTGGTGATGTTGGTGTGGATGGCCATGTTGGTATGTTTTGGTGAGTTACGAGGGAAGGTTTGCAAACATTTCCTCTGTTCTTTAGTTTAAAACCAAAGATATTGAGGCGGTTTTTTTCTGCCCGGTCAAGATCGTTGTGAAACTTTTTTTTGTGCGACCCCGTGGCTTTTGTCGCGCACTTGGTGGTGGTGTGTTTGCGGTGTGTTTTCAGGGGCGCGCGGCGCGCCAGATGCGCAGGCAGCCTTCGACCAAGTCCTGAAATTGGGCGAGCGGGATCTGGCTTGGGCCGTCGGAGATCGCTTTCTCGGGGTTGGGATGTGTTTCCATGAAAAGCCCGTCCGCGCCTGCCGCGATTGCCGCCTTGGCGAGGGTGGCGACGTATTCGCGCTGGCCGCCGGAGCTGCCGTTGGCGGCGCCGGGGAGTTGCACGCTGTGCGTGGCGTCCATGAGCACGGGGTGCCCGTTGCGGGCCATGATGGGGAAAGCGCGCATGTCCACGACGAGGTTTTGGTAGCCGAAGGTGGTGCCGCGCTCGGTCTGCCAGATTTCCGTGGCGCCGTTTTCGCGGAGCTTGGCCGTGACGTGGGTCATTTCGTGGGGCGAGAGGAATTGTCCTTTTTTGACGTTGACCGCGCGGTGTGTCCGCGCGGCGGCGGCGAGGAGGTCGGTCTGGCGGCAGAGGAAGGCGGGGATTTGCAGCACGTCCGCGGTTTGCGCGACGCGGGCGCATTGTTCCGGGGTGTGGACGTCGGTGACGACGGGAAAGGCGTATTCACGTTTCACGGCGGCGAGCAGCTCCATGCCCTGGTCGAGTCCGGGGCCGCGCGGGCCGGTGTGGGAGGTGCGGTTGGCTTTGTCGAACGAGCCCTTGAAGACGATGGTGAGCTCGTCGCGGTGGCGTTCGCGCAGGGATGCGAGCAGGGTGGCGACGGCGTGGCAGACGCCGGCGTTTTCCAGCGCGCAGGGGCCAGCGAGGAGGAGGAGCTTGTCGGGAGTGTGCAGCATGGGGCGGCGTTGGCGTCGGGGTGGCGTCAGGTGGTGGCGAGTGTTTGCTCGACGAGGGCGGTGAGCTTGTCGCCGTCGGTGGCAAAGGCGCGGATGCCCTCGGCGGTTTTTTCCACCGCCATCGCATCGGTGTTGTGCAGCCAGCGGTAGGTTTTTTCGTCGAGGGAAATTTTCTCGATGTTGAAGGAGGCCGCGGATTGGGGCGAGAGGGCGCGCGTGAGTGGCGCGGTGTTTTTGCTGAGCTCGTCGAGGAGGTTGGGGGAGATGGTGAGGAGGTCGCAGCCGGCGAGGGCGAGGATTTGCCCAGTGTTGCGGAAGCTTGCGCCCATGACCTCGGTTTGGTGGCCGAATTTTTTGTAGTAGTTGTATATCCTGTTGACGGACTGGACGCCGGGATCCTCGGCGCCGGCGTATTCCCTGCCGGTGTTTTTCTTGTGCCAGTCGTAGATGCGCCCGACGAAGGGGGAGATGAGCTGGACCCGGGCCTCGGCGCACGCCACCGCCTGGGCGAAGGAGAAAAGGAGGGTCAGGTTGCAATGGACGCCGTTTTTTTCCAGTTGCTCGGCGGCCTTGATGCCTTCCCATGTGGCGGCGATCTTGATGAGGACGCGCTCGCGCGGGATGCCGGCTTTCTGGTAACGGACGATGAGCTCCATGGCCTTGGCGAGGGTGCCCGAGGTGTCGAACGAGAGCCGGGCGTCCACCTCGGTGGAGACGCGCCCGGGGACGATCTTGAGGATTTCCGTGCCAAAAAGTATCAGCAACGCGTCGATGACTTGGGCGGGGGTCTTGCCCCGGTTGTCGGTGACGGCCTTGGCGAGCAGCGGGCGGTATTCGGGCATTTGCACGGCCTTGAGGATAAGGCTTGGGTTCGTGGTGGCGTCCCGCGGTTGGAAGGCGCGCATGGCGGCGATGTCACCTGTGTCGGCCACGACGGTGGTGTGTTGTTTGAGCTGTTCGAGTTGGTTCATAAAAACGCCCGCAGGGAACAACCAACGCGGCGTTTTACGCAAGTAGCAAATGCGGCGCGTGCCTTGTTTTTCCCGGCGATGGAACGAACGCCGCCCGTGCGTGTAAGCACTCCGCTTCACACCCATGAAAAAATCGTTCCGCTCCACCTGTTGTTTTCTGCCGGCGCTGTTTTTGTTTGCCGCGCCCGTGTTTGCCCTGGGCGGCGGGGCGGGGATTGCCGTCCCCCAAGTCCCCATGGAATGGGGTTACGACAAGCCCGGCGTCAAGTTTTGGGAGGGCCTTCCTATCGGGAACGGGCGTTTTGCCGCCATGGTGCGCGGTGCCGTTGACCGCGAAATCATCCCCTTCAACGACGAGACGCTTTGGACGGGCGGCCCCTACAATCCCAACAATCCCGACGGCCCGCGCATCCTCGACCGGGTCCGCAAACACGCCTTTGCTCATGACTGGCAGCGCGCCGATGCCGAGGTGCAAAAACTCAACAGTGACCCGCAGTCCGTCCAGGCTTACCAGCCCATGGGGCGGCTCCATCTCGACTTCCCCGGGCACGCGCCGGACAAAGTCTCGCGCTACTGGCGCGCGCTCAACATGGACGACGGCATCGTCACTGTCCGCTACACCCACGAGGGCGTTAATTACACACGTGAGATTTTTGCCAGTTACCCCGACCAAGTCATCGTCATCCGCCTCAGTGCCGACCAGCCCGGGAAGCTCGACCTCGACACCCGCCTGAGCAGTCTCCAGCCCAGCGCCACGGCGTTTGCCGCGCCCGACAGCGGCAGCATAGCCCTCGGTGGCACCACCCTCACCGGTGAGCAGATGAAAATCACCAATCCCCGGAAACGCATTCTCCCGCCGCAAATGCGATGGCACGCCATCCTGAATGCCCGCCACGACGGTGGCACGCTCCGACGCGGTTCCCGCGACGACACCTTGATCATCCGCGGTGCGACCACCATTACCCTCGTCCTTGCCGGGGCCACCAACTGGGTTGATTGGAACGATGTTTCCGCCGATGCCCGCGCGCGCTGCGAGAGATACATTCGTGACGCCACCATTCCCCTCCGTCCTCACTCCGCCTTGATTTACAACAATCCTCTGCGCGAAGACTATCTTCGTGACGCCGTCATTCCCCACACCCGCCTTCGCCAACGTCACCTCGACGACTACCGTCCCCTTTTTGCCGCCTGCCGCCTCCACCTCGGCGATGACCCCGCCCCCCGTGCCACCACCACCGCCCGCATGGAGGCTCTTCGCAAGGGCGCCACCGACCCCGCTTACGAAGCCCGCTATTTTCAATACGGGCGATACCTCCTCCTTGCCGCCGCCCGCGAAGGCACCCTCGCTTTTAACAACCATAACATCTGGCTCGACGACATCGAAGGGCGTTGGCGCGGACGCTGGACGCTCAACATCAACCTTCAGGAATGTTATTGGCCCGTCGAGAACACCAACCTTCCAGTCCTCAACGACTCCCTCCTGCGCTTCACCGAGCAACTCGCCAAGGCTGGCGCCCGCACCGCCCGCGAGCTCTACAACAGCCCCGGCTGGTGCGCCCACCATGGCACCGACATCTGGTTCAACACCGCCCCCACTGACGTGCGGCCCTGTTGGGCCACGTATCCCCTCGCCGGCGTCTGGCTCCTCCAGCAACTCTACGAACACCACCTCTACGCCCCTGACGACCGCGCCTACCTCCGTCGCCTCTACCCGCTCCTCAAGGGCGCCACCGAATTCGTCCTCGCCTACCTCACGCCTGAGCCCAACAGCGGACACCGGCACCTCGTCACCTGTCCCTCCACTTCCCCCGAAAACTCTTTCCGCGACGACAAGGGAAAAACCCGCGCCGTCAGCTATGGCAGCGCCGGCGACATCCAACTCATCCGCCGTCTCCTGCGCGACTACACCGCCGCCGCCGCCACTCTTGGCGAAGACCCCACGCTCGCCGCTGCCGCCACCGCCGCCCTCAAACGCCTCCCCCCGCACAAAATTGGACGGCACGGACAGCTTCAGGAATGGTATTACGATTTCAATGAAGCGGAGGTCACCCACCGTCACCTCTCCCACCTTTACGCCGCCTACCCTGACGACGACATCACCTCCCGCAAAACTCCCGCGCTTGCCGACGCCGTGCGCGTCGCCCTCAAACGCCGTGGCACCAACAACCGTGGCTGGTCCGGCGCTTGGAAAATCAACCAGTATGCCCGTCTCGGTGACGCCGAGGCCGCCCATGCAATCCTCCGCAAAATGCTCGTGGACGTCAGCCTCCACCCCGGCAAGGAAGACAGTCGCATCTCCCCCTCCTTTGAGGGCAACCAGGGCATCCAAGGTGTCACCGCTGGCATGGCCGAGCTCCTTCTCCAAAGCCACGACGGCGTCCTCGCCCTCCTGCCCGCCCTCCCCAAGGCTTGGAAAAACGGCTCCATCGAAGGCCTCCGCGCCCGCGGTGGCTACACCCTCGCCCTTGCTTGGCGCGAGTCCACCCTCACCCATGCCACCCTTGCCGCCACTCAGGACACCATCTGCCACCTGCGCACCCCGCGCCCCGTCAAAGTCTATCACAACGATACCGAACTGCCCGCCACCGCCCATCCCAGGCCCGAAGGCTCCCTTGTCGCCTTCCCCGTCAAGGCGGGGCAAACCTATTGGATACGGTAACCGGAGGTGCGCAACCGCGCGGGCACTTGGCGCGGCTGCGCCGCAAAAGAATGCGGTTCCGGCGACGAGGGGATATCCGTGGCGATCACTTTTCGCTTGTCTTTTTCTTGGGGAAAAATGGACTCCCCGGGAAATCACCGACGCCACCTCGGAGAGTTTTCGAAGGCGGCGGCGGTGTTTCAACCAACATCTCAACAAAACCAAACACCAACACGCTCATGACAAACACATCCCTCATAACGCGCCGTTTCAATGATGGCACCGCAAGCGACGCCACCTCGGCGTTGACTTGGGGGGGGGGGGGGGGGGGGGGGGGGGGGGGGGGGGGGGGGGGGGGCGGGGGGGGGGGCGGGGGGGGGGGGGGGG
>JAITIB010000113.1 GCA_031279675.1 Puniceicoccales bacterium | reverse complement strand
CCCCCCCCCCCCCACCCCCCCCCCCCCCGCCCGCCCCCCCGCCCCCCCCCCCCCCCCCGCCCCCCCCCCCCCCCCCCCCCCCCCCCCCCCCCCCCCCCCCCCCCCCCCCCCCCCCCCCCCCCCCCCCGCACACACGGTAGTCAGTTGTCGCGCGTCGGCGCGTTCCCGATATTTTTCGTTTTTTTTAACGGATTGCGGGCGTTCGTGCTCGCGTCCGACGGCGCGCCCCGCCGCCGTCACCTCAGTATCCCTTCTTTCTCAAAATAGAAATCGTCCTATGAAAACCATGTCATCCATGCACGCGAAACCCAGACTGGGCTTCCTCAACGCCGCCGCCGCGAGTTTACTCGTGTCCGTCGCCATAACACCGCCCACGCTTCAAGCGGACGCGTGGTTGTATGATTACGCTGGAACGCTTCTCATTGACACCCCGTATGATCTGACTCAATCCCAGTATCAAACTGCAGTCGGTGCCGTCAGCGATAGAATCACCGGGACAACGTCTGCCACGGTTGTTCGGGTTGATGCGGGCGGCGGTTTGTTTTCCGATCGGCCTTTTGTTGCTGGGCTTGAGGTAGGCTTTATTATTGGAGGGACGTATTATAAAGACGTCGAGACTTGGCGGCCCACAGCCACTCAATACGGGAAATTGGAAATTATCAATGGAGGCACCGTCACCACCGCCCATAGTTCCATTGGACATGCGCTTGAATTTGAAACGTCGCCGCCGCCGCTCAATAGCCCCGCGCATGGCGAGGTTTTGATTGGTTCGGGGTCCAGCTGGACGGTCAATGGCTGGCTGTCCGTTGGCATGCCTGGAACGACTTCAACGACTTACGGTTCAACCGGAAAGCTGACATTAGCGGGGGGTAATTTTGAGGCCACAGCTGTGATAGATGTTGACGTAAATCGTGGCACCTTTCAGAATCCTGCGGCGATTCGCTTTGGTGGGCCTACCGGTTACATATCATTACTCCCTGTTCAAGACCCCATTTCTACCCTCACTTCCGTTGCCTTGAGTGGATATGCGGAATTTTATCAGTCTTCGGTGGATTCTTATGCCCATATTGGGACTGCCGATGGAGCTCCGGGAAAGGCGGGAACGTTGGCGATCCGGGGATATTCATCCATCAATCCGGAGAAGGATGTCGTTTTTCACCAAAACTCCACTTACATCAGGACAGTGGTTTCGAGTCAAACTTTGGCGACCAACGGTGGGATACGGATGGCGACAGGTGGGCATCTTGACATCGTCAATGGGGCGAAGTTGGAAGTTCAGGTGGATGAGGGCTTTTCGCTAACAGGCTCCGAAACCATCCGCGTTGCTGCTTACTCCACTTATGCCTTGAGCGAGTGGTTTGGGGATCCAATCGGAAACGGATATGGTTTTAACGATGGTGCCAGCCAAATCGCTGTCGGCGGGTATCTCTATGACATCCAATATAATGCTACCGGAATCGATTTGGTGGGGACGGGCATTGCGATACCCGAGCCTTCGACGTATGCGTTGCTGGGTGGCATTGGCGCGGTGGCACTGGCCTTGCTGCGGCGTCGTCGAGGATCGCGAAGGGTGTTGTGAGGGTCGGGTCCGTTTGTTCGGAAGGCGTGGTTTTGCGCTTTACGCTGGGTGATGGTGGCGGTTCTCTCCGGGGTCCGTTCACCAGACAACTTGTTACGATCATCACACATATCAATGACCAAACCAACACTCCTCGTTCTCGCAGCGGGCATGGGTTCGCGTTACGGCGGGCTCAAGCAAATTGACCCCATGGGGCCGTCAGGCGAAGCACTGCTTGATTATTCCGTGTTCGATGCTTTGCGCGCCGGATTCGGCAAGGTGGTTTTCATCATCCGGCATGATTTTGAGGGTGAGTTCCGGGACAGGGTTGCGGCGAAGTTCGAGCACAAGATCGCCGTGGAATATGCCTACCAGGAGCTTGGGCGGCTGCCTGCGGGGTTCGCGGTGCCTGCCGGTCGCGAGAAGCCGTGGGGAACCACGCATGCCATTCTTTGCGCAAAGGATGTGGTCAGGGAGCCGTTTGCGGTCATCAACGCGGATGATTTTTATGGGCGCCACACTTATGCGGTCGTGGGCGGGCATCTTTCCCGGCTTGGCGTGGATTCAACGGACTTCGCCATGGTGGGCTTTGAGCTGGACAAGACCTTGAGCGAGAATGGAACGGTCACGCGCGGCGTTTGCAAGACTGACGCCGCCGGTTATCTGACGGAGATTGAGGAGATGACCAGGATTGCTTCGCGGGGCGGTGTCATTGCCAATCGCGAGGAGGGACACCCGGAGGTGGTGTTGACGGGGCGCGAGCCGGTCTCGATGAACATCTGGGGTTTTTCGCCGCGACTTTTCGGGCATCTCGATCGTGTGTTCGGGGAGTTTTTGGAAAAATCGGGGGGCGAGTTGAAGAGTGAATGCTACATCCCGCTCACGGTGGGGCAGCTGGTGCGCGAGCGCCATGTGTCCTGCAAGGTGCTGCGCACGGACAGCGAATGGTTTGGCATCACGTATCGCGAGGACAAGCCTGCCGTTCAGGAGAACATCCGGCGCCTTGTCGCCGCGGGTGAATATCCGCCCGGGCTTTGGGCGTGAGCCTGTCCGCGCCTCACCGCGCGCCGTAACATTTGTGGAGTTGCCAGCCCGCGCGGAAGGGTGCGCCGCGGGTGCGCACCCAGTCGGTGATTGTGGCAAGCGTGGTGGCGTCGGCGCGCCGGGACCATTCCGGGTGCAGCCATACGGGCCGGGTTTTCAGCATCGGGGCGGCTGGTGTGTGCCTTTCCCAAAGCCCTGCCCAGTGGAGGAGGTCGTCCGGCGAAGCGATGATCCATTTGAACTCATCCGCGCGCGCCAGATTTTCCGGGAGTGGCGTTGCCGCGCGTTTTGGGCTCAGGGTCACCCAGTCGAAATTTCCGCGCAGGGTGAACGCGCCGCATGTTTCCAAGTGCACCCGCCGTCCCGCTTCATGCAGGGCATGCGACAGTGGCGCCAGATCCTGCGCCGCCGGTTCGCCGCCCGTTATCACGACAAACTCGGCTCCCGCCGCCGCCCGGGCCTCCGCCACCAGCGTTGGCACCGGTTGTGTTGCCGCGCTTTTGCCCGTCCCCTCCCGCCATGTGTCTGCCGAGTCGCACCACGGGCAGCGCACGGGGCAGCCTTGGAGGCGGATGAAAAATGCCGAGCGCCCCGCGTGCACGCCCTCGCCTTGCCAGCTGTGGAAGGTTTCGTTGACCGCGTAGCGCGGTGGTGTGGCACCGGCGTTCATCGGGGGCCGTGTGCGCGGAATGTCGCGCTGTTGCGCGCGTCCTCGTCCACGCGCACCCCGGTCACAAACACGCGGTCGTTTGTCTCGCGCCGCACCAGCGCGTCGGCGATTTCGAAGAGATGCTGCGCGAGTCCCTCAGCCGAGCAATTGTCCACGAGGTAAATCTTGTATGCGGAGGGCGCCGCGCGCACGAGCGCATCGCGAAGCGGGTCGTCCCGGTTGAGGAGGCACGCGTGATCAAGGTTTTCGTCGAGCCAGCGCCGGATGTATTTCAAATTCCCAAAGTCCACGACGAACCCGTTTGTGTCGAGTTCGCGGCAGCCAAAGGTAAAGGTGAACGACCAGTTGTGCCCGTGCATCAGGGCACATCGCCCCGGATGCTGATGCTGGCGGTGGGCGATGGGGATTTCCGCGTAGGTCTTGGAGCACGTGAACATGGGCGCGCACGCTATGGGAGGCGGTCAGGGTTTCCAGCCGTTTTTTGCCAGTGTGCCCGCGTCGGGCGCGTCCGGTGCGTAGCGTGTCGGGTCTTCCACTCCGGCGTTGGCGAATGCTTCGCGCCGCTCGATGCATGTTCCGCAGCGTCCGCAGTGCTCCGCCCCCCCTTTGTAGCACGACCAGCTCAAGTGCATCGGCGCGCGCAACGCCGCGCCCATGCGAACGATGGCGGTCTTGTCCAGCATGACAAACGGGCGCTCAAGCGCGAGCGTGTGCCAGTCTGCCAGCGCGATGGCGCGCGCGGTGGCGTCGGCGAACGCTTCGCGACAATCGGGGTAAATGGCGTGATCGCCTCCGTGCGCGCCGTAGGCGAGGCTGTCGCAACGCTCCGCGAAGGCCCATGCCGCCGCGGTCGCCAGAAGGAGCAAATTGCGTCCGGGGACGACGCTTGAGCGCATGCGCTCCTCCGTGTAATGTCCCTCGGCGACGTCCACGGTGGCGTCAGTCAGGCTGTTGCGTCCCCACAAGGGCGCGAGTGCGCCCAGGTCGGCAACGCGGTGCGTGATGCCCCCGAGCGCGGCGCAAATGGCTTTTGCTGACTCGATTTCGCGCCGGTGGCGTTGCCCGTAGTCCACGGTCAAGGCCAGACATGTGCGCCCCTCGGCGATGAGTTTTGCGAGCAGGACGGTGGAGTCGAGCCCGCCGGAGAAAACGACCACGGATTTCATGGGTTCCCAAGCAATCGCGGCGTCCGTTTTGGGCGAACAAATTTTTGCGTTGAGCTGGCGCGGTGAATGCGGTGCGCTTTGGCGTCGCTTATGAAGCCCATTGTCCAGATCGCCCGCGAATCCGGGATTGCCGAGAATGATTTGTTCCTCCACGGGCGGGACAAGGCCAAGATCTCCCTTTCCGCCTTGCGTGGCGATCGCCCGCCGGGGCGGCTCGTCCTTGTTTCCGCGCTCACACCCACGCCTGCGGGCGAGGGGAAAACCGTTACTTCCATAGGCCTTGCGCAAGGGCTCAAGTTGCTCGGGCGCAGGGTGGCGCTGGCCTTGCGCCAGCCGTCAATGGGCCCTGTGTTCGGGCGCAAGGGGGGGGCCACTGGCGGTGGGCGGAGCACGCTCCAGCCAGCGGCGGAGATCAACCTGCATTTTACCGGGGATTTTCATGCCATTACCTCGGCGCACAACCTGCTTGCCGCGGCGATTGACAACCGGCTCCACCATGGGGATGCGCCGCTCGCGCCCGGGGGGGTGCTGTGGAAGCGTGTGATGGACGGCAACGACAGGGCGTTGAGAAACATCCGTGTGGGTGTTGGCGGGGTGGCGGAGCGCGCGAGCGGGTTCGACATCACTGCCGCCTCGGAGATCATGGCCATCATGTGCCTGGCCACATCGATGGAGGATTTGCGCGAACGCCTCGCGCGCCTTGTGGTTGGGTTTGCGCCCGATGGAAGCGCCGTGCGCGCGGACGCCTTTCGCATCACGGGTGCGTTGGTGGCGTTGTTGCGCGACGCGCTGCTGCCCAATCTTGTGCAGTCGGTCGAGGGGGTGCCCGCGTTTGTCCACGGTGGGCCGTTTGCGAACATTGCGCACGGGTGCAACTCGGTGCTGGCCACGCGTATGGCGTTGGCGTGCGCGGATCTTGTGGTCACGGAGGCGGGGTTCGCGTTCGATCTTGGGGGGGAAAAATTCATCCATGTCAAGTGCCGCCAGTCCGGACTGAATCCCGCGTTGATCGTCCTGGTGGCGACGGTGCGTGCGTTGAAAATGCACGGAGGCGTCGCGCTTGGCGCCCTGGATGTCTTGGACGTGGGCGCGGTCGGGCGCGGTTTGTCCAACCTTGCCCGGCATGTGGAGGCGGCGCGCGGTTTTGCGCGTCCGGTCGTGGTTGCCTTGAACCGTTTTCCCGGGGATGCGGAGCCTGAGATCGATTGTGTGCGCGAATTCTGCCGTTCCGGTGGCGTTGGCTTTGCTGTTTCGGACGTGTTTTCGCAGGGGGGGAGTGGTGGTGTCGCGCTTGCCGGTTCCGTGCTGGAGCATTTGCCGGAGAGAATTCCGCCGTTGGAATTCGCCTACGATCTTGACGCGACTGCGGAGGGGAAGCTCGACGCGGTGGCGCGGCGTTTTTACGGCGCGGATGGTGTGACCTTGCTTCCGGAGGCGGCGTGCCGTCTGGCGCTTTTTGAGCGTTCGGGATTTGGACGCCTTCCCGTGTGTGTGGCAAAGACTCAAAATTCGCTTAGCGATGATCCGGGGCGGCTTGGCGCGCCGAGCGGTTTTCGCATCACGGTGCGCGACTTTGAGCTGGCGGCGGGCGCGGGTTTCCTCGTCGCGCTGACGGGGCGCATGGTGCGCATGCCTGCGCTGCCGCGCATGCCTGCTGCGGAACGTGTTGACGTGTCGCCCCGGGGGGTGATCACGGGCATCATGGGAACGTGAGTTTTTCCCGATGAACAAGAGTGAACGTGCCCGTTTTGTCGCGCAGCGTCTTGAAGAGCTTTATCCCTCGCCGGCGGTCGCCCTTGAGCACACGGACGCGTTCACGCTGCTTGTGGCTGTTGTGCTCTCGGCGCAATGCACGGACCGGCGCGTGAATCTCGTGACGCCGGAGCTGTTTTCCCTTGCCCGCACGCCGTGCGCATTTGCCCGCCTGCGCGTGGCGGATGTCGGGACGGTTGTGCATCCGTGCGGTCTTGCCTCGCGCAAGGCGGCGGCTCTCGTGGCGCTGTCGCGGATACTTTGCGAGCGGCATGGCGGGCGGGTTCCCGCGTCGTTTGCAGCGTTGGAGGCATTGCCCGGGGTGGGGCACAAGACGGCGTCGGTGGTGATGGCACAGGCGTTTGGTGTGCCGGCATTTCCGGTGGACACGCACATCCACCGCCTTGCCGCGCGGTGGCGCTTGAGTCCGGGGACGAATGTTGTGCGCACCGAGCATGACTTGAAAAAACTCTTTCCCGCGCGCCTCTGGAACACGCTCCACCTTCGGATGATTTATTACGGGCGCGAACACTGTCCGGCGCGCGGTTGCGATGGTTCCTGTTGCCCCATCTGCCGGGTGGTGAATGGCCGGGCGGTCAGGGCGGGGGGGCGTTCCCGGGAATGATTTCGGTGCCGCGTTCGTTTGTGCCCAGGGTCCAATGGCGGGCCTTTAACCCGGCGTCGGCGAAACAGCGTGACATGGCTTTGCCGATGGCCTCGTGGTTGGCATTGGCAAAAGCGAGAATGCCCGGACCAGCGCCGCTGAGGCATGCGGCGGCGGCCCCGGCGTCAATCGCGGCCAGGCGCGCGTCAATCGCGCCCGGGATTGCGGGCAGGCGGTAGGGCTCGTGCATCCGGTCGTCGAGGGCTTTGGCGAGCAGGGGCAGGTTGCCGGTGCGCAATGCCTCGATGGTGAGCACGGCGTGCCCGATGTTGTGAATGGCGTCGGCGCGGGGAAGCGTGGGGGGAAGGACGGCGCGTGCCTTCGCCGTGAGAAATGAGAATTCGGGCACGCACACGACGACGCGCTGGGGGGCTGCGGGGATGGGGTGCGTGAGCAGCCGCCCGTTGGGCGTGCGCGTGATGACGACGAGACCTCCCATGAGGGCGGGGACAACGTTGTCGCCGTGCCCCTCAATCTCGACGGCGCGGGGAAGGACGGTGTGCTTGAGTGTGTCGAGCGTCACGGGCGCGCGTCCGCAACGAGCGAGTGTGTGGGCGAAGAGGAGTCCGGCGATGACCGCGGTGGAGCTTGAGCCGAGGCCGCTGCCGCAAGGGACGGCGTTTGTGCAGATGATTTTCAACGCGCCGGGCGGCCTTTGTCCCAGTGTTTCCTCAAGCTCCTCGAAGAGAATGCGGGCGATGGTGTTGGTGTGGTCCTTGGGGAGCGTGGTGGCGGCCTCCCCGTGTGATTCCACGGAGACGGCGCCGGGCTTCCCGGGAGCGAGGTGAAGTTCGAAGGTGTTCCAGAGATCGAGGGCGAGACCGATGCAGTCAAACCCGGCCCCGAGATTGGCGGATGTGGCGGGGATGCGCACGGTCAGGAGCAGGGAGTTTTTTTCTTTCATGCTGCCGGGGAGAATGTCGCGGGTGCGTTTGCTTTTCAATCTTGGAGATATGCGCCTTGGCTTGGGTGTGGTTGCGCGAGGAAACGCGTTGACAAGGCCTGGCGTGTCGCTTGAGTGGACGCGTTTTTCAAACGGAGAGATGGCTGAGTGGCCGAAAGCACTGGTTTGCTAAACCGGCGTACGTGGTAAAGCCGCGTACCGAGGGTTCGAATCCCTCTCTCTCCGCCATTTTCGGAATGCGAATACCATTACTTTTCCCGCCCGGTCTCCCTGCTTGGATTTGTCCCTTTGCGCGTTTTGCAATCATCGGTGTGTCCAACACGGCCATCCATTATGTGGTGTTGAGCGATCTTGTGGAGAGCGGCGCGTTTTCTCATCCGCAGTCCAATGTTTGCGCATTCCTCCTCGCCAACGCCGCCTCTTATTATGCCAACAGCCACTGGAGTTTTGAAGTGGAGGTGGGGTTGCGGCGTTATGCGCGCTTTGTCACCACTTCGATCATGGGGGTTGTGATTTCCTACGCTGTCATGCGCTTCGGAGACTCAAGGGACTGGGATTACCATGTCTCATTTGCGGTTCAGGTGGCGTTGATGCCCCTGATCAACTTTTCCCTGATGCGCTTTTTGGTCTTCCACGACAGCGCGATGTTTTGCCCTCGGCGATAGAATTTGCCTCCACGTTTGTCACTGCCTGGACGCGGGCAGCGCCCAGAGAAAACTTTGTCTCCGGGCGAGGATGGCACCCGTGTTGTCCTTGAGTGTGAAGCGCCATGCGACAAGGCTCAAGTCACGCTTCGGCCAGCTCTCACCCGTCAGCCCGAGGCAGATTTCCGTGAAAGGATTGAGTGAGAGCGCGGGCAGGTCGAACACATGGGTGCGGACATCCGGGCTGTCCGAACGGATGTATTCCACCGTCCCGGTCGAGTGTGCGGGGAACTGTGTCCCCACCGGCAGTCCGATGCGAAAATACAACCCCGAGCGCACTGGCGAATGGGTGCGCACAACGATGTCGCCGCCTGTGTTCTCGCGCCCGGTGAAATATTCGCTGATGCGCCGGAATTGCGCGTCGTCCTGCCAGCGCGGGTAAACATAGCTGACGCGCACCGGCGGTGGCGTCGCGGTGGCGTCGTCCCCGTCGCCATGGGCCGTCTGCGCGAGACCTGATAACAGCACCGCAGACACACCGCCCATGCATCCGAACCGGGCGAGGCACCGGGCCGGGCGTAAAAGGGAGAGGAGCGAAAGAGGCGGCATGTCAGGATTCCCGCGTTATTCGCCTTGCGAAGTGTTGCGGCAGCTCACCGCCGTTTTTTCGACGATGCGGCAAGGCGGGCTTTGCCCCGTTCTTTGGTGCGCTCTTCGTAGGCGCGGGCACGGCGGCGTTTGATGACTTTGTTGTATTGTTTTCCCATAAGTGTTGAAAGCGCGGCATGTTTGGAGTCGTGTTTCTGATGTCAAGGTTTCCCTCGGCCCATTTACCCCCCCCGGTTTTTTTTCATGTGAAACCTATTGACACGGGTGGCTATCATGTGCCTAATCGCGCGCACTTTCCGTTCAACGGAAGTGAGCGCGTTTCATCGACTCGATGCCCAGTAGCTCAGCGGTAGAGCAGTTGACTGTTAATCAATTGGCCGCAGGTTCGATCCCTGCCTGGGCAGCCACTTTAAAACCCGCATGTCTATGCGGGGCTTTCGGGATTGGAGTTCCGGATTTTTGGAGCAAATTTCAAAGGGAGAGGCCAGATTTGGGGCCGATTTTAGGGCGAATTGATGCCCGTTTGGCGATGGTGGGAGATGTTATCCAATCTTTTTGTTGGCGTTGTTCCGGCGTCCTTCGAGCGCGGAACAGGGGGCGAAGGATTTTGATATTCTACGGCAGAAGTTGGAGAGTTACGGCTTCGGTCAGTTCGACACGCAGAATGCGTTTATGGATGCGTTGGCAGAAACCTTCCATACAGGAAGTAAGATTCTGCCTCAACGCAGGGCGGACTTCGCAGAACAGGATAAATCAGGGCAGCGCGACATGTCCGCCCCGGTGAGTGTTCCGAGTGTGGACGCTGGGGCTGGGTTGGAACGTATGCGTGCCGGTGATGTGGTTCGGTGGCTCAAGTCAAAGTTCACCGGTGTGTTCCTAAACAGGGACACGCGCTGGGAAATTGGGGTTGCGGCTGAAGGGGCGCGGCATTCCGGGACACAGAACCGTGGAGAGCCCCGCAAACCGCTTGAGGCGCTGGATAAGCTGATTGAAAATGCAATCTGGCTTGGGCGCGACCCCTACAGGGGCTCAAAACCGAAGATCAAGTGGCAACACAGGTTCTACGTGCTTGTGAACATCGACGGAAAACCGTGGCTGGCTAAGCTGCGAGTTAACGAGACTTTGGCAGGCGATAAGCTTTATGATGTGCGGGCGACGAAAATAGTAAAACTGGACGCTTACTCCCCCGCGAAATCGGGGTATCAAAGGCCAGAACCTCCGCATCCAGTTTCGGCGACCAATGCTGCCGGGCTGGTGGCGATTGTCAAGCAGGCATATCCTGATGATGCGATTGATTTGACTGCGCCTCGCAATGAGCGACGGGAGAAGTTTGGGCCGAGGGTGGATTTTGCGGATGAGGCTGGGGGTGCGGCGGGAGGCCTTGCTGAGGCGGAAAAGGCTGCGGTGTTGGAGCGGGTGCGGGGGGAGAAGAAAGTGAGAAATGAGAAGTGAGAGGTGAG
>JAITIB010000110.1 GCA_031279675.1 Puniceicoccales bacterium | reverse complement strand
TCCTCGCCATGCAAGCGGCATTCGGCGGCGCGAAAGAGTGACGCCTCGAAACATCCAAAACTCTGCCTTCACTCAAGAACAAGGGCAGTGGCGAAAAACGTCACTGCCCTTTTCTTTTTAAAAAAGCTGCGGAGACGAAACGGTGAGCCGTCCCCGTCTATCGCATCCCGGATGATTGGATATGCGAAAGGCGACATCCGGGCATCCGGAATGCGACGGGTTCAACGGGCCCTATGCAAGAGTGAGGGAGACATGGAATTTCTCCGATTGGCTCGGGGGGATCCAGTGGAGTCCGTTTTTGTGCCCCGGGCTGTTGGGTGGGCCCATCCAGGGGGCGATGCAGTAAAAGGGGCTTTTGTTCGGCCCGGCCCATGTGACGAGGCTTGCCCAAGTGTCGGGAATGGGGTCGTCGCCGAGCTGGATGCGGATGTCCTCCTCGCCACTTTTCGGGCCGAATGTCGCCGTGTTGCTTTTTAACTTGGAGTGGATGGTTTCGTTGAGCGCCGGATCGTTGAGCGTCGCGGGGCGGGGCACGCCAGGGAAGGGGGAGAGTTTGCCGTCGGCGGAGTGGCGCCACGTTTTTTTTGCGGGGATGTCGAGAGTGTAGTCGGCGCGGGAAAGGCCGGGATGCCACGGGATGCGGAAATGGAAACTGTGTCCCGCGCTCCACGGAATGGGCTGGGCATCAAGGTTCGCGAGTTCGAGTTCACACTCGAGCGCGAGCTCGCCAAAGGTGTAGCGCACGTGAAAGGCGCAGGCGAAAGGGTAACTTTCGCGCGCGGTGGCGTCGGGATGGAAGAGCGCGCCGGCGCTGGAGGACGTGGCATGTGTGAGTTGGAACCGGCCTTGGTGCGCGAGCCCGTGGCGGGGCATGGGGCGCACGACACCGCCGGCATCAGACCAGGCGGACTTTGCGCCGTCGGCACAGCAGTGCCCGGCAAACGGGAAGAGAATGAGGTTGCCGCCGGGCACGGTGGCAATGTCGGCAAGATCGGCGTCGTCCGGCCAGTGGATGATTTCGCGCCGTCCGGAGGGCAGATCAAGCTCCCACCGCATGAGGCGGGCGCCGCGTTCCATGCAGGCGGTGTAGGTGGAGGCCCCGATTTTCCAACGTTGGAAAGTGTGTCCGTTGCGGGTGAATGTTTCCATTGGGCGGGATTTAGCGGTTCCGGCTCTTTTGCCAAGCTTGGAGCGGCGGCATCCCTGCCGTTTGGTCACCGCGCGCACCGCCCTTGCGTCCGGTGGCGCAAGGGAGTGGTGTCCGGCTTTGTTTGCGGAGCGGGCTGCCCGGCCCGCGTCACTGGTTGCGGCGGACGGAGTGGAAGTGTTCCAAGAACGCCTTGCAGTCGGGGATGGTGATCTGGCGGGCGTTGCAAATGGCAAAGCCCGATTTGGACAGGTTCGCAAACATGCGCGAGAGGGTCACCTCGGTCACGCCCAGCTCCGCGGCGAGGACGCGCTTGCGGCAAACCGTCACCGTTGCCGAAGCGCTGCCGGTGGGGATGTGCCGCACAAACCAGCCCAGGAAACGCCCCTCCACGTCGAGGATGCGCAAGTCGCTGATTTGCGAGATCATTTCGTGCATGCGCGCCCCCATTGCCATGATGGTGCGCTGCGCCAGCCGTGTGTTCCCGGCAAGCATCTGGGTGAATGCCTCGTTGGGGATGCGGACGAGGGCGACGTCGCTCAACGCGGTGCCGCGGAAGAGGGTTTGCTTCCGCACGGCGAGTTGCGACTCGCCAAAGATTTCGCCTTGGTGAAAGGCGCCGTAGATCTTGCGCCTTCCGTTGCCGTGGTTGACCTCGAGCACGATGGAACCGTGGATGAGCACATAAAACCCCTCGGCCAAACGGCCCTGGCGGAAACCAATGTCCTTGCGGCGCAAAAAGCGAATCCTTGCCATGTCAAGCAGGCTGTCCATGTCGGCGCGCGTGTATTCGCAAAACATGGGAGTCCGGCGCATGACGCCCTCAATAGCTTTGCGCGAGACAAAGGCCTCGCCCTCGGCGATGGAAACAAAGTCTTGTGGAAGCACGGCCTTTCGCGGCAGTGACCACTTTGCGTTCTTGGCTGCCTGGGGCGAGGTTGCCTCGGGCGTGACTGGTGTGACTGGTGCTGAATCAGATCTCATCTTTGATGTCGTTCGAGTTGTATTGTTCATATAGAAGAGGCAACGCTCGAAAATAAGGTGGCGCTGCTCCGAATAATCGGGGTATCCAACGCAAGACAAAGCGTCATGCGAAAAAACCCGAAAACAACCTTTTCTCCCGCCATCGCGTCTGGCAACAACAAAGTCCGCAGATGAAAAAAAAACGTTGGGTAGTCAAACTGGGCACGGGGCTGCTCACGCGCAAGGACGGGACGACGGACAGCCGCCAGATCGGCCTTCTCGTCGCCCAGCTCGCCAAGCTCATCCACGACGGGCATGAAATCGTGCTCGTCTCCTCCGGCGCCATATCGGCGGGGATGACAGCGATGCGGCTCACACAGCGCCCGCAAACCACGACAGGGCTCCAAGCCTGCGCCACCATCGGGCAAATTGAACTCATGAGCGAATACCAGCACCACCTGCGCCGCCACCGCCTGCTCGGCGCGCAGCTGCTCCTCACTCATGCCAACCTCGACAGCCGGACAAGCTGCCGCCACGCCACGCACACCCTTGAGCACCTCCTCGCGCAACGCCGGTTCCTCCCCATCATCAACGAAAACGACGCCATCGCAAACGAGGAAATCAAGGTGGGCGACAACGATCGTCTCTCCGCCCATGTCACCAACCTCGTCCACGCAGGCACACTCATTATCCTGAGCGGCGTTGACGGGCTGATGACCGCCCCCGACGGCACCGGCAAACTCATCCCGCGCGTCACCACCCTCACCGACAGCATCCGCCAGCTCGCCTCGGGAACGACAAGCCAGCGCAACACAGGCGGCATGACAACCAAGCTCCATGCCGCCGAGATCGCCGCGCAAAGCGGCGCCCAAACCATCATCGCCAACGGACGCACACCGCGCATCCTCGAGCAAATCGCCACCGGCAAATACACTGGCACCCTTTTCAAACTCAAAGCCAAGGCCGACCCCGCGTTCCCATGACAGCCACCGCGCATTTGATGCTTCTCACAGCCATCCGTCCTGTTCAAGGTGGCACGAATGGAAGCCCGATTTTTTTCCCGCCACACCGGCATCTTTGCCGCGACACTCGGCGTCCTCGCCACAATTTGCCCCACCGCAACCATCTGTGCCACGCCCACGCCGCTCACGGAAAAAATCCCCGAGGGCAAGGAAATCCTGATCCGTTGCGAACTCGCCAAAACCAGCAAGAAACCTGTACGCACCGGACGAAGCACCGTCGCGTTCAAGGACGGTGAATATTCCTACAAGCTATGGATCCCCAAGGGCTATGATGCCGCCCCCAAGCGCCGCTGGCCATGCGTGTTCATCGCCAGCCCCAGCGGCAATGCGGGCATGGGCCCCATGGGCGGACACCTGAAAAAAAGCGGCTACATCGTGGTCATGCTCCAGGAATCGAGAAACGGCGACGGCGCCCCGTGCAACGCGAACTTCGTCGCCGCCCATGACGACGCCGTGGCACGCCTGCGCATTGCCGAAGGGCAAAAATACGCCACAGGGCTTTCCGGCGCGGCCCGCGGCGCCAGTTTCAACGCGCTGCTCCGCCCGGGCTTCGCCGGGGTTTTCCAGCAAGCCGCCGGTTTTCTCACCAACGACACCGGGTTCCCGCGGCAAAATTTCTGCCTCGTTACCAGCATCGGCAACAAGGACTACAACATCCGCGAGTACCCCTCCATCGCCTTCCTTTGCCGCACTGGCAAAATCCCTTGGTTTCCCCTGACCTCGGACATCGGACACACGTGGAGTCCGGGGCCCCTGGTCGAAAAGGCCTTCCTGCTCATGGAATGGCACACCCTCGCGAACGCACCCATGGCGCCCGATCTGCGCGCCACCGCCAAAACCTGGCTCGTCCGCCACCCCGAAATCATCCGCAAAATGCCCGCGATCGCGGACAAGATACTCTTCGCCGACCGGACTCTCAAGGTCGCCGCCAAATTCGGGCTGCAATCCGAGCCCGCGCTCGCCTCGCTTCGCACAGAGCTTGCGCAATGGCAAAAAGACCCTGCCTCGGCCAAGGAACTCGCCGCCGAGACCGCCTTTCGGAAAGCGTTCGAAAAAGACATCAACGCATGGAACTCCTACCTCTTGGACTCCAAAGGGCGCATGTATTACACGGCCAAGTCGAAGGCGAACGACAAGGCCCGCAACAAAGCCAGGGAACTTGAATCTGTCATCAAACACCACCCCGGAACGGAAGGGGGCGAGCGCGCAAAACGATTCGTCGAAAGCATGCAAGCCCCGCCGCCGGTTCCCAAGTCATGAACGGGCGGGAAAGGCGACGGTTTTTCTCGCGCGCAAGGCGCAAGGTGTTTTCATGCGCCGCGTTATGAAAATTCCCCCGGATCGTGTTGTGGGTGCCCTGGCATTTTTTTTGACACCGCTGCTGCCATTGCTGGCGGGAGTGACCGGGGCCGCTTGTTACCCGGTGTTCCGGATGTTCATCGAGGATGCGCACGGACGTGCCGTGGCACCGGCGCCGTGGATATCGCGGTGTGTGCTGGAGCATTTCAACGCATTGCTCTGGGGATTGTTCGTCGTGGCGGTGCTGCTGACGGGGGCAAGTGCGTTGCAATTGTGCGTGGGGGACGCCGTGCGGCGAATGGGGCGGCAGTTTGCGCTCGCACTGGCGGGGGCGGTGACGGGGATGGTCTTCCTGGTGGGGTTTGTGACCGCGGTGGCGCAGGCGGTGTTCGCGCGGCTGTGACAATGGAGGAATGTGTTTTTTGATGGGGGCGATTCCGACAACAGTCATCCGTCACGCAAACGAGCGTCTGTCAAAATGCAGCCTGAGTCCGCTGGAGGGGCGCGCGGACATTGCGTTTTTGACGGCGCGTGGAGGGATGCGTTTTGACGCGACGGGATTCACGGTGCTCGCGGTGGGCGCGCCAGTGTTATGCGCCGGAGATGCGGAACGCCCATTGTTGCTGCTGGACAGCACGTGGCGATTGTTGCCGAAATTGTTGCGACGGCTGGACGGGGCCCCGGTGTTTCGCAGTTTGCCGCCGGAAGTGGTGTCGGCATACCCAAGGGTGAGCAAGACGGGGGAAGATCCTGACGGGGGACTGGCGTCGGTGGAGGCGCTTTATTGGGCGCGGCGCATTCTCGGGGACGACGATTTGTCGTTGCTGGAAAATTACCACTGGCGGGCGGCGTTTCTGGAAAAAAACGCGCTTGCACCGCCAGCCATTACCTCGACGGCACCGGGCGGTTGAGCTGGCGGGCGGCAATGTCGCCACGGCAGTGCATCCCGTCAAAATGGATTTGCGCGACAAGGGCGTAGGCACGCTGGACGGCCTCGGGAAGCGTGGCGCCATGCGCAAAGGCGCCAAGAACCCGCCCGCCATTGGTGACAAGATTCCCGGTGGCGTCGCGGCAAGTCCCGGCATGGATGATTTGCGTGCCTTCGGGGAGAATTTCCGGAAGCACAATGCGGTCGCCTTTGCGCGGCGTCCCGGGATAGCCGGTGGCGGCAAGCGTGATGATAACGGTGGCGCCATTTTTGAACCGGACATCCCCGGGGTTGAGTTCACCCCTGGCGCATGCGTGCATCAGCTGGAGGGGATCGGTCTCAAGAAGCGGGAGAAGAACCTGGCATTCAGGATCACCAAACCGGGCGTTGAACTCGACAACCTTGGGCCCGTCGCGCGTGACCATGATCCCGATGTAAAGCGTGCCACGGTAGTCAATCCCCTCCGTGGCAAGCGCGTCGAGCGTGGGCTCGATGATTTCCGACACGATGCGCCGCTCGACATCGGACGTGACAACGTTGGCGGGAGCATAGGCACCCATGCCCCCGGTGTTGGGGCCGGTGTCACCGTCACCCACACGCTTATGGTCCTGACTCGGGGGAAGCATGACGTAGCGACGTCCGCTTACCATGAGCATGATGGAGGCTTCCTCCCCGTCCATGAAATCCTCAATGAGAATCTCGTCGCCGCTCGCCCCAAAAACACGCTCCTCCATGAGGGCCCTCACGGCGCGCTCCGCATCGGAAAGCGTTGGCGCGATGATAACGCCCTTGCCGGCGGCAAGCCCACTGGCCTTGACGACGACGGGCAGCGGACGTGTGCGAAGATAGGCGAGGGCAAGCGCGGGGTCGGCAAACTTTTCACCGTGCGCGGTCGGGATGCGGTGGCGGAGAAGAAAATCCTTCGCATAGGTTTTGCTCCCCTCAAGCCGCGCACCGGCGCGCGCAGGCCCATAGGCAAGAATGCCGGCGGCGGCCAGCGCGTCAACGACACCACTGGCAAGCGGCGCGTCCGGGCCGACGATGACAAAATTGACACGCAGCTCTCGCGCCAGCGCCACCGTGGCAGGGATGTCGTCAAGATCAAGCGCATGGCAGGAGGCGGCTCCAACCATGCCCGCATTGCCAGGTGCGACGGCAACGGAAGCGGTGAGCGGACTTGCCATGCAAGCGTTGAGCAACGCGTGTTCCCGGCCACCGGAGCCGAGGATGAGGATGTGCAGCGATTTGGGCGGAGGCATAACTTGCGTCCGGAGTTAGAAAACAGACGCAAGGACTTGAAAAGCGCAAAAACGCACACGGCACACAAAGAGCTTGCCATCGGGGCAACGGCAGCATTTTTACCTTGCGCTGAGCGTGGGGAAAGTTACCCGCGTGAATCACAAAATTTCAAACCAGCGCAAAACACATGCCCAGAGAAACAATCATCATTGAGTGCACTGAAGCCCGGAAAGAGGGCAAACGCCCTTCGCGTTACATGACAACGCGGAACAAAAAAACCATGCAGGAAAAGGTTGAAAAACTCAAATACAACCCGAGCCTCAACCGGCGCACACTGCACAAGGAAATCAAAGGCTGACGCGCGGCATGCCAGAATTGGTGGCTTGACTGGCGACAGGGATTCCCTTCCATCAACAAGCCACGTGTTTTTCAAAGTCAAGGGGTCGTAGCTCAGTTGGTAGAGCGCTACAATCGCACTGTAGAGGTCAGGAGTTCGACTCTCCTCGGCTCCACCATTTCCCCGCAACCCTCAAGGTTGCGGGGTTTTTGTTGACGGATAAGGGGCGTTTTGTTGCGAGAAAACCCGATCGCAGTGTTCGGGTTTGATAAGGAGCCGGTGGCTCCGGCGTCTATTTCGGATGCGGATGTCGATTTTGCCAAGGAGTATGGGTTTACCGATGATTCTAAGCCGGAGGCAGCTTACAGTGTTGTAAATTTAGTCAAATCCGGAGGCATCGTTATCAAGCGGGGCGGAGACTTTCTCAATGCGCTGAATCGTGCTGTGGCAGACAATGTTCTGACGCAAGATGAGGCGAGGGGGATGGCGTATTCGCAAACGATTCCGGATCATCCCGTGCCTACGTATAGGTTTGGACAGGAGATTGGCCCGTTGCTTAAGCGCAAGGAACCTGGGCATGTGACTGGTGCGTTCAACCTGAATAGTGAGTTTGAGATCGCGGACCGCGCTAAATGGCGAGCGAATAGGGAAATTACGTTAGCATTGCCTTATGCGGCTCAGAAGCGTTTGCAGAAGTTTGGGACCGGGTCGGATCTGATGCCACTTCGGATGCTTGGGGCTGGGGGAATGGCGATAGGCGCAGCGTCCGGAATTGGCACTGTTCCGACTTTGGCGTTGGCTGGTGCACTGGGTGCATCCGGTGAGTTTGCGGCGCAGGGGATAGAGAAAGATCGGGGGTCGCGTGAAAAGTTTGCACCGTGGTCGATCGGAGCTGTGGGTGTGGCTAATGTTATCCCGTTGGGTAGTCTTCCGGTTGGGATCTCAACTAGTTTTGCCAAGACTGCGGGGATCCGCGCTGTGCAGCAGGCTGGGATTGGAGGTGGGGTGGATGTTGTCAGGCAGGTAGAGGATACGGGGAAGGTGGATTTGGGGCGTGTCGGAATCGCTGCTGCTATTAGCGGGTTGTTCGGTGCGGCTTTGTCTCCATTGGAGACGGTGGGCGCCCGGTCTGCGTTTCTGAAGGAGGTGCGAAAGTTGGACCCGGACGTGAAGGATTTCGGGGAGGCGCAGGCGTGGTTTTTGGGAAACGCCGAACAGGTGTTCGGGCGCCAGTTCAAGTCGATCGATGCCTTTCAGCGTTGGGGAAAGTCAAGGGAGGGGCAGGCCACGTGGAATAATGTGCAGCGCTGGAAGCGGCGCATGGCCCGCGAGGGCAGGTCTCGTTATGGCCCTCCTGATCCTGATGAGACTGTCCCAGTGCCTGAGGGTGGCCCAGTGCCTGAGGGTGGGCCAGTGCCTGAGGGGAGGCCAGTGGCTGAGGGGGATGCTCTCTCGCCAAGGATTGAGGAAGGGCCGTTATCTCCGGTTCCGCCAGAGGGCGCTGTGCCAGTACCTGTGAGAGGTGGAAAGACAGTGGTGAGCGATGAGGGGGCGGAGTGGGTTGAGCCTTCGTTGCGTGAGCATGTTGAGGCTGCGATGAATCTGGATCCTGAGGTCGATGTGATTCGAGATCCGGGATCTATTGTCAGGTTGTCTGAGACGCCTGAGGTGTTGCGTGATGTGGGTGTCCCCGAGTCCGTGATTGTCGCGGATGTGCAGGGGATCCGCCAGATGACCCTTGGGCAGGGGATGACAGCTGATCAGGTGGCAGAGATCCCGTCGTTGTTAGAGAATCCTGCCGCCGTGTTCCGTGATGGTGATGGATATCTCGTGATCACCGGGGGGAGAGTGAGGAATGGGGAGGGAGCGGAGGTCCCCTTGGTAGTGTCCCTTCAGCCAGGGGAGAAATTATTGTCCGGCAGGCAGTTGTTGGAGGCGAGAGCCGTTGCCAACGATGATCCACGTATTGGGCGTCTGGCAGAGATGGCCAAGGATGGCGAGTCCTTGTTGTATGCTGACAGGGCGAGAGTCACGTTCGCCGAAGAGGCGCCTGAACTGAACACTGCGAACAGGTTCAGACGGGAGGTGCGTTCGAGTTGGGCCAGCGTCAACCCATACCGTCAGCCGGACTTTGTCTTGGGAAATGCGAGCGAGCCGTTGCGATTGGCAGGGCTGCCGAACGCACCTATCCGAATGGCGAGCGCAACGCTCGCCAAGGCGACGCAGGCGAATCATCCATTCCCGAAGGAGAAGTTTTTGGAGTTGCCAGAGAAGATTCAAAACCCGGTTGCCGTGTTCGAATCAGGAACGCACCGAGGGGAGTTCGTTGTGTTAAGTGAAATCGAACATAGGGGGAGCTCGTTTGTTGTTCCGCTTGTGGTGAGTGTTGACAAGATGGGAATAACGATAACGAAGGTGAAAAGTTTCTACCCAAAGGACAGCATCAGGGGGCTGGAAAATTGGGCGGCGAAGGGGTTGACGCGCTACTATAACCGGAGCAAGATGCTCAAGTTTCTCGATAAAACCTATGGCAAGAAGGAAGCGTCTCCCACTATACACAGGCGGCCCCAATGGCCGACAGCGTGGGAGACGCTGTTCAATGACGCGAAGGTGCCAACTGATGCGCGGGTGCGTCAAGTGGATTTTGCGGATGAGGCTGGGGGTGCGGCGGGAGGCCTTGCTGAGGCGGAAAAGGCTGCGGTGTTGGAGCGGGTGCGGGGGGAGAAGAAAGTGAGAAATGAGAAGTGAGAGGTGAG
>JAITIB010000124.1 GCA_031279675.1 Puniceicoccales bacterium | reverse complement strand
ATCACGACCGCGGTCGAAGCGGCGATGTTGCCGCCCGCGCCAAAGGCCAGCACGCCGCCGGAAACACTCGTCGTCCCTGTGTAGCCGTTGGCTGCGGAAAGCGTGAGCGTGCCGTCGCCCTTTTTCTCAAACGCCCCGGAGCCGTTGATGGCCTTTGCGTAAGTCACCGCCGTCTCGCGGTCGAAAACGACCTTGGTGCTCACCGCAGCAAGCGAGATGACGCTGTCAATGAAACCACTGTCCACGCTCCCCGTCGCGTTGCCAATCTGCAAGGTGCCCAGAACCACGTTGGTCGCGCCGGTGAAATTGGCGCTGTTTCCCGTGAGCACCAGCGTGCCGGCACCATGCTTGTAAAGACGCCCGTCCGTGCCATTGCCAAGATTGGAGCCCGGCCCGGAGGTGGTGTTGGCAAGGGTTCCGGCAAAGGTGATGTCGTTGCTGCGATTAAAGATTATCCCGGTGTTTTTCTGGAGATAAACGGCGTTGTCGCCGTCCAGGTTTCCGGTCGTGCCACCGTAGCCGATTTGCAACCTGCTGGTGTCGGAACCCTCGCTGGCCCGGCGAACATAGATGTCGCCGGTAAATCCCGAATTGTCCCCGGTAAGGCTGACAGTGCCGCCATTGACACCAGCATTGATCCACAGTTGGTCCGCGTATGCCGTGGTGGGATCGTCAAGCAGATTCGCGCTGATTTGTCCGGTAGTGGCACCAACAGCGGCAATGGTCGCCGCATACTGGGCGCCGTGAGCATTGGATGGCGCGCCGCTTACCGTGATACTCCCGCCAATGGAATTACCGGCCAACCGAATGGCGCCATTGCCATAGCTGTCCCCGCTGTAGCCGTTGCCGCTGATAACAAAATGGCTGATATAACTCACGGAATTATAAGACCAGAAGGAACCGCCTTCCTCAACGATCACCTTCGCGGCAGCAAAGGCCGACGACCCCATTTGGGCTCGCCCGCCATTCACGATGGTAAGCGTTCCATCGGGATCATTGTAGGTATATGCACCCTGCGCGCTATTGAGCGTCACATCCACTGCCTGAACACCGCCAGCGACAAACAGCAGGGAGGCGGCAGTAAGGAAAGCGGGCTTGACAAACTGGATTAACCTACAGTTAGCAGGGGGGGGGGGGGGGGTAACGCAATTCAACGCCAAGGTGGCGTCGCCTGCGGAGGTGCCGTGGAGACGGCGTGTTTCATAGGATGTGTTTTTCATGAGTGTATATGTTTGTTGGTTGTGTGACTTGTTGAATCACTCCCGCCGTCCGCGAGACCGTCCCGAGGTGGCGTCGGTGATTCGCGCCAGCATATCCTTTCCCCAAGAAACGCAAGCTGAAAATGGGAGAAAAATTGCGCGCAGCTCACGGGCCCTTGCCTTTGGACGCGGCGCGCAGCTCCTTCCAGTGGGCAAGGCGCTGGGCGATGACCGCCTCCGCCCCGGCGTTGCCGGGCGTGTAGAGGAGGAGCGGTCGCGCGAGATAATCCTGAGGCGCAATCCCCTCGGGATAGTCGTGACTGTAGAGATATCCGACGCCGTGCCCAAGGCTCCTGTTGAGTTTCGTGTGGGCGTCGCGAAGGTGAGGGGGAACGGGCTGGCGGGGCTGATTTTTAACGGCGTCCCGCGCCGCGGCAAGGGCGCGGGTGACGCTGTTGCTCTTGGGGCAGGTGGCCAGAAAAAGCGTGCAGTGGGCAAGGTTGAGCGCGCACTCCGGCATCCCAACGGTTTCGCACGCACTCTGGGTGGCGGTGGCGAGCGCAAGGGCGCGCGAGTCGGCAAGACCGATGTCCTCCGAGGCAAGGATAATGAGGCGCCGGGCGATGAATCGCGGGTCTTCGCCGGCGTGAAGCATGAGCGCCATCCAGTAGAGCGCCGCGTCGGGGTCGCTGCCACGGATGGATTTGATGAGGGCGGACGCAGTGTCGTAGTGCTCGTCCTCGGCGGCGTCGTAGCGCAAGTGGCGCTCGCGCGCGTAAGTGGCCAGATCGGTGGCGGCCAACGGCGTGTTCAACGGATGCGCGGAAACAAGGGTCTCAAGGGCGTTGAGCGCGCGGCGCAAATCCCCGTCGCTCATGCGGGCGAGCGTGCGCAAAACAGATTCGTCGGCGGTGACGCGCGTGGCGCCAAGGCCGCGCTCCACGTCGTGCAGCGCATGGTGAAGCGCGCCGGCAATGGCATCCTCGTCAAGGGGTTCGAGACGGAAAAGGTGGCTGCGGCTGAGCAACGGCGGAATGATGTAAAAACCAGGGTTGTGCGTGGTGCACCCGATGATGCGCACGTGCCCGGCCTCGACGTCGGGAAGCAGCAAGTCCTGCTGCGCCTTGTTAAACCGATGGATCTCGTCGATGAGCAGGAGATGGCGCCGGCGGACATGCGTGCGCGCAAAATGAAGAACCGCGCGCAACTCGGCGGTGCCCGTCGTGATGGCGTTGACCCGGTGGACGACACTGTCGCGAGTCTGCGCGGCAATGGCCTCGGCAAACGTGGTCTTCCCGCAACCCGGCGGGCCGTAGAAAAGAAGGCTCCCGTATGCGTCACCGGCCACAAGGCGGGGAAGAAGGCTGTCCTTGCCGATGAGGTGCTCATGCCCGCGAATCTCCCCAAGCGATCGCGGGCGCATCCGGACCGCCAAAGGTGGACGATGGGCGGGCGCGTCTGTGCCCTCGGGGTGGACATCAAAAAGCTGGGGCTGGTCTTCGGACTCGGTTGCAAACATGCGCCCGGTTGTAGCAGCCACGGACTGAAAATCAACCCATGCCCTCCCTTCCGGGCAACAATCCCAACGGAAACACCAAGACCGCACCGGGCCGCCGCCTCCCCCGCGTCCGCCACCGGCGCGGCGGCGGATGGAGAGGATTGGCCGCCCCGAAAAGAACGGCTTATTTCTCCTGCCGCGATTTCAGGAACTTGTTGTGGGCCTGTACCAATGTGCCGATGTGCCCTCCGAGGGTGACCTGCGCGTTGGTGTAGCCGTTTTGGCGGAGGTCGCGGAGGATGCGGCGGATGTCGTCGTTGGAGCTTTCCTGACTCGCGAAAAATTCGTCGTAGATTTTTTCGGCAGGGGAGCCTTTGATAACGGACTTGTCGGCGGCCTTGTATTTGGCGCACATCGTGTCGATTTCTTTGCTGAGCGCGTCCATCTTGTCACAGATGGGGGCGGCGCGGGCGACCATTTGGGCGTATTCTTC
>JAITIB010000120.1 GCA_031279675.1 Puniceicoccales bacterium | reverse complement strand
AAGCTGACGGAAGAGCAAAACAAATACACCGAGGCCGTGGCCAAGTCGGGCAAGAGCGAGGCGGCCTATGACGCCATAGCGCGCAGCACGCACCGCGCGCGCGACGCCATGCAAGGGCTCGGGCAGTCTGTCAACGCACCCCGAAACAGTATTCCGTCACGCTGTGATAATTCCGTCCGGGCTGGAGCGTGATGCCAGGGAAGGAGGGCTGGTTCGGCGTGTCGGGGAAATGCTGTGTCTCGAGCGCGAACCCGGCGCGATGCGCGTAGGGGCGCCCGGCCTTGCCCTTGTCCGTTCCGTTGAGAAAATTGCCGCTGTAGAATTGGATCCCGGGCTCGGTTGTGCTTATGCGCAGGAGCCGGCCTGTGTGCGCATCGTGAACCTCGGCCGCGGGACGCAATTGCCCAGAGTCGCCGTTGAGCACCCAGTTGTGGTCGTAGCCCGCACCGTGGGCGAGCTGGGGATGCGTGGCGCCGATGCGTTCGCCAATGGGATGCGGTCGGGTAAAATCAAAAGGCGTCCCGGCGACCGGGGCGATTTCCCCCGTTGGGATCAGCCCCGGGGTCACCGGCGTGTAATGCGCCGCGTGGAGTTGCAAGGTGTGCCCAAGGATGTCGCGTCCGCAACCTTCGCCACCAAGGTTGAAATAGCTGTGCTGGCTGAGGTTGACGGGCGTGGCACGGTCAGTGGCGGCATCGTAGGAAACGCGCAGGGTATTGTCCGGCAAAAGGGCATAGGTGACGCTGGCTCGAAGATTGCCCGGATAACCTTCCTCGCCGTCCCTGCTCTGATATGTCAGGACAATCCCGGCGGCGCCGTCGCCCCCGACAGGGGCGGCCTCCCAAAGCACCTTGTCAAAACCAACCCCTCCGCCATGCAGCGAGCAGGGAATGCCGGCGGGCGCATTGTTCGTGGCAAGGGAGTGCGTGACGCCGTCGAGAGTGAAGCGGCCCCGGGCAATGCGATTGGCAACGCGCCCGACAACGGCGCCAAAATAGGCCGTCCCCGCCAGGTATTCCGCAACGGTGGCGTAGCCGAGCGCAATGTCGGAAAAACGTCCGTCGCGGTCAGGCGCCTCGATGGAAACAAGGGTCGCGCCGAGCGTGGCGACGCGCACTCGCAGCCCGTTTGCATTGGCAAGCGTGTGGAGACGCACAGGGCGTCCGTCGGGGAGCCGGCCCCAGTCCTCCCCTTGCGGCGCCGGGGAACGGGGATTTTCGTTGGAGGATGAAAAAGACATGGAGAGAAACGCGGTTTGTCCTGTTAAAAAGAAACGCGGGCGCCGAGGGAGGCGTTTTCCACGCTGGACGCAAGGGGAATCCTTGCTTTGCTCGCGCGCATGTTCACCGGACTCGTTGAGGAAACAGGGCGCGTCCAGGCGCTCGCGCAAAACAACGCCACGGGCATCTGGACGCTCCGCATCGCGGCGCAAAAAACAGCCGGCGGCGCCACCACGGGCGACAGCATCGCCGTCAACGGCTGCTGCCTGACGGTGACAGCGCGCGACGCGGGCGCGCTCGCCTTTGACGTGCTCGACGAGACCCTGCGAAAAACCTCGTTCCGCCTCCTGCGCCCCGGGGCAGCCGTGAATCTCGAACGCAGCCTCCTTCCGGCAACGCGCATGGGCGGGCACTTCGTCTCAGGGCACGTGGACGGGACGGGCGAAGTGGTGTTTTTCGCCCCCGATGGCGCAAACCACCGCCTCCGCATCCGCCCCGGACGCGAATTCCTGAAATACCTCGCCTACAAAGGCAGCGTGGCAGTGGACGGCATCTCGCTCACCGTCGCCGCGCTGAACGACGACGCAGGCACGTTCGACATCTGGCTGATCCCGCACACGCTTGCCGCGACCAATCTGGGCGAACGACGCGCAGGCGATCCGGTGAACCTTGAGTTTGACCTGCTCGCAAAATACGTGGAGCGCCTTGCCGCGCTCCGTTGACGCCACCTCCGCCCATGATTCTGGCCATAGAGAGCTCCTGCGACGAGTCGGCCCTCGCGCTATTCGACCCCGCGCGCGGCATCATTGGCGAATGGGTTCACACGCAGGCCGCCCTGCACGGAGAATACGGTGGCGTCGTCCCCGACATTGCCAGCCGCGAGCACCTGCGCCACCTCCCCGGGCTATTGCGCTTGTTGCCCGCCGGGTTCTCTCCCGAAACTCTCCGCCAGATCGCCGTCACGCGCGGCCCCGGCCTCGTCGGAAGCCTTGCCCTCGGCATTGCCTTCGCCAAGGCGCTCGCGCTCGCATGGCGCAAGCCGCTCGTCGGAATCAACCACCTGCGCGGACATCTGTTCTCGCCCTTCATCGCGCTGCACGCCGGTGCGCCGGAACACTTTCGTGAAAATCTCGCCCGCCAGCTCCCTCACCTCGGACTGGTCGTCTCCGGCGGCAACACCCTGCTCGTCGAGATCGCCCGCGACGGACACACCCGCATCCACGCGCAAACCGTGGACGACGCCGCCGGCGAAGCCTTTGACAAGGGCGCGAAACTCCTCGGGTTGCCCTACCCGGGCGGAGCGCTCATCGAGCAACATGCCCGCACCGGCGACGCCACCGCGCACAACTTCCCCCGCGGCATCCCCGAAAAAAACGACCCGCGTTTCTCCTTCTCGGGCCTCAAGACAAGCCTGCGCTACAAACTGGAAAAACTCGACGACACCGCGCTCGCCACCGCAATGCCCGGCATCTGCGCAAGCTACCAGGCGGCAATCGTCGGACAACTCCTTGCAAAAACCCACGCCCGGCTCGCGCACAACACCTACGCAAGCCTCGGCCTCTCCGGCGGCGTCGCCAACAACCAAGCCCTGCGCGACGCATTCGCAACACTCGCCAAACGCCACCACCTGCCACTGCACATCGCCTGCCCGCGGCACAGCGGCGACAATGCCGCAATGATCGCCTTTGCCGCGCACGCCGACACGCCGCCCCCCCCCCGCGCCACCACAGACTGGACCCTGGGCTTCGAGCCATCACTCACCATCGAACAACCCTGACCGCGCCCCGGCACAGGACGGTTTGCCCGCGCGCACGCAAAACATCTTGACAACACGCACGCCATCCCAATCGTCCCCCCGCATGTCTCCACAACGGAGGCGCCTGACAAAAACAAAAACTCAAAAGAAAGAAAACACCATGACCAAGATCCTTCCCTGCATCCTCTTCGCCGTTGTCGCCATTGCCGTCACAGGCTGCGATAACAAGAAAGCCGACGCTCCGAAAAGCGGCGACAAGCCCGCCACGGACGCGCCCGCAAAGCCCTAAGGCGCAGGATCGCAATATCCTTGCAAGGAAAACCACAGGCGCAACCGCCTGTGGCTTTTTTTTGTTCAATCAAGCAACGCCACCACGTCCACCCGCAACGCCTCCAGCTCCCCCCTCGAAACCTGTCCACCCTCCCCGCCAAACGGAACAAGGTAAAAAGTATCCACAGCCACGCCCCGCTCCGTCGCCACACGCGCAAAAACAATGTCCAGCCGGTGTCGGAAAAACAACCGCCCGAGAAAAAACAACAACCCGGCGCGATCCTCCGTCTCCACCTCCACCACCGTCCGCCCCAACGCCACCTCGCGATGCACCGAAACCCTCGGCGTCACCGGAGCGCGCCACCGCCGCTCACGCGCCACCGTCACACTCGACGCCACCGCCATCGCCCTCCTCCGGACAGCCCCCTCCAAATCGCACCGCTGCACCAGCGCCTCATCCACATTCCGCGCAAACGCCTCGCGCACATCCACGGAAACCCCATTGCGCCCGCCATCCGCGGCAGGCATCACGCAAAAGGAGGCGATCGCCACGTGGTCCGACCGCGCGAACGCCTTGCAACTCAGGATATTCAACCCCGCCACCGCAAACGCCCCCGCAAGCTGGTAAAACAACCCCTCGCAATCCCACGACACCACCGACACCACGCACACACCGCTCACCTCCCCGTCCGCCCAATGGATTACCGGCGAGAGCGCGCCCGCGCCATGCGCACTCGTTATTGTCGATAACAGCTGGTGCACCATGCGCACGTGCAAACACACCTCCCCAACCGTGGATTGCTGAAGATACCGCCGCGGCACATTTCGCAAATGCGCCTCCACCTCGTCCCTTCCCACGCCACTCCCCTCAAACACCTCCCGCACCCGCGCGCGCAACTCACGAACACCACCCGCCGCCCCGCCCGCCCCCTCCAGCGCGTCCATGCACGCAAGCGCCCCCGTGAACAAGCGCCTGTGCAACGCCTCCTTATAGTCATTCCACAAATCCGGAGCCGTCGCCCGGGCATCGCAAAACGTCAGCACGTACAAATAGCGCAAGCGCTGCGCGGAACCCGCCCACTCCGCAAACAAACGCAAATTCCCAGGCTCGTCCAAATCATGGCGCCGCCAAAACTCCGACATCGCCAGATGTCCCGCGATCAACGCCACCACCTCGCGCCGCGCCGCGTTGCGCACCCCGAGGCGTCGCAAAATCTTTTCCGCCATCCGCGCCCCGGACTCCGCATGTCCGGCCACCCCCGACTGCTTGCCAATGTCATGCAGGAGCAAAACCACATACAGCATCGCCGGCTCGTCCGTCTCAAGCAACACCCCGCGGTAACGCTCCGCCACCGGCGTCTTTCCCGCGAAAACCGCGTCCAACTCGCGCAGGCACAACAAGGTGTGCACATCCACCGTGTAGCGGTGGAAAATCTCCCGTTGCACCAGGCAATGAATCCCCGAAAACTCCGGCAAAAACCGCCCCAGCACCCCCGCCTCATGCATTAACGCCACCGCCTCGCCCACACGCCCCGCATCCGCCAAAACCGCCAGAAAACAATCCACCACACCCCGCGATGCCGCCACCCTCGGCGTCAACAACTCCACACGCTCGCGCACCAGGCGGAACAACGCAAAATCCACCGTCGCGCGAAACTGCTGCGCATGGCGGAACACACGCATCAACCGTGCGGGATCCACGTCAAACACATCCGGGCCCGCCGCCCCAAGACGCCCCCCGCGCAACACAAAACCATCGAACACAACCCCCTCCTCCCCGGCGGCGCCATCCGCCAGGGACGCCACCTGCGCCCCCCCGGCGCATCGCCGCAAGAACGCCCACTCCACCGAACGCCCCGCAAAGCGCACAGCCTCCGCCGCCTTGTAAAAATCGCGCATCAACAACTCCATCCCCCGCGTCCAACCCCCGTCCCCCGCCGCAAATCCCAGCCCGGACGCCACCGCCCGCTGCGCCTCCAAACTCAACACCTCCACCGCCCGCCCCGACAGAAAATGCAACGCATTGCGCACACGTAACAAAAACGAATACGCCGCCTTCAACACCTTCGCCTCTCCCTGCCTCAAAATCCCCGTGCGCGCCAACCCGTCAACCCCGCCCGCGATTCCCATCAACCGCGCCAGCCAGCACAAAGTGTGAAAATCACGCAACCCGCCAACCCCGTTCTTCACATCCGGCTCCTGCACGAAAACACTCCCCCCGAAATGCGCATGACGCCGCGCCTGCCCCTCGAACAAAAATCGCGCATGGGCTGTCCGCGCCCCGTCCGTTCCCAACGCCACCTCCCACACCACCGCCTCCAACCGCGCAAACAAACCCTCGTCGCCAGCCACCACGCGCGCATCCAGCAACGCATTGCACGAAACCGCATCCCCGCGCATCGCCAACGCCACCTCCCCCAAGGTCCGCGACGAATGCCCCACCGTGTAATGCAAATCCCACAACGGATAAAGCACCCCGCGCGTGACGCGCTCCTGCAACGCGACCAAATCCGACCCCTCCGTCCGCCCGTCATCATAAAGAAAAAGCACATCAATGTCGCTGAACGGACACAACTCCCCCCGTCCATATCCCCCCAGCGCCACCACGCACACCGCGCCTGCCTCCCCCTCCCCAACCTCCCGCAGCGCCCTGCGCACCAACGCCCCCAGCAACACATCCAGCACCGTGGCACGCCACCGCGCCATCTCCAGCCCCGCCCCACCCAGGCGGTGCTTGCGCAAAAGAACCTGCCACTCAAGGCGCACAAACTTCTTCGCACGGCCAAGCCACTCCACGGAACCCGCGGTGGCGTCATCCAACCCGCGCTTTTCCGCATGGAGTCGAACCCGGTTGAACAATGACATGGAATGGGGCGGCGTCCTCATAACGTACCCCTCCCCATAGCAAATATCGCGCCAATCCCCCGTCATCCACCAAAATACCCGGACACGGAAAATGTTTCAGAACCGCCCGCATGGAAGGGAGTGCCAGCCGACACCCAAGATCTTGAAAACGCCGGATGAAAAACAGACACATCAGAATTAAACATGAAACCCATCGGTGAAAACATGGCGGAAAACAATATCCCAATCCTGCAGCTTTTCATAAATTCAAACTTTTATTGCAGCCCGTGAAAACAGAAATTCAGGCAGAGTTGGCTGACTCGACAGGGAATGCTGCGACTTATGATTTCTCAAAAAAACAGCCTCCATCAATTCCACGCAAAACGAATGATGTTTTTTCCCTGTAATAGAGCTGAGGATTTTGCCGCGAGCACGTTTCACAATCCGCTTTGCGTCTTCCGCGCCAATAAACGTTCCCTCGCCGAGATTCCCCCACTTTTTCTTGAACACTGCATCGGAGCCGCGGTCGGCAGTCCATTCCACGAGCTTGCCCGTCTCATCGAAAACATACGCCGGCGGACCGGACGCCACGCTCAGTAGTGAGAAAACAACCTCACCGAATACCTCGATATGGACTTTTTTGTTGCGCACAAATTTGCGAATGCCAGACGCATTGGGACGAGCCTCCAAAAAGATGATTAAATCAGCGCCCCCCTCAGGCAAACGCGCCGCCTCGACACGCCTGTTCTCTTCGTAAAAAAAAGCGGCAAGCAACGCCATAACCAGGATTCCAACGATGGTAATTGTCTTGATCCCCACAGTTGTCAAAAATTAGTCGGGAACATTGTCTATGGCGCCCCCAATGGGGCTTCCGAAATTTTCCTTCAAAGTGTTGTCGCTTGGAATCACCATTGGGAAACCGGCGGGTTGGCTGTCCATCAACATTTCCTTGTTTTCGCTTACCCACGAGATGAGCTCATCATCTTCGTTGCGAATGAACGATGACGCATCATAACGTCTTCCCGCATCATCCACAAATTCATTGGGAACCAGATACAACTTGCGCTCATGAATGAACACGGTCACGGCTGCACAATCGGGATACGAATCACTGAAATAAATGAACGCATTTATTTTCCTTGTTTGAAAATCCAAGCCCTTCATAAAAAAATCATCGCGGGGAGGAGAGAAAATCAAAGCCTTGTAACTCTCTGGTATCGTCTGCCCGTTTACTCCCAAAGGCACGTTGCCGCAGCAAGAAAATCCATACCGCCACACACCTTTTTGTGCAATAATGCTTTTGTTCTTCTTGGTGACATTTCCATTTAAAAAGGAATCTTCCGTGGCCCAATATTCGCGATCGTCCAGATTGACAATCCTGGTTTCGTAACGGTAAAAATCAAATAAATGCACGCAAGCTTGCAGGTGAAAAATGCAAATTAATGCACCGCAAAAAACAATGCTCTTTCCGGTGAACTTCATTTTTCATCCCTCCCAATGACTTTAAGTTGATTTCTGCAGTTTTCCATTCTTGACCAGTATGCTCCCGCAAAATGTCCTTTATATGCGTCACTGCTCATTGTTTTCTTGAATGCTTTGGCAAAATTATCGCATTGCCAATCTTGACACTGCAAATTCCTGTGTCTAAAACATACGGGGGCGACAGCAACGCTGGTGAGAATGGATTCATTTTTCAGGGATTTGCAAAAAGAGGATGGAGGCTGGAATGATCTAAAGCTTCCTTTCATTGGAATGTTCCCGGGCGTCCTCAATTGGGGAAGAGATCAAAACACTTTGGTTCAACCGCCTTTTGAATTGCGAAATGATTTTAATGTCCGCACATTTCCTAAGCTCGGCGAGGAGACGTTTTGCTTGAAAAATATTTCCCGAGAAAACGTGGTATCTTAGAAAGCCAGAATCCATTTTTATCAAGATGGATATTTCCGCCATAAATCCACTGGAAGGACCCTTCTTGCGTGTCAGCCAAAGAACGTTCAATAAATGCAGGGCATAAACATCGTTCAAGTCAATCACACGATTTTCGCCTTGCAGTGTAATTTTTCTCTCTTCTTTATCGTAACAAAAATAAGGAATTTTAAAATCGTATTTTACTGCCGACAAAACCACTTTACACAAGACAAAGCAAAATACTGCCATTCCGAGAAGGGAAAGGACAAATATTCCAACTGAAACTTCCCGTGCCAAAAAGGATGGAAATTCTAACACGAATCTTGAAAAACATATTATCGACAAGCCCAATATGACCATAAGGCAACTGGGTTTTCGAAAAAAAACAGCCAATCTCTGGGCGTCATCGACAACGCGAATACTCCCCATTACTGTATTCAGACCGAATGGCGCTTTGGTCGTCCCAATATCCTCCAACGAACACAATCTCTGCATATTCCAATCTTTCATTACAACAGTTTGGGCGCTCTCCCTGAATATTATTCGGGGGAGTTCACCAATTTTCGCCATTTCGTTCCCTGGGTTTCCATTCGCCATCTTTTTCTTCCGCGAAAACGGCCACACAAACCGGTGTTCTCTCCGCCCCCCTCACAAGAAATACCGCGTGGTAATTTGTCCCGGCCTTGTTCGTGCCATGAACCAGAAGCTCCTTGCCGCCCCATTGCTTCAAGTGCGGCCATTCGAGCGTGCCGATTGTAAAGAAAGGGAAAACAACTTTTCCCGAGGCGAAGAATTCATTTTTTGAGGTGACTTTTGCAAAATGCTCCATCACCTTGACCCTGTCAGAAAGTATCGGCGTTTCTCCCTCAATTTTTGCAGACATTGCGGGTTCGGTCTCCTGTGCATTGGAAGATTCTTGAGCAGGATTTTCCGCACACCCTGACATGGCAAGATGAAAAACGAGGACTGCCAAAACCAAAAATGCCATGCCATGCTTTCGGGATCCGATTCCGTGGGAGGGGAATTGATTGATCGCCTTTGGACGATCCGGGAAAAGACGATTGATGCGGTTTTCCATGGGTGTTTTTGGATCAGACGGGGTTCGGGGCGGAAAGCAAGAAAAATCTTTGGTCCCTGTTTTCTGAGAGGGGCGCGTTGGCCGTTTGGAACTTGGGGGCGGAACCGGGATTTGGACATGGCAAGTCCACGATACTCAAACTTCCCGCTGGCATTGCGCTGGCGTTGTGCGCAATTTCCGCCGCGCAAACCACACAGCCACCAACACGCCCGCCTCTCATGAAAACACTGCGTCTCGCTGAAATTACCGGCCCCTACGGCCCCGTGAGCATCTCCGAACGTGTCCTTCAGAAAATCTGGTGGACGGGGGACTGCATTCAGGAAGGGTTGCGCACGCTTAGCGGCAAAACCCTCCGGTTGATCAACCCTGGGGACTGGAACCATTTCGAGGGGCCGGATTTCACCGGGGCGCTCATTGAATTGGATGGGCGCCCCGTGCATGGGGACATCGAGGCGCATTTTTATGCCGAGGATTGGCGCGCGCACGGACACCACAACGATCCGGCTTACGACAAGGTCGTCCTGCATTTATTGCTTTTCCCACCGCGCGGCACGCAGCCGGAATACACGCACTCCGGGCGTCCCCTTGAAACTTTGGTTCTGCTCCCATTCTTGAGCGAGGACATTGAGGACTGCGTCAACAGCGACGCGCTCCACGCGCTTGAGTCGCGCGAGCAAACACGCTGGCAGGAAATTCTCGATGCCCATCCCGCCGGCAGCCGCCACCGGCTCCTTCAGGAGAAGGCCGCGGCGCGGTGGTCCCAGAAAGTCCGTTTCGCACGGCACCGTCTCGCGGCGCACGGCTGGCGCGAATCCTGCCACCAGCTCGCGCTGGAGACGCTGGGCTTGAGGCGCAATCGCGCGCCCATGACAGCGCTGTCCCTGCGGCATCCCCTTGACGCGATGCGCGACGCCACCGCCGGCGCGCTTTTTGAGGAACAGCGTGGACAATGGCGTCTTGCGGGCAACCGCCCGCCGAACCATCCGCGCCGTCGTCTCGAACAATACCTGAGCCTTTTGTCCGCACGACCGGACTGGCCGGAGGGAGTGAAAAAATGGGGGGAAACGCTTTCCAGCACCACGTCGATCGCGCACACGCACGACAGCGCGCGCTTCCGCAAATCAACGCGGTTTTCGGCGATGGCCAGGCATCTCCGTGAAAACACTCTGGCCGGAACCATTGGCGGAACACGTTTTCACACCTTGGTTTGCGACGCCCTGCTTCCGCTTCTGGCGGCACAATCCGGGGGGGATGGCGAGGCAACGCCACTGGAGGGCTATGCGCGCCACTGGTATCACTGGCCCGTGGGAGACGTTCCCTCAAAGCTCATCACCCACTTGCACGCGCAATTGCCCCCGGAATACATCCCCGCGCCCGTCATCGGAAACGGGCTTTTCCAAGGGTTGCTCCAGCTCAGCCACGAGAACGGGTAAATTCACGGCAACGGCTCCAATGGGGCGGTATTGGGACAGGCGTCGGCAATGCGCACCACCGGACGCGCCCACTGGACGGCGTTGGCGATGACTCGCTGCACATGGGCGTTGTGGTAGGTGGGATAGGTCTCGTGCCCGGGACGGAAATAGAACACCCGCCCGTTGCCACGCTGCCACGTGACGCCACTTCGAAACACCTCGCCCCCGGTAAACCATGAAATGAAAACCACGTGCTCGGGCGCCGGAATACCAAAGGGCTCCCCGTACATTTCCTCAGCGGGCAGCTCGAAGTGGGCCGGAAGTCCCGCGGCAATGGGATGCGCGGGCGTCACCACCCAGAGGCGTTCCCTGTCCGTGGCCTCACGCCACCGGAGCGAGCAGGTGTCCCCCATGAGCGCCTTGAACACCTTGGAATGATGCGCGGAATGCAACACGATGAGCCCCATGCCCTCAAGGACGCGCTTCTGGACACGCTGCACGGTGCTGTCGCAAACCTCCTTGTGCGCCACGTGCCCCCACCAGAGGAGAACGTCGGTGGCGTCGAGAACGCGCACGGGGAGCCCGTTTTCGGGATCGTCCAGCGTGGCGGTCCGCACGGTACCGACCGCGGGGTGCGCGCGCAGGGGGGCGGCAATGGCCTCGTGTATGCCACCCGGATAGAGGGCGGCGACGCGGGGATTGGTTTTCTCGTGGCGGTGTTCGTTCCAAATGGTGACGTTCATGGCATGTACATTGAGGCATGGCATGGCGGCGCCGGACAACGGATTTTTTCAGCGCTAACGCAATCTTGCAATTGAAGGCACCCGCAAATTTTGTTTTCTTGCGTATCCTATCATTCATGCCTGCCACACCCGAGAATCTATCTGAAAGCCAGCCGAACAGCATTTCATCGAGAAGCTGCGCGAACTCAAATATACCCTCCGTCCCGACATCCGTGATCGCGCCTCGTTGGAAAAGAATTTTCGCGAAAAATTTGAAGCCCTCAACCGCGTCAAACTCACCGACAGCGAATTCCAGCGCCTGCTCGACGATCTCGTCTCCCCCGACGTCTTCAAAACCTCCGTCCGCCTCCGCGAGAAAAACGACTTCACCCGCGACGACGGCACCCCGCTCTCCTACACCCTCGTCAACATCCGCGACTGGTGCAAAAACGACTTCGAGGTCGTCCACCAGCTCCGCATCAACACCGACTACAGCCACCACCGCTACGACGTCATCCTTCTCATCAACGGCGTCCCTGTCGTCCAGATCGAGCTGAAGACTCTCGGCGTCAGCCCGCGCCGCGCCATGGAGCAGATCGTCGATTACAAGGCCGACCCCGGCAACGGCTACACCCGCACGCTCCTCTGCTTCGTCCAGCTTTTCATCGTCAGCAACCGCACCGAGACGTTCTACTTCGCCAACAACAACGCCCGTCACTTCGCCTTCAACGCCGACGAGCAGTTCCTCCCCGTTTACCGTTGGTCCGACCGCGACAACAAACCCGTCGTCCACCTTGACGACTTCGCCGACCGCTTCCTGCAAAAATGCGAGCTCGGACGCATGATCAGCCGCTACATGGTGCTCATCCAGAGCGAGCAAAAGCTCCTCATGATGCGCCCGTATCAAATCTACGCCGTCCAGGCCATCGTGGACTGCATCGAGCAGAACAACGGCAATGGCTACATCTGGCACACCACCGGCAGCGGCAAAACCCTCACCTCCTTCAAGGCCTCCACTCTCCTCAAGGAAAACGACCAGATCGACAAATGCCTCTTCGTCGTGGACCGCAAGGACCTCGACCGGCAGACCCGCGAGGAGTTCAACCGCTTTCAGGAGGGTTGCGTCGAGGAGAACACCAACACCCGCGCCCTCGTCGATCGCCTCCTCTCCGACGACAAGTCCGACAAGGTCATTGTCACCACCATCCAGAAGCTCGGCCTCGCCCTCGATGAGAGTGGCACACGCAACTTCCGCGAACGCCTGGAGCCGCTCCGCGACAAGCGCCTCGTCTTCATCTTCGACGAATGCCACCGCTCCCAATTCGGCGAAAACCACAAGGCCATAAAGACCTTCTTCCCCCGCTCCCAGCTCTTCGGCTTCACCGGCACGCCCATCTTCGAGCAAAACGCCACCCGCGTTCAAATCGCGGGCGAAAATGCCTCCCTGCTCACCACCGGGGACATCTTCCAGCGCGAGCTGCACAAATACACCATCACCCACGCCATCGAGGACAAAAACGTCCTGCGCTTCCACGTGGACTATTACAAGCTCGCGGGGGAAGCCGCCCCCACGCCCGGACGGTTGCTCGAAAAACACGCCGTCGTCAAAGCGATCATCGATAACCACGATGCCGCCACTCACGCCCGCCGCTTCAACGCCCTCCTCGCCACCGCCTCCATCGACGACGCCATCGAGTATCACGCGCTCTTCCAAACCGTCCAGGCTGAGCGCCAGGCCGCCGATCCCGACTTTGTTCCGCTCAAGGTCGCCTGCGTCTTCTCCCCGCCCGCCGAGGGCAACCCCGACGTGCAGCAGCTCCAGGAAGACCTGCAGCAGGAAAGGCAGGACAACGAAAAAGACCCCGAGCACAAAAAAGCCACCCTTCGCGCCATCATCGACGCCTACAACACCCGCTACGGCACCAACCACTCCATCGCCGAGTTCGACCTCTACTACCAGGACGTCCAGAAACGCATCAAAGACCAGCGCTTCCCCGACGCGGATTTGCGCAAGGCCTATCCCGACGCGAAGCACGCGCACAAGATCGATGTCACCATCGTCGTGGACATGCTCCTCACCGGCTTCGACTCGAAGTTCCTCAACACCCTCTACGTTGACAAAACCCTGAAGCATCACGGACTCATCCAAGCCTTCTCCCGCACCAACCGCGTCCTCAACGCCACCAAACCCCACGGCCAGATCCTCGATTTCCGCGCCCAGCAGACCGCCGTGGACGCCGCCATCGTCCTCTTCTCCGGTGTCGGCAGCGGCACCCAGGCCCGCGAAATCTGGCTGGTCGAGCCCGCCCCCAAGGTTGTCGAGAAACTCAAGACCGCCCTCGGCAAACTCGACGACTTCATGCGTTCGCAGGACCTCGAACCCGTGCCCGAGGCCGTGCCCGCCCTGCGCGGCGACGAAGCCCGCGCCGCCTTTATTGAGCGCTTCCGCGAAGTCCAGCGCCTCAAGACCCAGCTCGACCAATACACCGACCTCCCGCCCGAGACCCGCGCCGAGCTCGCCCAACTCCTGCCGCCGGACGAGCTCAACGCCTTCCGCGGCGTTTACCTGGAGACCGCCCAGCGCCTCAAAGCCGGGCAGGCCAAACCCGACGCCACCCCCAACCCCGCCGTCGAGTCCCTCGACTTCGAGTTCGTCCTCTTCGCCTCCGCCTACATCGACTACGACTACATCATGGGCCTGCTCGCCCGCTTCTCCCACGAAGCCCCGACCAGGCAGACGATGAACCGCGAGCAGCTCATCGGCCTCATCCTCGCCGACGCCAAGTTCATGGACGAACGCGAGACCATCACCGATTACGTCCGCACCCTCCAAGCCGGCCAAGGCCTCAATCAAAAGGAGATTGAAGCCGGCTACCGCCACTTCCGCGACGAGCGCCACGCCGCCGAACTCGCCGCCATCGCGCAAAAACACGCCCTCGCCACCGACCGCCTCCAGCCCTTCGTGGACGCCATCCTCCAGCGCATGGTCTTCGACGGCGAGCAGCTCACCGAACTCCTCGCTCCTCTCGGCCTCAACTGGAAGACCCGCCGCGTCGCCGAGCTCGCGCTCATGGAAGACCTCGTGCCCCTGCTCAAAAAGCGCGCCGCCGGCCGCGACATCTCCGGCCTATCGGCCTACGAAATGTGAAGTGAAAATTCAGAAGTGAGAAAACCAGACATGCCGCCACGTCCGTCCAAATCTTCCGCGAAGTCCGAATCCGGGAAAAATTTCTCACTTTCCAATTCTAAATTCTCACTTCCTTCTTCCTCCGGTCTCAACGCCTACGAATCATGCCGCGACCGATTTTAATTACGGCGAAATCGCCACAATTAAACCCGTCGAATTCGACGGGTTTGAAACCCGACTTCGACGTAATCAGCCCCCGAACCTCCGACCATGTTGTTGACGTCAACAATATGGTCGCTGCCGTCTCTCTGAAGCCTCTCGAATTCGAGAGGCTTGGAACTGCTCCCCAGCCCCAACGGAGCATCCTATATCGGCCCATGTTTGAATTGCCGGCCTTTTTCGGCGCTCACCAGCCCCGACGGGGCGTCCCACGCCAGCCCAGGGCAACGCCCTGGGTTATGGTATTCCCCGTTTTTGAGCCCTGAAAGGGCGACCTGACGCACCATGCCGCAATCCCTCGCCAAAAATCTGATCCACCTCGTGTTCTCGACCAAACACCGGGAGCCACTGCTGTCGGACACCGTCCGCCCGGCCCTGCACGCCTATCTCGCCACCGTCTTCAAAAATCTGCAATCCCCCGTCCTCGCGCTCAATTCCATGGCGGACCACGTTCACGTCCTCTTTTCGCTCCACCGCACCGTCGCCCTCTCCACCGCGGTCGAGGACGCCAAAAAAGCGTCGTCCAAATGGCTCAAAACCCAATCCCCCGACTTGACCGCCTTCGCTTGGCAGGCGGGTTACGGCGCATTCTCGGTCAGCGAATCCGCCGTCGAGGCCGTCACGCGTTACATCGCCACGCAGGTCGAACATCATCGGAAGATCGCCTTTCAGGACGAATTCCGCGCCTTCCTCACCAAACACAACCTCGCATACGATGAACGCTACCTTTGGGAATAGGCCGCCCCTTCAGGGCTTGGCTGGATGTCCGACCGAAAACCCGGGGCGATGCCCCGGGCTGGCACAGGTCGCACCTTCGGTGCTGAAAACCTCGCGACTCCTCACCAGCCCCAACGCCGGGCTTGGAACAGGGGCTGTGTGGTGGGTGCTGAAAACCTCGCGACTCCTCACCAGCCCCGACGGGGCGTCCCACGCCAGCCCAGGGCAACGCCCTGGGTCTGGGTATCCGCCATTTGCGAGCCCTGAAGGGGCGACCCTTCCTCACTCCAATTCTATCGAATTCGATGGGATTAAAACTCGCCCATGTCTGAGCGCATGAAACACGCCACCCCCAAACCCACCCCCACGCCCAAGCTGCGCTTTCCGGAGTTTCGGGATGGGCCGGATTGGGAGGCGCATCCGCTTGAGGAACTCGGCGAGTTCGTTGACGAACGTATCTCCGTTTCTGCGTTCAGTCGCGCCGATTACGTCAGCACCGAGAATTTGCTGCCAGACTTCGGTGGCTTCTCTCCTCCGTCCTCGTTTCCTGCGGGAGGATCAGTCGTTCGTTACCGTGCCAACGATATCCTCGCCGCCAACATTCGGCCTTATCTGAAAAAAATATGGCTAACGGATAGAAGTGGCGGAGCCTCGAACGACGTTATCGTTATCCGGGCCAAAGAATCTGTCGGGTCTCTGTATCTTTCCCATGCCCTGAAGAACGACCGTTTCATCGCATATGTCATGAGCGGAGCCAAAGGGCTCAAAATGCCCCGTGGTGACTTGTCTTTGATTAGGGAATATCCCGTTCCAACGTCATCTCCCGCCGAACAACAAAAAATCGCCGAATGCCTGAGCACACTGGACGAGCTGATCGGAGCCGAAAGCCAGAAACTCGACGCGCTCAAGGCCCACAAAAAAGCCCTCATGCAGCAGCTCTTCCCTTCTTCAAGATAAACCATCAACAACACTATGTATAAGAAACTTTTAATAACAGGCGCAGGTGTGGACAGGACGCAAGGAATTGATTTTCCTTTGGCGAACACCTTGCTGGCGGACATTTCACTCTATCTGGAGAGCAACGGAAAATCTGTTGACGTGGCATTGCGCAAAATGTTGCCAAATAACTATATCCGAAAAAAATGATCATTCTCTATACCACCGAAGACGGCAAAGACCAAATCCAGCTCCGGGCCGAAGAGCAGACAGTCTGGCTGACCCAGTTGGAGATGGCCGAACTTTTCGCCACCACAAAACAGAACATCTCCCTTCACCTTCAAAACATATTTGAGGACGGCGAGTTGCGGGAGGGTTCAGTTGTCAAGGAATCCTTGACAACTGCCGCGGATGGCAAGGATTACCCCACCAAACTCTACAATCTTGATGCCATCCTCGCCGTCGGCTACCGCGTGCGCTCGCCGCGCGGCGTCCAGTTCCGACGCTGGGCCTCCACCGTCCTCAAGGAATACCTGCTCAAGGGTTTTGCGATGGACGACGAGCGGCTCAAAAACCCCGACGGACGCCCGGACCATTTCGACGAGATGCTGGCGCGCATCCGCGATATCCGCGCGTCGGAAAAGCGCTTTTATCAAAAGGTGCGCGACCTCTTCGCCCTAAGCACCGACTACGACAAGACCGACCGCGCCACCCAGCAGTTTTTCGCCACCATCCAGAACGCCCTGCTCCACGCCGCTACCCGTCAGACCGCCGCCGAGCTCGTCACCGCGCGGGCCAATCCCGCCGATCCCCATTTCGGCCTGCTCGCGTGGAAGGGCGACAGGGTGCGCAAGACCGACATCCTCGTCGCCAAAAACTACCTGACCGAGGACGAAATCGACACCCTCAACCGCCTTGTCGTCATCTTTCTCGAAACCGCCGAACTCCGCGCCAAAAACCGCAAGGAAACGCGCATGAGCTTCTGGAAAGAAAACATCGACCAGATCATCGCCTCCAACGGCTTCCCGCTTCTGGAAGGCAATGGCGGCGTCAGCCACGAGCAAATGGAGGTGTCCACCACCGCGCTCTATCTCGACTTCGACGAACGCCGCAAAAAACAGGACGCCCTCGCCGCCGACCAGGCCGACGAGGCCGAACTGAAATCCATCGAGGCGAAACTGAAACGCCGTCCCAAATCCTGAATTTCTTAATGACTGCTTCCGACCAACAACGCCTCGGCAAGACCCTCTGGGCCATCGCCGACCAACTGCGCGGTGCGATGGCTGCGGATGATTTCCGCGACTACATGCTCGCATTTCTCTTCCTGCGCTACCTCTCCGACAACTACGAGGTCGCCGCAAAGAAAGAGCTGGATTCCGACTATCCTAAGTTCGCCGACGGCGATCCCCGCGTGCCGCTCGCGATCTGGTATGCCAACAATCCCGGCGACGTCGTGGACTTCGAAAAGCAGATGCGGCGCAAGGTTCACTACGTCATCAAGCCGGACCACCTCTGGGCCAACATCGTCAACCTCGCCCGCAATCAGAGCGATGAGCTTCTCGAAACGCTAAAGAAGGGCTTCGACTACATCGAAAACGAATCCTTCGACAGCACGTTCCAAGGCCTCTTCTCCGAGATAAATCTCTACTCGGAAAAACTCGGGAAGCGCCAGCCCGCGAAAAACAAAACGCTCTGCGGTATCATCAAGGAAATCGCCAAAGGCCTCGCTGAGTTTTCCACCAACACCGACACACTCGGCGACGCTTACGAATACCTGATCGGCCAGTTCGCCGCCGGTTCCGGCAAGAAGGCGGGCGAGTTCTATACTCCGCAGCAGGTTTCCTCCGTTCTCTCGCGCATCGTCACCCTCGACAGCCAGGAGCCCAAGACAGGCCCCGTAAAACACCTCGGCAGCGTCTTCGACTTCGCCTGCGGTTCCGGCTCGCTGCTCCTCAATATTCGCAAGCGGCTGAAAGATCAGGGCGGCACCATCGGCAAAATCTTCGGACAGGAGAAGAACATCACCACCTACAATCTCGCACGCATGAACATGTTGCTGCACGGGGTGAAGGACACGGAGTTCGAAATCTACCACGGTGATACGCTCACCAATGATTGGGACATGCTGCGGGAAACCAACCCTGCCAAGATGCCCAAGTTCGACGCCATCGTCGCCAACCCGCCCTTCAGTCTGCGCTGGGAGCCGAAGGACGACATGAGCGGCGACGTTCGCTTCAAGAACTACGGTCTCGCCCCCAAATCCGCCGCCGACTTCGCCTTCCTCCTCCACGGTTTCCACTATCTCAAGGACCAGGGCGTCATGGCGATCATCCTGCCCCACGGCGTGCTCTTCCGCGGTGGCGCCGAGGAACGCATTCGCACCAAGCTGCTCAAAGACGGCCACATCGACACCGTCATCGGCCTGCCCGCGAATCTCTTCTACTCGACCGGTATTCCCGTTTGTATTCTCGTCCTCAAGAAATGTAAGAAGCCCGACGACGTCCTCTTCATCAACGCCGCCGAGCACTTCGAGAAAGGCAAACGCCAGAATGTCCTCACCGAAGAGCACATCGAAAAGATCGTCTCCACCTACCAGGAGCGAAAGGAGGAGGAGCGTTACTCCAAGCGCGTTTCGATGGAGCGAATCGCCGAGGAAGGCTACAACCTGAACATCTCCCGCTACATCAGCACCGCGGTTGCCGAGGAGGAAATCGACTTGGCGGACACTCACGCCAAACTGCTCGAAATCGAAAAACGCATTCGAACCGCCACCAACGCGCACAACAAGTTCCTCAAGGAATTGGGCTTGCCTCCATTGCCATAACGAAGACAACGCAGGTGTTTGTGAGACGTGCTGGGAAATAGGCATTACCAAGAAGCCGAGAAGGAGGCAGGCATTTGGGCATGCAAATACTTGAGCGCATGTTCAGAAACGAGAGAACCATGAAGGCCGTCTTCGGTTTGGGCTCCGAGAAGTTCGACGAATTGGCCGGGCGCATGGAGATTTTGTACATCGAAAAACTTGCAAGCCGCAAAGATCGCGAGCGCGCAGTCGGCGCTGGCAGAAAGAGCTTGATCCCGACGGGACGGCATAAACTGGCCTTCATCCTGTTCTACCTGAAAGTTTGTCCAAGCTTCGACGTCCTGGGAATCTTCAGCGGCATCAACAGCGCGGAGTGCTGCCGTTGGGTGCATAAACTTCTCCCTATTCTGGAACAACTGCTTGGCCAAAAACAGTTGTTGCCCAAGCGCAAAATACGCTCGCTGGAAGAGTTCGCGGCGGCTTTTCCGCAGGCGGTAGAAGTGATGATCGACGCAACGGAGCGGCCCACGCAGCGCAGAAAAAAAAACGACCCAGCGCAAACACTACTCCGGGAAAAAGAAGAGACACACACGCAAGGCGATTGTCATTGTGGATGCAAAACGCTGGATAGGGTATCTTTCTCCGAGCAAACAGCGGAGCCCGCCACGACAAGCGTTTGCTCGACCAAAGACAGGTAATTGCGCACATCCCGCCCGAGGTGTCGATACTTGCCGACAGCGGCTTTCAAGGTCTGAAACATCCGGGCATATGCCTGCCTTGGAAAGGCACAAAAAAGCGTCCCCTGGAAACCTCGCAAAAGGAATGGAACACCTTGCTCGCTGGGTTACGCGTGGTGGTCGAACATGGCATCGGCGGAATGAAACCTTACAACGCCGCATCCGGCGTATATCGCAACCGACTCCCCCAAGCCGACGACAAATTCAACCTGCTCTCTGCCTGTCTGTGGAACTTCTACATCAACTGAGCTCAAATACCTCGCGTAAGCTTGCACAGTCTCTTATTCCACAACTGCTCTATTGGTGTAAGCTGAGACATCTGGTGGAGAATGCGCTCCTAAAGCTGAAGAGTTGGAGTAGGATCGCCACCAGTTACGCCAAAAACGCCAAGTCTTATCTCTCCGCAGTTCGAATCAGGTGTCTCTTTATCGGGCTCTCTATCACATGACGGCAACGCTCAGCTGAAGAAGCGGCGGAATTTTTCGGTCCAGGATTCGGCGACGGGATGGGTGTCGTCGCCGCTGGCGCGTGCGAAATCCTGGAGTTTTTCGCGTTGTTCTGTGTTGAGTTTTTTGGGGACGTCGATTTCGACGCGAACGAGGAGGTCGCCGTGGGTGTTCGGGGTGCGCAGTTTGGGCATGCCTTTGTCGCGGAGGCGAAAGGTGGTGCCGTTGGCGGTGCCGGGGGGGATTTTGAGGGTGGCGCGTCCGCCGAGGGTGGGGACTTCGACGGTGCCGCCGAGGGCGGCGAGGGTGAATTTTATGGGGATGGTGCAGTGGAGGTCGTCGCCGTGGCGTTCGTAGAGTTCGTGTTCGGCGACGTGGATGAGGATGTAGAGGTCGCCGTGGGGGCCGCCGTTGGGGCCTGCGGAGCCGTTGGAGCTGGAGCGGAGTTTGTTCCCGGTGTGGACGCCGGGCGGGATTTTGACGGTGACGGTGTGTTGCTCGACGAGGAGTCCGTCGCCGGAGCATTTTTTGCAGGGGCGGTCGTTGGTGCTGCCTGTGCCGGAGCATTTGGAGCAGGGTTGGCGGATGGAGAAGAAGCCTTGGGAGTGGAAGATGCTGCCGGTGCCTTTGCAGGCGGTGCAGTGTTTGCGTTTGGCGCCGGGTTCGGAGCCGGTGCCGTGGCAGGTGGGGCAGTGGGTGTGGCGGCGGTATTGGACGGGTTTTTCGATGCCGGTGGCGGCTTCTTCGAGGGTGATTTGGATGTCATAGCGGAGGTCGTCGCCTTGGTTGGAATCCGTGCCAGCGGCGCCTCCTTGGCCAAAAAACTCGTCGAAGATGCCGTTGCCGCCGGTGGCGCCGCGGAAGAATTGCTGGAAGATGTCCATGGGGTCGTGAAAGCCGCCGGCGCCGCGTGGGCCGCGGGTGTTTTCGAAGGCGTCGGGGCCGTATTGGTCGTAGGTGGCGCGTTTTTTGGGATCGGAGAGGATTTCGTAGGCGTGGGAGACTTTTTTGAAGTTTTCCTCCGCGGTTTTGTCGCCCGGGTTGCGGTCGGGGTGGTATTTCATGGCCTGTTTGCGGTAGGCTTTTTTGATGTCGTCGGGGGCGGCGTTGCGTTCGATGCCGAGGAGTGTGTAGTAGTCGTCTGCCATGTGCGGTGGTGGTGGTGGATGTTGTTGTTCGTTTGGGGTTATTGGGGGCCTGTGGAGAGGAGGACGCTGGCGGGGCGGACGAGGCGGTCGTGGAGGCGGTAGCCGATGCGGTGGACGTGGGTGATGTGGTTTTCGGGGAGGGTGTCGTGGGGGTTTTGTCCGAGGGCTTCGTGGGCGTTGGGGTCGAAGGGTTCGCCGAGGGGGTTGATTTCCTGGAGTCCGTGTTGTTGGAGGGTGAGTTTGAGTTGGTCGGCGACCATTTTGAATCCGTCTGTGATGGCTTGGGCGGAGGGGTGTTGTTGTGCGGTGGCGAGGCCGAGGGTGAGGGTGTCGAGCATGGGGATGAGGTCTTCAAGGAGGGCTTGGATGGCGTATTTGCGGAGTTCTTCTTTTTCGCGTGCGACGCGGCGGCGGTAGTTGTCGAGGTCGGCGAGGGCGCGTGCGTAGTGTTCGTGGAGGCGGGCGTTCTCGGTCTGGAGTGCGTGGGGGTCGGGTTCGGGCGCGGGGGTGGGGTCGGGTGTGTGCTGGGTGGTGTCGGGTGTGGGCTCGGGTGAGGTGGCGTCGGTGGTCATGATGGTGTTGGTGGTGGTTATGAAATGGGGGTTAGTTGGAGGGAGGTTGGATGGGGTCGGCGGTGAATTTGAGGGTGATGGTTTCCTGGTTGGGCTGGGGTTGGGGTTTGAGGATGAGGATGAAGTTGTCGGCGATGATGGGGGCGTGGGCGTGGCCTTCGAGGAGTTTGATGTTTTTGATGCGTGTGGTGAGGGGGATGCCGATGGGGGTGGTGTTTTGGGCGGCGGCGGGGGCGTTGGCGATGGTGAGGGTGAGGGTATGGGTGTCGCCGCGGGAGTGGAGGTGGGTGCGCAGGAAGCGGGGTTCTTTTTCGTGGTTGAGGGTGGCGCGCCATGCGGGGTCGCCGTAGAAGGCGAGGGTGTCGCGGTCCCAGAGGAGGCCGGCGAGTTGGTAGTCGGGGTCTTTGCCGCGGTTGCGGATGCGGCGGGGGTCGAACTTGAGTTTGGCGGCGACCATGTCGAGGAGGTGTCCGCGGAGTTCGACGGGGCCGGGTCCGAGCCGGGGGTTGTAGGCGAGGGCGTTGGGGTCGATGGCGGCGATGTCGTGGAGGAGGTGCTGTTGGTTGAAGAAGAAGCTTTCGCTGAAGCTGTTGCGTCCGGGGAGGGTCTGCCATTGGGCGAGCATGTCCCAGGCGGCGCGCCCGAACCAGGTGTTGACGGTGTATCCGGCGAGTTGGTTGACGCCGTAGCGGGACATCATGGTGGTGACCATGCATTCGGGGGCGTTGACGTGGCCGACGAGGCAGTTGCCGACGGGGAAATAGACCTTGGGGTTGGGCGTGGGGGCGATGGGAGTGGCGTTAGCGGGCGGGATGGTCTGGCGTGGGTCGGCGAAGGGGTAGAGCTTGCCGGCGAAGACGCGGATGATGCCTCGGCGGAGGGGGAGGGGCATTTCGACGCCGTTCTCAAAGCCGTGGGAGGAGGTGACGATGAGGTCGGGGGACATTTCGAGGTGCTCGGCCCAGACGAGGGCGTCGTTTTTGCCAAGGTTGTTGACGCCGCGTTGCACGGTGCCGTCGGGCTTTTTCCATGTCCATGCGCCGGCGGGGTCGGGGCTGTCGGAGAGGAGAAAGTATTCGTCGAAAAGGGTTTCGTTGAGGTGGGTGGTGGCGAGGGCTTTTTTGATTTCGAACGGTTGCACGCTTTCGGTAACGAGACGGAGGGCGGCGGCGGGGGTGGCGCCCGTGATGACGCCCCACTGGGTGTCGAGCCAGGGGTCGTCGTCGAGCTGGCGAGTGAGGCGGTGCACGCGGGCGATGTAGCTGCGTCCGCACTCGTCGGGGGTGGCGACAAAGGCGGTGTGGCGCGCGAGGTGGCGCGCGAGGTCGGCGCGGGCGTTGTCAGGGGTGCCTTCGTGCTGGATGAGGGTGGCGTTGTGCTTGCGCACGAGGGTATCGGCAACGTTGCGCCATGCGGGGTCGGCGTAAGTGGCTTTGGAGACGACGACGGCGTAGCTCCGGCTGTAGGGGGTGTCCGCCTCAACGAGGCTGTATTCGGTGGCGCACGCGGTGTGGAGCAGCGCGGCGAGGGCGAGGCTTAGGGGGAAGAGGGTTTTTGCGAGGAGGCGGCTGTCCGGATTTTTTTTCACGGGGTTGATTAGGAACAAGGAGGGGCGGGAGTTTCAACGCCGTTTTTGCGAGGGTTCACCGGGGTTTGGGCGGGGCGGCGGGGGTGGCCGGGAAGTTCCATTCGCCGCGCAGCGGGATGCGTATGGTGGGGCGTGTGAGCGGGGTGCCGTCATCCGCGGTGGCGCCTTCCATCTGCCAGCCTTGGGTCGCCCAGTCGTAGGTGATGCGTTTGCCGGGGTTGGCGCGGACTCCGTCCTGGGTCTCGACGAGGGGATTTCCGGCGAGGTGGATTTTGCGCTGCCGCGGGAGGATTTCGAATGTTTGCGCGGTGACCTTGCTGCCGCGCAGGGTGAGCTGGACCTTGTCATGGCCGGTGATGCGCACAATCTCGTATTCGGACGACGGGAGGGCGGATGGGTTTGGGGAAGGGACGGCGGGATCGGCGCGCTCGATGAGGCCCACGACCTTGTTGCAGTGCCCGTTGAGTTGGGTGCCGTTGAGCTCGATGTTGCCGTTCAGGTAAAAGCGTGAGCGCGCGGCGCCGCCGACAATTTCCATGTGGTCGCAGTCGATTGTCACGGGGGTGGCGGCGGGAAGGGGTGCGTCGGCGGGCGGCGAGGGCGGGGCGAGGGGGGAAATGGGGGCGGGCATCATGCCGGTTTTGGGGTGGAGCGTGAGCCGGGGGCGTTGGCCCGGAGTGCTGTCGTGGGGGGTGAGGGCAAGGTATTGAGGTTCGTTGCCATCGAGTCCGTTATCATCGCGCGGGGTTTGCTCCCTGAGGGCGACACGGGGGTGGATGACGGCTTTGCCGCCTTGGGCGGCATAGGCGGGGGTGTCCAACCGGACGTGCCCGATCGCGGTCACGTTGTGGATGCGGGAAATGGAGACGGCGGGCGCTTCCTTGGCGGCGCCGGCGGGCAAGGGCTGGATGTCGGCAAGAATGCCGAGCCGGTCGCATTGCGCGGTGAGCTGAAAGGCGGCGAGGGTGACTTCGCCGGTGAAATCGAGCTCGGCCATGTGTCCGGTTTTTTCGGTCATCGTGAGATGGTCGCTCTGGATGCTCGTCCTTTTGGGGGCGGCAGCTGCGGTGCGCGGCGCGGCAAGGGACTTAAGCGGCGGGAGGGTGACGTGGACGCGTTGACGCGGCTCGTGCCCGGCGGGGGTGGATTCGACGTGAACGGTGCGTTGCTGCCGCCGGTCGTCCATGTGGAGGACGATGCGGTAACCACCGAGATGCACGTCCTGGGCGGCCTGCACGGTGGGGGTGCCGGAGAGGGTGATGCGCTGGGGGCCGGGCTCGATGTGCGCCTTGACGCACCGGAGGATCCGCCCGTCGTAATCGGCGACAACGCTGCCCTCGGCGATGACCTGGTTGACGCTGGCCTTGCTTTTGTCAACGTCGCCAAAGAGCGTCGTCGTCAACGTGTGGGGTGTTTCCACGAGGAGGCGTTCGGAGTTCAGCGTGAAGCGCTCGTCGCGGGCGTGGACATTGCCGCGCATCTCGATGCGGTTGAGCGTGTCGTGCAACTCGATGGAGAGGAGGTCGGCGGTAATGCGGGCCGTCCTTTGCCCATCCCAGCCGGAGGCGCTGTTCTGCCGGAGGATGAAACTGGGGAGGACCAATGTGACGGGCGGGCTGCCGGAATGGTGCCGGACTTCGATTCTTTTCCCGGCGCCCTCGCGGTCGTGGTAAATGATTTCGTCCCCGGTGACATTGATGCCTTGCGCGGGATCGGTAACGAGGACTTTTCCGGAAAGAGTATAGACTCCTGGCTTGTGCTGGTAACGGATGCGGTCGCCACTCATGTGACGGCCCTCGCCCTGAAGGCGGACATTGCCGGTGGCGTTGATTTCCTCAAGCGCGTCAGCGTGCGCGCCAGGGCCGGAGGACGCCGCGGGAGCGGTGGCGACAATGGCAAGGGCGCCTCCGGGCTCGTCCGCGGCGACGGCGGCACGGGTGCGCAGGTGGACGACAAGCGCATCGCTGTCGAGTATGGTGTCCGTCCCAGACCTGCCCGCGTCGCGCCGGGGAGCGGGCTCCATGACGACGTGGACCTTTCCGGAAAAAGTGAGCACGGCGGCGCCATCGCGCTGGATGTCCGTCTGAAGACTCTGGCTGAAAATGTGAACGGCGCCGCGACGCGCCGTCCCGGTGAGGGCAACGGCCACGTTCTGGCGCACATGGAGACGCTCGCCAGCGGCATGGCGGGTCCAACTCCAATCGCGCCCCGTGGCGGTAAAAACGTCGCTGCGCAGACTCAGCTCCACGGGGGAGGAAACAGTGTCGAGGGACTTGTCATAACGGCACTCATCCGTGTGAAGGATCGCAAAAAGGCTGCCACGCGTATAACTGCGGAGCTCGACACCGCGCAAATGCCACACATCGACATCGTCCGCGGAAGTCAGGGTGGCCTTTTCCGAAGTGGCCGACGCCGCACTGAGCTCCCACGCACGCGCGCCATCAACCTTGTCAAAGCCCGCAAAAAACACCTCCTCGGCCACACCCACCCGCACCCCCTTTTTCGTGGACGAGGTCGTTCCGGACACAACGCCCGAGGCCAGCAACAAAATCCCCGCAACACAGAAAAAACTTCGCATCTTGCGGCGGAAATTAAAACTCAACCGCCCCGCTCCAAGCCAAAACCTTAGTTTTAATTTGCCCCTCCCTCAAAACATCCCACCCTGCGCCACCCTATGTCCCTTTTTTCGCTCCTCAAAATTTTTGCCGGACGCCACCACCGCCGTTTCGTCAAGCAGTGCCTGCCCATCGTCCGCCAAATCAACGCCATTGAGAAAAAATACCAGACCCTCAG
>JAITIB010000114.1 GCA_031279675.1 Puniceicoccales bacterium | reverse complement strand
TGGGATGGAATGACTTCTGCCGTTGGCGGCGAAAGCAGCGCGGACAGCTCGGAGAGCCGTCTCGACCGTTTTCGGGTCGGACGAGCGGAGTGTGGAATAACTGCGCCCAAGGAAGGACGCGCTCGGCGAACGCGCCGTTGGAATGTCCCAACGTCTTGCCAATTCACCAGCCCCCTTTTGCCGCATGTTGCGGCGAAACAAACAACATAAACAAAACCAATAATCCTATGAAAATAAAAGAAAACGACATGGAAACAAATAACAGAATAACGAAGTCCGTCCTTAGTGGGGCGGCGGCAATGGTTGCGGTGGCGTTGCCGCCACTTGCGGAGGATGCTGTGCCGATGGCTATGGAAACGGTGTTTATCGGAAATGCGGGCGAGGCCAACCACTCGATCCCACTCACATCAATACCTTCAAATGGCACCATTGTCCACAATTTGAGCAACAACAACTTTAAGTTCATACGGATATGAGAAAATTTATATATATAATTGTTTTCTTGGGGGTAATTCTCATGCAAGCTTGTGCAACCAGAACCCGCGTGCCAATAAGTAGTCGATATGGCGACAAAGCCCAAACAATAATTAGTCCAAATTATCAATATTTAAGAGGCCAAAAAATTGTAATAATGCCCTTCCAAGCAACGGGTAAAGGTAGACCAGAGTCCGAACTGGGAGTCACTGATAAATTTGCCGTAAAATTAATGGAGTTAGGACTTTACACCATTATTGACAAAGGAACGGTCGAAAATTTTTATCAAGGACGTGACATTGGAAAAAATATAACTCTCAGCAATAGACAATTGGAGTTAATAAAAAAAGAATTGGGGATTGATCTGGTTTTTTATGGGACGGTAAACTATACGCATGTGCCAAGTTCAAGCTATAGTAAAAGTTCTCATTTCGGTTCTTCTGGAGGTTCTTCTGGAGATTCAAGTGGAGGTTCTCGTGGTGATCACTACTTGGTGGATAGTGAAAGTTTAAACGCTGTTTCCACGGCCACGGGAGAAGTAATGATAACCTCATATGTAAGTGAAAGTTTTTGCGGAAGCCTTAGTCAAGAAATGGCTTATTCGATTGGAAAGAAAGTTTCACCCACATATTTACCTGCCACGGAGGAGAATGCAGGCACCTCCAGTGGTGTACGTGACGTGCGTCGTTCCCGCCAGAATAGCCCTTTTGCACGCCCAGCAGCCAACACTTTGAAGGATGGTGGACACGACGCATGGTGAACAGAGAGAAGTCGTTTTTCAAGATCAGCCCCAACGGGGGCCATGCGATAGCATAGGATCCGCCGCGATGAGCGTCCTGGCTCGCTCGGTCCTCCGCCGCCAATGCGTGTGGCGGCAGGACCAGCCCCAACGGGGCGTCATGCGATAGCCCGGGGCAACGCCCCGGGAATCTGGAAGTATTATTTTTGAGCCCTGAAAGGGCGTAATATGTGGCATTTCCGCATCCCCAATAGCCCTGCTGGGCGCAAGCTTTCGCCGAGCAAACGCGGGGTCCGAACGACAAGCGGTTGCTCGACCAAAGACAGGTAATTGCGCACATCCCGCCCGAGGTGTCGATACTTGCCGACAGCGGCTTTCAAGGCCCGAAACATCCGGGGATATGCCTGCATTGGAAAGCCACAAAGAGTGTCCCTTGAAACCTCGCAAAAGGAATGAAACACCTTGCTCGCTGGGTTGCGCGTGGTGGTCGAACATGGCATCGGCGGAATGAAACGTTACAACGCCGCGTCCTGCGTATATCGCAACCGGCCACCCAAACCCGACGACAAGTGTCAACCTGCTCTCCGCCGGTCTGTGGAACTTTTATATCAACTGCGCCCAAATACCTCGCGAACGCTTGCCCAGACGCTTATCCCACAACTGCTCTAATGTTTATTGTTTGGAATGGGGGTCGGGGGAAAAGAGACTGGAACGAGCTGTCGCTTTCCCAAGGAGGTGCAAGCGGGCACTTGATTGTTTTTCTGCTTGTTTTGGGAAGTTCCGCGGGCAAGGGCTATGTTTCGTGTTGAGCTGGTGGGTGAGTGTCATCCTATTGGGTGGCGCTATGCGAGTGCTTGAATTTATCAACGGGGATTTTTCACCGGGGCGTCTGTTTGTGTTCATTGCGGTGGCGCTGGTTGCGGGGCCGGGATGTCCGCGCGAGGTTGTGCGCGAGAGTGGTGGGGCGGTGCCGCAGGAGCACATTGAGGTTGGGGAGATGGCGCCGGTGGTGCCTGTGCGTTCGGGGCGATTTGACAAACGGCTGGTGCCGGAGTGCTCGGGTTTGGTTGCGAGCCGCAAACATGCGGGTGTGTTTTGGACGCATAGTGACTCGGGCAATGCCGCGACGCTCGTTCCGGTGCGTGCTGATGGCTCCGTTGTTGGCAAGCGCGCGGTGGGGGTGCGTGTGGACAATGCATCGAACATTGATTGGGAGGCGTTGGCGTTGGATGGGGCGGGGCAGCTCATTGTCGCCGATGTCGGGAACAACCATAGCAACCGGCGCAACTTGACGCTGTTGGTTCTCCCCGAGCCGGATCCGTGGACGGCGCAGTCCGTGCGCGCGCGGCACATTGCGGTGCGCTATGCCGACCAGAGGGATTTTCCTGATCGCGGGAAGCGTTTTGATTGCGAGGCTGTGTTCGTTTGGAATGGTGCGATCTATGCGTTGACCAAGCGGTGGTCGGACACGTGGACGGTGCTTTACCGGTTGCGAATGCAGGACGCGCGGAGAGGGGTGTTTGAGCCCGTGACCTCGTTTGATTCACGCGGGCTGGTCACGGACGCGGGTGTTTCTCCTGACGGGCGGATGCTGGCCATCCTGACTTACCACGGGCTCTGGGTGTTTGTGCTTCCGGAGCGGGGCGTGAATCCGCTCTCGGGCTCCGTCCTGTTCCGCCGGTTGCAATTTCCGCTGACGAGCTGGCAGGCGGAGGCGGTGGCGTTTGTGGACAATGAAAACGTGATCATCGGGACCGAGCAGGGCGATCTCTACGCGCTTGCCTTGTCGCGTTTGTCCAAGGTGCGATAGGGTGGTTAAAACAGTGTCCTGTCCGCGCTCAAGCTCACGGGGCAGTGGTCCGAGCCCAGGACGTTTGCGTGGATTTGCGGGTTGTACCATAGCCCGTCCGCGCCTTGCGAGGCGAGCCAGTAGTCGATGCGCCACCCGACGTTGCGTGCGCGTGCGCCGGCGCGATACGACCACCACGAGTAGCAGTCCCGCGCCTCCGGGAAGCTCACCCGGAAGGTGTCCCTGAATCCGCGGTCCAGCAGTGCCGAGAACGCCGCCCGTTCCTCGTCCGTGAATCCCGCGCTGCGGCGGTTCTGCGCCGGGTTTGCGAGATCTTTTTCCGCATGGGCGCAGTTGAAGTCCCCGCATGCGAACACCGGTTTGCGCCTCAGCAAGCCCGCCAGGTGCCGTTGGAAATCCGCGTCCCATCGCAGGCGGTACTCCAGGCGTGCCAGCCCGTGTTGCGCATTGGGCACGTAGGCGCACACGACGAAACATTTTGCGAACTCCGCCGTCACAACCCGTCCCTCCTGCGGATGTCCCTCCCCCTCAAAATTCATGCTTACCGCGAGCGGTTTCACACGGCTTAGGATCGCCGTTCCCGCGTAACCGGGACGTTCCGCCGAGTGGAAAAATTGATGCGCATAGGGCAGGGCCAAGTCCCCCCCCCGCGGCATCGTCGCCTTGATCTCTTGCAAGCAGAGTATGTCCGGTGAATGCGTTTCCAGAAAACCGTCCAAGGTTTTGGACGCCACCGAGCGGAACCCGTTCACATTCCACGAATACAACTTCAGCGCCGCATCCATTTCTCAATCAAGACGCCTCCCGAACGGCGTGTAGCGGTCATTTTCCGGAGTCTGCGCCGGTGGCTCCCCCGGTTTGGGCGTCTCCACCGGACGTTTCGCCGGCGTGCCCCGCGGCGGTGTCGGTGCCGGTGGCGGTGGTGGAGGCGGTGGCGTTCCCGCCGGCAGCGCCCGCTCAAGCAAATCCGTCTTGCTCGCGTAAATATAAAATATCTGCCCGTGCGAACGCATCTGAACGTGCCCGTTCGTCTGCACCCGCAGCACTTCCAACTCCGCGCCCGCCACCAGCGGAATCGTCCCCACCAACCGCCCCCCGTCCAGCAACGGAATATCATGCGCCTGCACCAACCGCACCCGTTTCGGCCAACGATAAGGCTGGGCCGCAAGCGACGCCACCTCCGCCGAAAACTTTGCCGCGAGCGCCTTCTCATCCAAGCCCTCCTCCGGTTTTGGCGCCACTGGCGGCGTCACCACCGGCTCCGGTTCCGGCGCCACGGGCGCAGGCTTCGGCGCCTCCACCCTGCCCTTGGCAAGCTCCGGAGATTTCGTCCCGTCCTCAACCGCCCCCTTCGGCTTGCGCCCCTTGGGGGAATTTTCACCCACCAAGATCCAGCCCGGCTGCAAACCCCGTTTCGAAGCTTCCAATGTCTGGTAAAAATCCACCCCGAGGCAGCACGCCACCCCGAGCAACAGACCGAAGAGAATTTTGAAAAACGTATCCATTGGCAAATCAACGCACGGCACACAAACCGTCCCCGTCCGTCACGCAACACCCAAAGCATCCTCCCCGCGCTCCCCTGGCACGATGCCCACCCCCGCCAACGCCACCCCCGCCACCAACCCCGCAACGCCCAACCACTCCCCCCACACCCACATCCACCCACCCACCCAACCCAGCACCGACGCCCCAAGGTAATACACCGTCAGATACTGCGCCGACGCGATCGCCTTCCCCTCCGCCACCCTGCGGCTCACCCATCCCGTCGCCGTCGCGTGTCCCGCGAAAAACCCCACCGTTATCAACCCGCAACCCCCGAGCAAACACCCCAGCACATCCACCCCGCTCAACACCGCGCCCGCGGCCATCAACGCAAACGCCCCACGCAACACCCGGCGCTGTCCCCAACGCCCGATCCAACGCCCGCACAACGGCGCCACCACCACACCCGCCAAATACATCAGGAACACCAGGGCCACCTCCCCCTGCGAAAACCCGAACCGCCCCGACAGCAACCGGAAGCACAAGTAATTGAACGTCGCCACAAAGCCCCCCAGCAACAACCCCCCGGCCACGAACAAACGCGCCAGCACCCCGTCACGCCACTGCGCGGCAAACCGCCCGAGCACTCCCCGCAACCCCATCCTCCCGTCCATCCCCAGCACCGACCGGCGCGAATCCACGCGAGGCAACGCCGCAAAAAACACCCCGCCCGCCACCGCGCACACTCCGCCCAGCACCCCCACCGCGCACCGCCAGTCCGCCACCCCCGAGAGCACCCCGCCCACCAACCGCCCCGCCATTCCCCCAAAAGCCGTCCCCGACACATACAGCCCCACCGCCCCCGCCAGTTTGCCCCCCGGCACATTATCCGCCAAATACGCCACCGCCACCGCCGGCAACCCACCCAGTGCCAACCCCAGCAGCCCGCGCAACAACAAGAACACTCCCCAGTCCGGCGCAAACGCCGACGCCACGCTCACCACCCCGCCCCCCACGACGGACATCCCCATCAAACACCGCCTGTCCACCACCTCCGACACACGCCCCGCCACCAGCATAGCCCCCGACAACGCCAGCGTCGTCAACGACAAGGCCAGGCTTGCCGACGCCGGCGCCACCCCGAACTCCTCCGGAAACTCCGCCAGCAACGGCTGCACGTCGTAAATGAGCGCGAACGTCCCAAACCCCGCAAAAAAAAACGCCCCCGAGACACGCCCCGCCGACTTAAAGGATTTCAGCAACACTCCAAGCATACATCCCACCTGCCATAGCCAGCCCGCCTGCCCCGCGCACGCCCAAAAAATATCGCCCGCACCCAACGGCACGCCACAAAAGCGGGAACCCTGACAGCAAACCAATGTATCCCCCCCCTTCACCTCTCCAATCAACCACTCACCCAGCACATCCATGAACCGCCGCCAAGCCCTGAAAACCGCCGCCCTCGCCGGTGTCGCCACCGCCCTCTCCCGCCTCGCACCCAGCCTGCGCGCCGAGGCGCCATCACCCGTTCCCGCACCCGGCAACTCCTTCAAGCACTCCGTCTGCTACTGGTGCTGCCGGATGCCGCTCGACAAGCTTGCCGACGCCGCCGGAAAAATCGGCCTCCACTCCATCGAGCTCCTCTCCCTCGACCAAATCCCCATCGTGCAAAAGCGCGGACTCACTTGCGCCTGCGCCTACGGACCCAAGGAAACGCGCTCCATCGACGACGGCTTCAACCGCAGGAAAAACCACGACAAATTTCTCGCAGGCTACGAGGACGCCATCGCCCGGTGCGCCAAGCTCGGCATCCCCTCCATCATCTGCTTCTCCGGCAAACGAATGAAAGACCAGAGCGACGAGGAGGGCCTCAAGGTTTGCGCCGAAGGCCTGAGGCGCATCATGCCCGCGGCGGAAAAAGCAGGCGTCACCCTCATCATGGAACTCCTCAACAGCAAGGTGAACCACAAGGGCTACCTCTGCGACCGCACCGCCTGGGGCGTCGAGCTCGTCAAACGCGTCGGCTCCGAACGCTTCAAACTCCTCTACGACATCTACCACATGCAAGTCATGGAAGGGGACGTCATCCGCACCATCCGCGAAAACCACAAACACATCGCCCACTACCACACCGCCGGCAACCCCGGGCGCAACGAATTCGAGCCCCAGGACATCCAGGAACTCAACTACCCGGCCATCATGAAAGCCATCCACGACACCGGTTTCCGCGGCTACGTCGGGCAGGAGTTCAACCCCAAACGCAAACTGCTCGCCTCCCTTGAAAATGCCGTGAAGATCTGCACCGTCCCCCAACCCTGATCCCGCCAACTCGGCTGCATCCTAATTATGGAGTGCGTGTCCGCACGGGACTTTGCCGGACTGCGTCCGGTTCCGCCTGCGGCGGGAGGTTCCGGACGCAGCCCGGCAAAGACCGCGCGGACACCGCGCCGCCTTCGCGTAAGCGGGAGTCCCGCACTCCAAACTGGACGCGCTGTTGGCGGAGCCTGCCGCCGGAGGCGGAATCGGGCGCAGCCCGACAATAGCCGTGTTGTGAAATAGGCATGGCCAGGAAATCGAGAGGACGGGCAGGCGTTTGAGTATGCAAATACTTGATCGCACGGACAGGAACGAGCGGGCGAATCGCGGGCGCGCCGTTGGCGCCGATCAACAAGGCCGGTCAATCCCGACAATCTGCCAAGCCCGCAATGGCATCCCAGCATCCTTTTTTTGAAAAAAGTGCTTGCGTTCCCTCTTCTGAATTCTTTTCTGGGTCCCTTCTCAATACCGCAATGCCCGCCTTCATCCACAACGCCACTGCCACTGCCGACGCCCTTGGTTTCACCCAAGACGCCGTTTTTGTTGTTGGCGGAACGGCGACTAAAGTCGCCGGAGGTTTCCCGGACTCGCTTCGTTTCAATGAAACCACCAGCAGGGTGTCGGCGACTGAAGTCGCCGTTCCGTTTACTGGACTCACCTCGCACGCAGCAGCTCCGTTAGCGGAACCTCCCGCCGCAGGCGGAAACCGGCGCAGCCGGTCAACGACTGCGCGGACACCGCGCCCCGCCGCAGGGGGTAACCGCGGTAGCGGGCCATTGTCCCGTGCGGTCCCGCACTCCCGGCGCGGCCCCACGCCCGCGCCGCCCCCCCCCCCCCCCCCCCCCCAGCTATCTCGTAACTGTTTGGGAGGGAATGGTTTCTGCCGTTGGCGGCGGCAGCGGAAATGCTGCGGACGGCATGGCCCGACCCTGCCTGTCTCTGATGAGACGCACACGCCGTGGAATGCTTTCAGCCACGCGCCATGGAATGCCCCCCGCAAAGATATTCCAACGCTGATGGAACGGCATTGGTCATGCCCCTCCGCGCCCCCTTTTTGCCTCAAGTTGAGGCGAAACAAACAACAAAATAACAAACAAAAAGAGAAAAAGCATGAAAACAAGTAATAGAATAACGAGAAGCGTCCTTGTTGGGGCGGCGACACTGGCAGCGGTGGCGTTGGTGCCACCTGCTGAGGGCGCCACTTATGTGGACGTGACCTACCAAGGTCTTTCGAAGGAGATATCCTTCGCGCACATCGGGGATATAAACAACGGTCAGGACACGTTCAATGGGACTGTCTATGGCGATGTTGGCTACGAGTATTACATCAGCAAGTATGAGGTGACGCAGGGGCAGTGGAAGGACTTCCTAAATGCTGTGGCAACGGACAGGTCGGTTGTCGATCTGGCGGCCAATGCAGGCATAAAGAACCTGTATAGTTCCTACATGGCCCATCCCAATGATGCTTGGAATGGGATAAAACGGACCGAGACTGCCGACACCTACAGTTACAGTCTGTTGGACGAGGACGTTTACGCGAAGCGTCCTGTTGTATATGTGAGTTTGCTGTCCGCGAAGCGATTTTGCAACTGGCTGACGAACGGAGGAGGCAGTACCGAGACCGGGGTGTATGACCTTGGAGGCGGAGCGAATTCTGAACGAGGTGGCGTATGGGGAACCGACCTCGGCGCCGTGGCATTGCCTACGGAAAATGAGTGGTATAAGGC
>JAITIB010000014.1 GCA_031279675.1 Puniceicoccales bacterium | reverse complement strand
ATTCCCAATCATATGGCCGAACACAAAGGCGGCGAGAATGGAGCCGGAAAGCGCCATCAAGTACTTCTTGACGAGCGACGAAACGCGGCATTTGCGGTTTTGACACGATGCGGACATGGACGGTTTTGATATTGAAAGAGGCGCGCACTAAAAGAACCCCTCTGTTGGAGGCAAAGGAAAAGTTGGTTTTTCCTCAAATGCAAAGGCGCGGAACGCAGGTTTGACGTTCTTCGCGCCTTTGTGTTTTGCTATGTGCCTTTTGGCACCCTGGCTGCTATGGCACGCGCTGGGGCATGATGACGCACAGGAAGTTTTCCTTGGTCTTGACGACACCCGGCGACATTTCGTCCTTGAACTCGAAGTAAACCATGTCGTCGTCAAGCGCATCAAGGGGATCCTTCAAATACTGCGGGTTGAAGGCGATCTGGACCTCCGGGCCTTCGTAAGACACGTCCAGTTTTTCCTTTGATTCACCAATCTCGGCGCTTGAGGTTATCTCGACCTCATTGTTGGTGATCTTGAGTTTTATCGAGCTGCTCTTGTCGCTCGTTGTGATGGAGGAGCGGTAGATGCTTTCGGAAAGCGTTCCGCGTTCGATTTCGATGCGGTAGGCGGTTTCCTTGGGAACCACCTGCCGGTAGTTCGGGTAACTGCCCTCGACAACCTTGGAGACGAGGCGGATGTCCCCGGTGAGACCGCTGTCGTCCTTGGTGACAGGTGTGATGAAGGAAACCTGGCGGTCGTTGAACACGATGCGGATTTCCCCGTCCCCAATCTTGGTGTCAAGGAGCCGCTGGAGCTCGATGACGGTTTTGGCGGGGAGAATAAGGCTTCCGGCTTGCTCGGCGGTGAGAGCAACCGGCTTGTCGGCAGTGGCGAGGCGGCGCCCGTCGGTGGCGACAAGGGTCAGTTTCTCATCGGCGAAATTGAAAAATATGCCGTTGAGGACATAGCGGTTTTCGTCCGTGGACTGGGCGTAGGAGACTTTCTTGAGGAGATTCGTGAGGTCGGCCTTGACGAGCGAGAAGGTGTGCTTGTCGTCAAACACGGGAAGTGGCGGAAAACTCTCGGCGCCCAGCCCGACAATATGGAAGGTGGAGCTGCCCGAGGTGATTTTCACACGATTCTGGCCGCCAAACTCAACAGTGGTTTCCACCGAGGACAGGGACTTGACCATGGCGAGGAGCTTTCTCACCGGCAGCGTGATGCGCCCGCTGGTGCTCACCTCAGCCTTGATCCGGAGGCTGGTGCCGAGGTCGAGGTTTGTCGTGGTGAGGGCAATAGTATCGCCCTCGGCCTCGATGAGGACGTTGCTCAAAATGGGCATTGTCGAGCGGCTTCCGACGATGTTTTGGACTTGAGCAAGCCCGGCAGCAAAGTGGTCGCGATGTATCTTGAATTTCATTGCAAGGGTCGGGAATGGGGTGCTGGCAGGGATATTGCAAATCTTTTGATGGGCGATTTTTGGGCAATGCGAGGTGGCGTCGCTATGGGAGTCAGGTTGGAATTAAAAAGACAGTCTCTCTTCCATAGGGGGTGCGAGAAGTGTTAATTGTTTCCGAATCCATTGGGGTGGAGTGAATTGGGGAAATTTTTTTTGTGAAAAACCACCGTGGCCTGGATGGGAATTGTTTTGGGAATGAGTTATTAACGGTGCCAAGGAGGGGTTATTCACAGGGTTTTCAGAATTCGTCCTCAGGGTTATCCTCATTCTCGGTTTCGCCGGTTGTGGCGCCAAGTCGCCTTGCGCGGGCTTTTTTGCGGAGGGAATAAAAGATGCCGTTGAGGATGAAGGCGAGAAAGACGAAGGGGATGACGTATTCGAAGTGCCTGATGCCGAGAAGGAGGAGGAGGAACACGGGAATGAAGACGCGGACCTTCAGGCGCGTGTCCCAGTTGATGTGCTTGAAGCTTGGGTAACGGATGGGACTTACCATGAGATACGAAATGAGCAGGATAAGGGGAAGGAACAGGGTGGAGATTTTTTTCAGGTCGTCGGGCTTGAGGTTGACCTCGGTGAGGAGGAGCACGAGCGAGGCGATCATGCCGGCGGCGGTGGGGCATGGCAACCCGATGAAGTCGCTGTCCGCCGGCTTGTGTTCGTTGCCCGGAATGAGGGGATTGGCAAGCACGTTGAAGCGTGCAAGCCGGATGCCGACACAGAGAAGGTAGATGAAGGCAAAAACCCAGGCGAAGTTTTTTCCTATGTTGCCGACCCAGCTCAAGGTGGCGTCGCCTTGCGCGGGGTCGAGGATGAGGAAGCAGACCATGAGCGCGGGCGCGACACCAAAGGAAACCGTGTCGGCAATGCTGTCGAACTCGATCCCGAAAAGCGACTCGCGCCGCGCGGCGCGGGCAATGCGCCCGTCAAACAGGTCGAAGATGCACGCGCCAAGAATGTAATAGATGGCATGTTTGTAATACATGTTCGTCTTGTCCACGTCCATGGAGGCAAACTTGGCGAGAATGCATGAGTAGATGGAGAAGAAGCCGCAAAACATGTTGCCCGCGGTGAAAAGGTTGGGCAGGAGGTAGATGCGGCTCGCCTCGCGTGCGGAACGGTATTTGGGAAGCGCCTGCCGGGCCGGTGGCGTCGCGTCGTCGTGGTTGTCCGTGGGATTCATGGGGGGATTATTTTTTGAGGCTGTCGAGATACTGCCAGAAAGTCTGGTCCTGCTCGATCTGCTGTTCCTCGGTAAAGGGCAGTTTCATGCGAAAGACGAAGTCCGCGAGGGTGTGTTTGTGGAGGATGTAGTTGCAAAAGAGGGCCTCGTCGCGGATTTCGAAGTAAATCCTGAAGTCGCCGACACGCAGGCGGTGGAACTCGGTGCCCGCGCGGTGGATGGTGCCGATAAGCGTCCTGTCCGTTTTGATGCGATCGGGGGTGATGGCACTGATGGCTTCGACGAGGGGCATTTGCTCGACCATGGGAAGCTTGTTGATCTCGGCCATGCTTTGGCTGCTGAAGTTAACCTGATACATGCGACAGTGATTGGTGAGCCCCGCAGGACAGGCTACCGGGGCCGAAAAGTAAAAGCTATTTTGCCAGGCCGGGCGACGGTGCCGTTTCCGCCAAGGCCGGGCGACGACGCCACCGGATCTGGAAAAAATTCCCCCCCCGAATTTTTTTTGGGTTATCCGTGAGATTTGTGGTTGACGCCCCATGCCGGGGCGGTATGAATGCCCCCCGATAACTGCACTCAGTGCAGTTTGTTCCGCCCAACCCAAACACGACCCGCCCCTCTGTAGCGTTCCCCGCACAAGGGCGGGTTTTCCTTTGAAAAAGCCCGCGGCATCCTGCCAGTTTCCAATTTCATCCGTTACCTCACCCAATGGCCCTTGATTACGCCAAGCCCTTTCTCACGATCGCGGAACAGGTCGCGCTGATTGCCCGCCGCGGAATGCATGTCGCGGATGCTGATGAGGCCGGGCACTATCTCCGCCACGAGGGCTACTACCGCCTCGGCTCCTATTTGCATCCCTTTCGCCAGGTGAATCCCGCCACCGGGCAGTGGCTTGACACCTACGTTCCCACGGCGCGCTTCAGCGATGTCATCCGGCTCTACGAATACGACAAATGGCTTCGGATTGTCATGCTGTCCGGGTTGCGCGCCATTGAGATTTCCGTTCGCGTCGCCATTGCGCACCACCTTGGAGCCAGGGATATTTTTGCCCACGAAAACCCGCGTTGTCTCAACGGCGCATTCACCACGCAGGAGAGTTCACGCCGTGGGAAAACCCAGTATCAAGCGTGGCTTGACAAGTATCATCTCCTGCTCGCCCGCGACGATCAGGAGGACATTGTCCGCCAGTTCATTGCCAAATACGGGCAAAGGATTCCCATCTGGGTTGCCATCGAGCTTTGGGACTTCGGGTTGTTGACACGGTTTTTTGGCGGCATGAAATTCGCGGACCAGCAGTCCGTTTCGCGCCATTACGGGGTGGAGGAGCCGCACTTGTTTGCCAGCTGGCTGCGCAGTTTCAACTATGTGCGCAATGTGTGCGCGCACCACAGCCGTTTGTGGAACCGCAATATTGTCGAGCAACCCCGGCTTGTCACCAAGCATCCGGATCCCCTGCTGCGCCACCTCACGGAGCGCGGCGTCAAGGCGCCCGGCTCGCGCGTTTACGCCACCCTTGCCCTGGCCACGTTTGTCCTGCGCAGGATGAATTACCGGGGCTCGTGGGGAGGGGACGCTGTTCAACTTCTGGAAAAATTTCCCTCCTGCGAAAGTCTTTCCCCGGGCATGATGGGCATTCCCAACGGCTGGAGGGCGTTTCCACTCTGGAAGCTCCCCGAGCGCGGCCCTACCTGAAACCCGGGTTGAATCATCTCCGTTTGCGGTCACGCAAAAGCCGTCCCTCGCCGCGCAGCGGGCGGCGCGCCGTGGAATTGTTTTCCGAGGGGGAGTCAGACTGGATGCGGAAATCCATCTGGCGTTTGAACCGGTCAATGCGGTCGATTGTCACCATGACATGCTGGCCAAGACGGTAGGCGCGTTTGTTTCTGCGTCCCGCAATGGCGGTGCCGTCGGCATTGATGTGGTAAAGGTCGTCCGTGAGCGTGGAAATATGCACGAGCCCGTAGGCCTGGCTGTCCGTTAGCTCGACATAGAGGCCGTGGTTGCGAACTTCGACTATGATGGCGTCGTGCGCCGGTTTGCGCGGGCGGGCAAGCTCGCGCTCGAAAAGTTCAAGGAGTTTCACCTTGAGCGTTTCGCGCTCGGCCTCGGCGCTGTTGCGCTCGGTGCGGGAGAGGTGTTGCGCGAGTTGGGCGAGGTCGGCGGGCGTGACCGGGGCGAGCTTGCGCTGCGGTGCGGTGGCGTTGCTGGCGCGCTGGAGAAAATGGTCGAGTATGCGGTGCTCGACGAGGTCGGCGTAGCGGCGGATGGGCGAGGTGAAGTGCGTGTAGTAGCGCTTGGCGAGCCCGTAGTGTCCGTCCGCACTGGCCCGGTAGCAGGCTTGGCGCATGCTGCGCAAAAAGGCGATTTGCAGGGGGTGGCTCCCGGGTGTGCTTTTCAGCAGTGACAGGAGCTTGATGACCTCGGCGCGTTTCGTGAGGTCGCCCGTCTTGATGCCGGCGCTTTGCAACTGGGTGCGCAGCTCATGGAGTTTCTGCGGGTCGGGCTCGTCGTGGACCCTGGAGAGGTTGGGGAGCCGGGCTTGGTGGAGGGTTCTCGCCACCGCCTCGTTGGCCGCGAGCATGTATTCCTCGATGAGCTGGTGGCTGGGGTCGGTGGTGTTGCTCACGACGCGCTCGGCGTAGCCGTTCTTGTCACAGTAAATTTTGATTTCCGGGGTATCCAGATCAAGCGCGCCCTGTGCCTGGCGGGTTTTGCGGAGCGAGGCGGCGATTTTCCAGAGTGTGCGCAACTGCGCCTGAAGCGCGCGCAGCTCGGCATCGGGGAGTGTGGCGAGGGCGCGTCCGGGATGCCCGGTCTGGTGCGGAGGTGGCGTCGGGAGGGCCCGGATGGCGTCAAGGTCGTTGATTTGAAGAAGCGCGAGGGCCTGGGTGTAGGTGAGGCGTTTGCGTGAATGGATGATGGCGTTCGCGTAATGCGTCTCCACCGCGCGGTGGTTTTTGTCGTAGGTGATGAGGATGCTTTTGACGAGGCGGTCCTGTCTCTCGACGAGCGAGCACAGCCCGCTGGAGAGTTCGTGCGGAAGCATGGGAAGCACCGTGCCGGTGAGGTAGGTGGAGTTCCCCCGGGCGCGCGCTTCGAGGTCGAGCGCGGTGCCGGGGCGGACGTAGTGCGAGACATCGGCGATATGGATGCCGACGCGGTGCATCCCGTTGGAAAGTGTTTCGAGGGAAATGGCATCGTCGAAGTCCTTTGCGTCATCGGGGTCGATTGTAAGGGTGGGAACGGCGCGCAAATCGGTGCGGTTTTTATAATCGTGAGACGTGAGGGCGGAGGGGAGCAGGGCCGTCTCGTGAGTGACCTTGGGCGGAAACTCCGGGTTGAGGCGGTATTTGTAGAGAATGGCTTTGTATTCGGAAAGGGGCGTGTGCGTGGGGCCGAGATTTCCTATGATTTCGCCAACGGGGGAGAGGTGTCGTTGTTTCCATTCGACGATGCGCACAACCACCTTGTCGTCCTCTTTGGGGACGGGGAAAAGGGCGGTCTTGGCCGGGTCTCCGACAATGATGTCGCGCCCGATCCGGGGGTCATCGGGGACGATGTACCAGAAGAGGCGGGTTTTTTTGAGCGTGCCGGGCAGCGCGTCGAAGGCGCGCTCAAGGATGCGGATAACGCGTCCGCTTTTCCAGTCCTCGGTGGTGGCGCGCGTCGGGGCGCCGGGGCCACGGCGCGGGGAGTGGCGTCGGGCTCCACGCGGGAGCGAGTCGCGGTAACGATCCTCGTGGATGCGGACGAGAACCTTGTCCCCGTGGAGTGCGATGCCGGTGTCCTCCGCGCGAATGTGGATGGGGGCGGGATGCGGATTCTCGGGAGTGGCGTCGGGCTGGAGACGGGCCGCGCCACTCTGGCGGAACTGGATGACGCCCGAGGCGAGGTCGGCATCGGTCGGGAGGCAGAAACAGTTTTTTTTGACCTTGGCAACAGTCCCGGAAGACATGAGCCGAGGCATGGCTTTGCGAACCTGGCGCGCGACGGCTTTGCCGCCGAGCCGTTTCCCGATTTCTTCAAGGGTGATGGGGGTGTAATCGGCACGCCCCATCAGGACGAGGATTTGGTCTTCGATGCTCATGACGGCTCGCGACGCTGGCATGAGCGGAATACCTTGGCGAGGGGGAACTTCCGGGCGGCCTCCAAGTCCAAGCACAGCGCATGAACAAAAGAATCGTTTCCCTCGCCGCCGTTTGCGCGCTCTGGCTCGGCTTTGCCGCGCCAATTTTTGCCAACAACGAGACCTCGCGCGGCCAATTCATTCCGCTGTGGAGCGGGCAGGCGCCTGGCGAGACCGCCCCGGAAAAACCGGAAATCTCGGAAACGGATCCGAAGACCGGCATCAAGTGGATCGCCCAAG
>JAITIB010000080.1 GCA_031279675.1 Puniceicoccales bacterium | reverse complement strand
TTTTCGCGAATAGTGCGGATGATGTCTCCCTCCATGATCTGCATGTGATAAATATCGTACAGCAGTTTGATGCGCTCGCAAGCCACGCGCTTGATGACCTCAACGCCCCACTTCGTGTGATCGCACTGGTAGTCCTTGTGGTTCACCTTGCTGTTGAGCAGCTCCATGACGACGTTGACCTTGGCCTTCTCTGCCGCCGCCGCGATTTGCTTGAGTCCGTGGACGCAATTTTCCAGCCCTTCTTCGTCAGACAAGCCCTTGCGTTCACCGGAGAAACAAATGACGTTGGGCACACCAGCCTTGGCGCATTCGTCGATGCGCTCAATGTAGGCAGCCACCATTTTCTCATGGTGTTCGCGGCGGTTGAAACCCTTGGCGATGGTGCTCGGGCCCCAAGCGAGCGAACAGACAAGACCCTGTTTCCGCACAGCCTCCCAATCCTTGGGGTGGAGCAGATCGATGCCTTCAATGCCAAGCTTCTTGGCCTCTCCGGCGAGTTTTCCAGGGTTCATCCTGCCGTATCCGGCGCTGACAGAGTGGCGGAAAGATTGCCCTTGGGCGGGCTGCTTGCCGGTGCCTGCGGCCTTTTCCTGCGCGTGCGCGGTCGGGCTGAGGCGGGCAAACACGGCAAAGGCGCCCGTGGCAGTGATGGTTTTGATGGCTTGGCGTCTGTTCATGGGAGGCGTCATGCTGTTGGCGGATGCGCGTCATGCGATCCTTTATTGCGCTCCCATTGCTCATATCCCTTTTCCTCAAGCTCAAGGGCGAGTTCCCGGCCCCCCGAGCGCACGATGCGCCCGTCATGCATGACATGCACGCGGTCGGGGACAATGTATTCCAGCAAACGTTGATAGTGCGTGATGATGAGAATCCCAATGCCGGGGCCACGCATCGCGTTCACCCCGTCGGCGACGATGCGCAACGCGTCAATGTCCAGCCCAGAGTCCGTTTCGTCGAGTATCGCGTAACGCGGCTCCAGCATGAGCATTTGGAGAATCTCGCAGCGTTTTTTCTCCCCTCCTGAAAACCCTTCGTTCACAGACCTCGCCGTGAATTTCCTGTCCATGCGCAACTCATCCATCTTGGCGTGGAGACGGGCGTAAAACGCCTTCGCATCAAACGCAGTCCCTTTGGGCTGGCGCGCCACGAGCGCCGCGCGGATGAAGTTGGCGATGGAAACGCCGGGGATCTCGCTCGGGTATTGGAACGCGAGGAAAAGCCCCGCCCGCGCGACGGCATCCGGCTCCATCCCGATGATGTTTTCCCCGTCGAGCAGCGCCTCGCCGCCGGTGACCGTGTAATCCTCGTGTCCGGCAAGCGCCTTGGCCAGTGTGCTCTTTCCGGTGCCGTTGGGCCCCATGATGGCATGCACCTCGCCCTTGGGCAAGGTGAGCGCGAAGTCTTTCAGGATCTGGCGTTCGCCGATGGTGACGTTGAGCTTGCGAATTTCGAGCAGCTTGGACATGCGGGCCAGAACACAAAAAAAAGCGCGCCTTGCAAGCTTCCGGCGCGAATAACGCGCGCATTATTCCTGTTTTTCGCCGATGGTTTCCCCGTTGGGGTTTTTCGGAAAAAGTGCTTGCATGCCGGGGTGAAAGTTTTTTAGTGACCTGCCCTCAAGTCGAGGGTTTCCGGCGCGGAGTGATTCGCTTGTCCCGGGGGCCCGAAGGCGGTCTCTCTAAAACCAAAGCTCAAAAAAGTTCGTTCCCCATGAATGCCTCATCGTTTTCTGTGTTACACAGGCCCTCGCGCGACATCCGACGCGGTTGCGTTGGTGTCGCCGCGTCGTCGGGAAAAATCCCGGGCGCGGGGTTTTTGAAAATGGCCTTCGGTCCGTCCGTCCACCCTTGTCTTGAGATTAACCTTTAATTGAGTTCCATCATCATGAATGCCACCAAATTTTCTTTGACAGCCAAATCCCCGCGTTTCCCGAAGCGCGCGCTTTTTGCCGCCGCCTCGATGGCTGTGGGCGTGGCGGGCTCCGGGCCCGTCCACGCCGCCACAGAGGGCGATTTCTGGAAATCCGAACAGAGGACCATCAGCATCAACTTCGGCAACTCGGCCATCACCAAGGGGAGTGCCGGTGCCGTGGATGTGGCTTACACAGGTTGGAACAATGTCGGCACCGCATCCATGTCCTCGCTCATTGACAATACGGGTGCCACGGCGGGCTCGCTCTCGCTCACACTGAAGGACACCGATGTTTACAACACCAACGGGCCGAATCAAAGCGCTGCCACGACTGGCAACGGGCAGCTGCTTTATAAGTTCATCGACACATGGAATATTCCGGCGGACGGGATGTTTGCAGTCAACAACCTGGGTGGCTTTTTTGTCGGTTCTTACGACGTTTACCTCTACGTTGCCACCTCTGATGGGGCTATAACCACGACGGCGCGTTACCATCCGTTCCTGATCAATGGCACCATGTATAAGGGGACCAATGGCGGCACGACGACAACGACGAATGAAGCTGACGAATGGACTCCTTTGCGTGGCTCGGACAGCCAGGCGCTTGTCGAGGGTAATGGCGGGAGCTATCTCAAGGTCACAGGGCTTACGGACGCCACCTTGGATGTTCGCTCCGTGCGCAATGACCAAAGCAATGGCGTCAATGTCGTTGTTGGTGACGTCGCCGGGGTGCAGATATCCGGCCATGTTCATGTCAATGCCGATTTCCGCTATTGGAAGGGCGGGACGGGCGCGTGGGGCGCGGCGGGCACGGATTGGGCCACAGTGACTGGCGGTGCGGGCTCTGTTGCATGGGGCACTGGTGCCGGGCAGGTGGCGGTTT
>JAITIB010000093.1 GCA_031279675.1 Puniceicoccales bacterium | reverse complement strand
TGACGGTCGCCACCACCCGGCCCGAAACCATGCTGGGCGATACCGCCGTCATGGTTCATCCTGAAGATGAACGCTACCGGCACCTGATCGGCAAAAGGGTGCTTTTGCCGATTGCTGGCCGGGAAATTCCCGTCATTGCTGATGCCTACGTTGACAAGGAATTTGGGACGGGCGTGGTGAAAGTTACCCCGGCGCACGACTTCAATGACTACGCAGTGGGGCAACGGCATGGCCTGGAGATGGTCTCTGTGTTGACGCCGGATGCTGCAATCAATGACACCGCGCCGGAAAAATACCGGGGTCTGGATCGTTTCGATGCGCGAAAAATCATCATTGCCGATCTCGAATCGGCGGGTTTGTTGGAAAAGACGGAAAAGCACCGTCTGAAAATACCGCGTGGCGACCGTACTGGAGAAGCACTGGAACCCATGCTGACCGATCAATGGTTCGTTGCCATGTCTAAACCTGGCGAGGATGGGAAATCCATTACCCAGAAGGCGTTGGAAGCCGTATCCAGCGGGGAAATCCGCTTTTTCCCCGAAAACTGGGTCAATACCTACAACCAATGGCTGAACAACATCCAGGACTGGTGTATTTCGCGCCAGCTCTGGTGGGGACACCAGATTCCCGCTTGGTATGGCGAAAACGGCGAAATCTTCGTTGCCCATGACGAAGCGGAAGCCCGCCGGGAAGCCGCCGCCACTGGTTATGCGGGTACGCTCACGCGCGACCCGGACGTGCTGGACACCTGGTACTCCTCCGCCCTGTGGCCATTCTCCACACTGGACTGGACGCCGGACTACCCGGCAAAATCGAACCCGGCGCTCGACCTCTATCTGCCCTCCACGGTGCTCGTCACCGGCTTTGACATCATCTTTTTCTGGGTTGCCCGCATGGTGATGATGACCAGGCACCTCACCGGGCGCATCCCCTTCAGGCATGTCTACGTGCATGGCCTCATCCGCGACGCGGAGGGGCAGAAAATGAGCAAATCCAAGGGCAATGTTCTGGATCCCATTGACCTGATAGACGGTATCGGCCTGACAGCGCTGGTCGAAAAGCGAACTGTCGGCCTCATGAACCCCACGCAGAAGGCGCAAATCGAAAAACACACCCGCAAGGAATTCCCCAACGGCATACCCGCTTTTGGTGCGGATGCCTTGCGTTTCACTTTTGCCTCGCTCGCCAGCCCCGGACGTGACATCAAATTCGACCTTAACCGTTGCGAGGGCTATCGTAATTTCTGCAACAAGCTCTGGAATGCCACCCGTTTCGTGCTGATGAACTGCGAGGGGCAGGACTGTGGCTTTGCTGTTGGCGAGCCGCACTCGCCTGCGGATTACTCCTTTGCGGAGCGCTGGATTTTATCGCGCCTGGAGCGGACTTTACGGGAAGTCACGGCGCAATTTGATGTCTACCGTTTCGACCTGGTAGCGCGCGCGCTGTACGAATTCGTCTGGGATGAATTCTGCGACTGGTATCTGGAGCTTTCCAAGGCCAGGCTCACGACGGGAACGCCCGCTCAATGCCGCGCGACCCGTCATGTGCTGCTGGCGACGCTGGACGCGACACTGCGGCTCATTCATCCGCTCATCCCATTCATCAGTGAGGAACTATGGCAGTCACTCCTGCCGCTCGTCGGCCAGCAAGAGGCTGCGAGCCTCATGTTGGCGCAATATCCCAAGGCCGATGACTCGCGCCTAGACGAGGCCGCGGAAGCGCGCATGGCGAGTTTCAAGAGTCTGGCGCGCGCCTGCCGCAATTTGCGCGGCGAGATGAACATTTCTCCGGCGCAGAAATTGCCGCTCACCATTGCCATGCCGGAATCACAAAAGGCTGTATTGCAGGAGTTTGTCGTACCGCTCATGATGATGGCAAAACTCTCGCGCGTGGACATGGCGGCGGAAATCGGCGCGGATGTACTGGCGCCGGTGGCCGTGGTGGGCGAGATGCGCCTGATGTTGACAGTGGAAGTGGATGTGGCCGCCGAACGGGCGCGCCTTGCCAAGGAAATCGGAAGACTGGAGACTGAAATTTCCCGCGCGGCCGGGAAGCTGGGGAATGCCGATTTCATTGATCGTGCCCCGGCGGCAGTGGTCACGCAGGAACGCGGGCGATTGGCAGGCTTTCAGGCAACGCTGGAAAAGCTTCGTCCGCAGTTGGCGCAATTGGAAAAAGCGGGACAGCCGCCGACCACATAGCGCATCTGGAACAATCGCGGGCAGACGAGTGGCTGCGCGCGCACCCTGCCCTTGCGGTTCATCACCGTAAACCAACTCCGGCTTGAAACACCGCCCGACCAAGCGGCGCGGGGTTCGGAACCCGAAACCCTGTCCTGAAGTCCGAGGTTTCGGCCCTGGCCGTAACTGTCGCATCCCGTATGATTGGGCGTAGGTTTTCGGTGAAAGAGTTCGGGTTTTTGATCATACCAATCATTCATGGTTTGCGAGGGTGTTTTGCTGTGAAGGGCTGATTGAGGGAGTTGATGGTTGTATAGATGCGCGTAGCGTTCCAGCGTTTGTCGCATATCCTGCCCGGAGTGGAAATGGTGCGTCTTGAGCACGTCGCTGATGCGCCCGTTGAAGCGTTCGACCATGCCGTTGGTTTGCGGCGTCCGGGGTTTGGTCAAACGGTGTTCGATGTCCAGCGCTTGGCAGAGTTGATCAAATTCGTGCTGGCCGCTGGGTTCGCGTTCGCGGCTGGCACAGAGCCGATCCGTAAATTCTTTGCCGTTGTCGGTCAGGATTTTGGTGATCTTGATCGGGCAGGCTTCGTGCAGCGCCTCAAGAAAAGCGCGAGCACTGGCAGCTGTCGGGGCGGATTTGCACAAACACCCAACGCGTGGCCCGGTCGATGGCCACAAACAGATAAGAACGGGCACTTTCATCGGCCATTTGCGGCAAATACTGGATGTCCACGTGCACATAGCCCGGCTCGTAGGTCTTGAAAGTTTTGACTGGCGTTTGAGGAACAGTCGGCTGCAAGGCCCTGAGATTGCCCACGCCATGACGCCGCAGGCAACGATCCAGCCCCGAGCGCGAAACCTCTTCGCAGAGAAACTCGCGGCAAACGGCGAGCAAATCATCGAGCGGCAAAAGCAAGCACTTGCGCAACTCGACCACGACCACCTCCTGCGCACGCGTCAACGTGGTCTGCAAACGATGCGCAGTGTGCGAAGCATCAGTAAAAACCTCCCGCACACGCCACCGGCGAATGGTGCGCTGCCCCACGCCATAGCGCGTCGCCAAGACAGCAACCGGATCCTTGCTGGCCGCAATTTCGGCCCGAATGGCCAGCGTAGTGTGAGCGTTTTTATGCACGGCAATGACCATGATGTGATGTGCTTGGTTGATTTTAACGGCCTAAATAACACAAGCATTATTTTGCGGGCCATGAACAATTGATGTCGTTTATCCCTTATCCCACCATCCGGGACGCGGCGCTTTCCGCGGCGCCTGATTTTGTGTCAAACAACCCGCCCGCTTCCTTTTTTGAGGAGAGCGGGCGGATTATTTTGAGGGAATCCTGGGTTTGGTGGGTTACCAGACTTGGGCGAGGAGTTCGCCGCCGGTTTTTTGCTCGCGGGCTTCGCGGTCGGTCAGGAGTCCTTTGGAGGTGGTCAGGATGGAGATGCCCATGCCGCCGATGACGCGGGGGATGTCCGAGTATCCGGCATAAATGCGACACCCTGGTGTGCTGACGCGTTTGATTCCGGTGATTGCCGGGGTGCGGTTGGCGTATTTGAGGGTTACGTCGAGGTGATTTTTCCCGGCTTCCTCGATCTTGGCGTAGTCGGTGACATAACCATTTTGTTTGAGGATGCGCGCGGTGTTTTCACGGATATTGGACCACTGCGCGCGCACCGTGGGGAGTCCGGCGGTGCAGCCGTTGCGGAGGATGGTGAGAAAATCGCCCAATGAGTCGTGGGATGCCATGGTGTCTTTTGTCTGCTTTCTGTGTTGAGTGTTTACCAGGAGGCTTTGGTTACGCCGGGGAGTTGTCCGCTGTTGGCCAGCTCTCGGAAGGTGAGGCGGGAGAGCCCGAATTTACCTATGTAGGCGCGTGGGCGTCCGGTGAGGCTGCAGCGGTTTCGGATGCGGATCTTGGAGGAGTTGCGGGGAAGTTTTGCGAGGCGGCGTTGCGCGTCAAAAAATTCACTGTCGCTGGTGGCGGGGTTTGCGAGGATGGCTTTGAGGGCGGCTCGGGTGGCGGCGTGCTTGGCTACGAGGAGTTCGCGTTTTTTGTTGCGTTCGATGACTGACGTTTTGGCCATGTGGGTTGTTGGATTTGTAGTTGGTTGAGAGTGTTTTGGTTGCGATTATGGGTTCTTTGCCTGGGTGGCGTCGGTTTGCGCTGTGGTTTTGCGGAAGGGGATTCCGAGGTGGCGGAGGAGTTCGCGGCCTTCCTCGTCGGTGTCCGCGGTGGTGACGATGGTGATGTCGAGGCCGATGTTCTGGCGTTGTCCGCCGTCGGTCTGGGTTTCGGGGAAGATGGTGTGGTCGGCGATGCCGATGGAGTAGTTGCCTCGCCCGTCGAGTTTGTTGGAGAGTCCGCGGAAGTCGCGGATCATGGGGAGGGCGATGGTGGTGAGGCGGTAGAGAAATTCATACATGCCGGAGCCGCGGAGGGTGACCATGGCCCCGAGGGGCATTCCTTCGCGGACTTTGAAGTTGGAGATGCTTTTTCGCGCCTTGGTGATGACGGCTTTTTGTCCGGTGAGTTTGCCGAGTTCCTTGGCGATTTCGGCTTGGTGGCCTTTGTCGGTGTCGGCTTTGAATGCGGAGTTGATGACGATCTTGACGAGTCCGGGGACTTGGTGCCGGTTCGCGTATCCGCGATTTTTCATCAGGTCAGGTATGATTTTTTCCTGATAGATTTGTTTCAGGGTGGGTTTGTGCATGTTTGTTGGTTGTGTATTGGGTGCCGGCTAAACGCGTTGCGCGGTTGTTGTGCGGGTCGCTGGTGTCATTCCCCGGCGTCTCTTGTTTTTTCGGGCTGGTTTGTTGCTGGCGGTTTTTGCGCCTTGTTGTTTTTGCGATTGTCGTAGGTGGTGGCGAGGGCGAGCTTGGAGCGGTAAATGGGGGCTTCGTGCTCGTTGATGCCGCCTTCTTGCCTGCCTTGCTTTTTTTCGTGGTGCTTGGCGAGATTGATGCCTTCGACGAGGATGCGGGAGGGGGCGGTGGTGGGGAGGGTTTTGCCGCTTCGGTTTTTACGGTTTTTGGGGGCGAGGACCTTGAGGATTTTGCCGCGCCGGCCTTGGTGTTTTCCTGAGATGACGACGACTTCGTCGCCTTTTTTCAAATCTTTCTTGCTCATGTTTTGTGCGGTTGTGCTGGGTGCGTTTGCTGCGGTTGTGTTCAGAGGACTTCGGGGGCAAGGGAGATGATTTTCATGAAACTTTTCTGGCGGAGTTCGCGGGCGACCGGGCCGAAGATGCGGGTGCCCTTGGGGTTTCCGGTGGCGTCGAGGATGACGACGGCGTTGGTGTCAAATCGCAGGTAGCTGCCGTCGTTGCGGCGGATTGGCGCCTTGGTCCGGACAATGACGGCTTTGACGACGCTGCCTTTTTTCACGGTGGCGTCGGGGGTGGAATCCTTGACGGAGCAGACGATGATGTCGCCGATGCCGGCGGTGTCGGTGATTTGCCCGAGGCGGCGTATCATCTGGACTTTTTTTGCGCCGGTGTTGTCGGCGACGTTGAGGCGGGAAAGCATTTGGACCATGGTGGTGTCGCTGTTGCGTTGAGGGTTGGTGGTGCGGTTGTTCTGCGGTTTTGGTCAGGCACTGGCCTGCCCGATGGTTTTTGCCGTCTCGACGATCCGGACGACGCGCCAGCGTTTGAGCTTGGAGAGGGGGCGTGTCTCTGCGATTTCGACTTTGTCCCCGGGTTTGCAGGCGTTTGCGGCGTCGTGGACGTGGAGAACGGTTTTGCGTTTGATTTCTTTTCCGTAAACGGGGTGGGGGATTTTGTAGAAGTAGGTGACCTTGATGGTCTTGTCACCGGAGCGGCTGGTGACTTCGCCGACGAGGTCTTTGCGTTTGGCGCGCGTGGCTGCGGTGGCGGTTTGGGATGTTTCTTCGGACATGGCTTGAAAAAGGGTTGTGCGGTGGTGGTGTTTGTGCGGGTGATCAGGCCTTGGCGGGGGCTTTCTTTTCGGCGGCGACTGTGTTGAGTCTGGCAATGGCGCGGCGGAGGGTCCGGATGCGGAGCGGGTTTTCGCCGGTGAGTTGTCCGGTGGCGTTGCGGATGCGCAGGTCGAGGAGCTCTTGGCGGGACTTGGCGAGTTCCACCTGGATGTCCGATGTGGAGAGCTCGCGCATTTTGCCAGCTTTGCTTGGATGTTTTTTCTTGGTCTTGGCGCTCATGTGAAAGGGGCGGTGCTGGTGCGGATTCGCGGGTGGTTGGTCAATATTTTTCGAGTTCCTCGCGGGAGATGAACCGGCAGCGGACTTGGATTTTGCTGTCGGCGAGGCGCATGGCTTCGCGGGCGGCGGAGGCGGGGACGCCGGACACTTCAAAGAGCATGGTTCCGGGCTTGATGGTCGCGCACCAACACTCGACGCCGCCTTTGCCGGAGCCCATGCGGACTTCGGCGGGTTTTTTGGTGACGGGGATGTGCGGGAACACGCGCATCCAGAGTTTGCCTTTGCGCTTGAGGCTGCGCGAGATGGCGACGCGGGCGGCTTCTATCTGGTTGGCGGGCATGCGGCAGCGTTCGAGTGCCTGAATGCCGAAGTCGCCGAATGCGAGCGAGCTGCAGGCGGTGGCGTTCCCCCGGTTGCGTCCTTTCTGGACTTTGCGAAACTTGGTGCGTGACGGTTGTATGTTGGCCATCTTGGTGTTGTTTGCGTTGATTTTTTTTGCAGTCCTGACGGCCTTGTTGAGCGGGCCTGCGCGGGCTGTGTTGAGAAAAAGAGGGCGTGGAAATAAGGTCGTGTCGCGAGCGCGCAAGAAAAATCACACGAAAATCTTTTTGAGGGGTCGGGGGCGGGGTGATTGCGCGGGGGTTGGGCGGTGAAACGGGGCTTGCGTGAGGGGTTGGGGCGGGGGATGGTGGCGGGCGTTTATTCCATGGCACGCAATTTTCTCGGCATTGATCACGGTGACAGGCGGATTGGTTTGAGTTTTGGCGACGACATTGGTGTTGCCGTGCCTGTCCCCGCGGCGGTGGGTGGGTCTGAGGATGAGCGGTTGCGGCATATCGGGGGAGAGATCCGGCGGCGGTGTGTCACGGATCTGGTGGTTGGGTATCCTCTCAACATGGATGGATCCGAGGGGCCGCGCACGGTTGTGGTGGACGCGTTTATTGCGAGGCTGGAGGCGTTGTTTGGGTTGCCCGTGCATCGTGTTGACGAGGGGTTGTCGAGTGTTGAGGCGGAGGGCTCGTTTTCGTCGCGGCAACGGGGGCGTTCGGTGCGTGAGCGGCGGCGGCACCGTTCGACTGGCGAGCTGGATTCGCGTGCGGCGACGGTGATTTTGCAGGACTTTTTGAATGCGCGTGGCATCGGGATGGATGGCGCGCCGTTTTCGGGAACATAATGCGGGGTGGCTTGTCGGCTCCGGTCCTGCGCGCCGGGGTTTGGTGCATTTGCCACGGGCGAAAATTTTCACAAAGCGAACGATTCATGAGCATGTTTTCACGACGCCGGTTTTTCTCCACCGCGGGGCTTGCGGGCATCACTGTCACTGGTGCCGGGCTGGTTCCCGGTGGTGTCCGTGCCGGAGAGGCGGGCGGCGGATTTTCTGTTCCTGAAAACGAGAGGGGGCTGACTTTCGTTTTTCAGGGCGACTCCATCACTGACGGGAATTGGGGCAGGAACTTGAAGGATTTGAATCACCATCTGGGGCACGGTTACGTGTTCGCCATCGCGTCCCGTCTTGGCGCGGATTTTCCGCGGGCGGGTTTTGGTTTTCACAATCGTGGTGTGGGCGGGCAGGGTGTTTCCGGCCTTGAAAAACGTTGGGAGAGGGACGCCCTCGCCCTTAAGCCCGACGTGCTCAGCATCTTGATTGGCGTCAACGATGTCATGGCCATTGCCCGGAAACGCTCCGATGCCGCCGATGTTGCGACTTACACGGCAGTTTACCGGCGGCTGTTGAAGCGGAGCCGGGATGCCAATCCGAATCTCATTCTCGTGCTCGGGCTGCCGTTCCTGTATCGCGTCGGCGGTTACGGGAAGCTTCTGGATGCGGCGGGTGGCGAAATGCCAAGGCACGTGGACGCGGTGCGCGAGCTGGCCCGGGAGTTCAACGCGGTGCTGGTGGACTATCCCGCGATGTTTGAGCGAGCGGCGAAGGAGGCGCCCATGCGGCATTGGATATGGGATGGGTGCCATCCGACGGTATTTGGGCACGAGCTCATGGCGCGCGAGTGGATCCGCCGGTTGGGCGGGCGCTTGCGTTTTCTCAAAGCCTACAAATGCCTCTTCTGACATCGGGGCGGACGCCCAGGCTTTGCCTCGTGCAATAGGACGCGCCGCGTCCGGTGTCCGCGCCGGTGTTTTGGCGGCGGATGGTTTTTACTTCAGTTCTCCTGAAAACATCTGTGTTTTCGCCGCCCTGAGAACACATGAACAACACGGAACTGAAACCTGACACCTTTGACATGGCGCTGGGCGAGCTTGAGCAAATCGTCGAATCCCTTGAGCGTGGCGAGTCCACGCTCGAGGAGCTCATGCGCAAATACGAACGCGGGATGAAGCTCCACGCCCATTGCCAGCAAGTGCTCGGCGCCATTGAATTGCGCGTCGAGCAACTTCGCAAAACCACCGGTGGCGAGGTTGAGTTTCTTCCGCTTCCCGACGCCACCTGAGCTGTTAACCCGACGCCACCTTTTTTTTCATGACCGACATCCTCGCCCATGCCGCTCAGGCCCGCGCAACCGGCCAGCTTCTCGCCGTTGCCCACGACAATCTCTCCGAATGGATCCTGGCGGGTTTCCTGCCCCCGTGGGCGCAGCGCGCCCTTGCCGAGCTCGTCGCCCAAGGTGAGTGGGAAGAGCTCAACGACCGTTTTTTCAAAAAACTCAGCTTTGGCACCGGCGGCATTCGCGGGCTCACCATCGGGCGCGTCAGCGCCCCGGCGGAACGCGGGCAGCCCACAGTCCAGGGCACGCCCGCACATCCTGCCGTTGGTTCGAACAATCTGAACGACTTCACGCTCGCCCTCGCCACCGCCGGCTTTTATCGCCACGTCGCCAAGGCTGCCCGGGCCCCGGCCCGGCTCGTCATCGCGCACGATGTCCGGCACTTTTCGCGCCACTTCTGCGAGCTCGCCGCCAGCATCTGGGTGCGTCTTGGCGGCGAAGCCTACATTTTTGACGGCCCCCGTTCCACTCCCCAGCTCAGTCACACGGTGCGCCACCTGCGCGCCCATGCCGGAATCGTCATCACCGCCTCGCACAACCCGCCCCCTTACAACGGATTTAAATGTTACCTCAATGATGGCGCCCAGGTGGTCCCGCCCGACGATGCCGGCATTGTCGCGCAAGTCGGCGCCGTCAGGCTTTCCGAAATCCCTCCGCTTTTGGAAAAAGACCTTGCCGCCATCCTCCCCGTCCCCGCCACCGCCGAGGAGGCCTACCTTGCGCGGCTCAACGACAACATCCTCGACAAGGACATCATCGCGCGCGCCCGGCCCTCCGTCGTTTACACCAATCTCCACGGCACTGGCGACGTCATGATACTTCCCGCGCTTGCCCGCCTTGGCGCCAGTGTCACCCCCGTTGCCATCCAGCGCGAGCATGACCCGCGGTTCCCCACCGTGCAATCGCCCAATCCCGAGAATGCCGAGGCGCTCACGCACGCGCTCGCCGAGGCCCGCCGGGTCAACGCCGACATCGCGCTTGCCACGGATCCCGATGACGACCGCGTTGGCGCCGCCGTGCGCGACCGCGACGGCACCTACCGGATCCTTACCGGAAACACCATCGGAAGCGCGCTTGCGGCCTACCGCATTGCGCAAATGAAAACCCTTGGCATCCTTCCCGCCGATGGGAGCACCCGGGCGACGTTGTTAAAAACCTTTGTCACCACGCAACTTCAGGACGCCATCGCGCGCCGGGAAAACATCCGCTGTGTGAACACCCTGACCGGGTTCAAGTGGATTGGCGCCAAACTCCGCCAATACCAGGCCAGGGCCGAGCGCGCGCTTCCCGCCGGAACCGACTACGACACGCTCCCGTGGGCGGAACGCGCCGCGCTGCAATTGCGCCACTCCACGTTTTTTGTCTTTGGCGGAGAGGAAAGCTACGGTTACCTCGGCACCGACGATGTGCGCGACAAGGATGGCAACGCCGCCGCGGTGATGCTCGTGGAGCTCGCCGCGTGGCTCAAGGGCCGCAACCTCACCTTTGGCGAATACTTGGACGACATCTATCTGCACTGCGGCTATCATGCCGAGGAGCTCATGAACCTTGCGCTGGAGGGCGCGACCGGTGCCGCGCGCATCCGCGGCATCCTCGACAGCTTGCGCACGACGCCACCGCGCGAGGTGGATGGCACGCCGGTGGTTTCGCTTCAGGATTTTGCCACGCAGGCCATTCTGGACGACGATCGGGAGCTTGTTCCGAGGGAGGAGTTTTATTTTTTCACACTGGCCGACGGACGCCGCTTTGCCGTCCGCGGAAGCGGGACGGAGCCGAAGATAAAATTTTATTTGTTCGTCTCGATCCCGGTGAAAAACGCCGACGAGCTCGCATCGGCAAAAACACAGGCGGCGTCGGCGCTAAGACGTCTCCGCCGGTGGCTGGAGTCCGATGCCGAGCGCCGGGGGCGGGCGTAGCGTGGGCCTCAGCGTTTGTTCACGCGGTTCCGTGCCCAGGCGACGGCCCCGGTGGCGTCGGAAAACGCCCCGTCCAGCTGCGCCTCAAACGCCTCGGAAAGTATTGCGCGAAACTCGCGCCCCGGTGCCAGCCCCAGTTGGATCAGGTCGCGGCCCCTCAGGATTGGCTTTGGGGCGGACGCCTTTATGGACAGGGCGGTGGCGCGCTCCAGCAACCATTTCCCATGGGGAAGCTCGCCCGGGTCTCGCGGCGGGCGCCCTCGCTGGTCCGCGGCGTCCACGCGCACGAGCCTGTCGATGCGCGTGACGTGTTGGGCAAGGCGCTGGATGGCCGCGTCCCCCGCTTTCGCCCTGTGGAGCTCGAGCGGGCGCATGTGGCATTCCACCAGCGGCACCACGGACTCGATCAGTTCCTTGTGCCGCGTCATGCGCTGGAGGAATGCGCGCGTCGGCGGCCCGCCCGCCGCCTCGTGCCCGTAGGCGTGCCAGCGCCCGTCCTCCCCAAGCCGCGTGGTGGCGGGTTTCCCAAAATCGTGGCAGAGCACGGCCAGGCCAACGACGAGGTCCTCCCATTTGTCACCCTCGCGATGCTGTGCGAACGCGTCGAGACAGTGCAGCGTGTGCTCCCAGACATCGCCCTCGGGATGCCACTGCGGATCTTGGGGGCAGCCGGCGAGCGCGTGCAGTTCGGGATAGTGGCGGAGCCATCCGGTGGCGTTTAGAAAATGAAGGCCGAGAGAGGGCTGTTCCCCCTTGAGGAGCAGCTTCGTCCATTCCTCAAAAATGCGCTCGGCGGGCAGCCCCTCGGGCTCGATCCGCCGGCAGAGGGCGATGGTTTCGGGGGCGGCCACGAGCTGGTAACGGGCGATGAATTGCATCGCGCGCAGGACGCGCAGGGGATCCTCGGCGAACGCGGGCGAGGTATGCCGGAGGACGCGTTTCCGCAGGTCATCCAAGCCGTTGTGCGGGTCGAGAAGCGCGTCGTTCGCGGGATCCCAGTAGAGTGCGTTGATTGTAAAGTCGCGGCGTGCCGCGGCCTCGGGGATGCCCATGCGCGGATCCCCCCAGATGGCAAAGCCGCGGTGCCCGGCGCCCGTTTTCATCTCGCGGCGCGGGAGGCTTATGTCGATGGGGAGCTTGAGGAGCTTGAAGACGCCAAACGATTGCCCGACGGAGATCAGGTCGTGTCTTGCCCGCAACGCCCGTTTGAGTGTCTCGGCGGGCAGTCCGTGAACCTCGATGTCCAAATCCTTGGAAGGGAGTCCGAGGAGGGCGTCGCGGACGCAACCGCCGACAAAGAGCGGGCGGCCACCTGCGTTGATGATGGTGCGGATGATTGCTCTGGCGGGCTTGAGTTCGCCGTCGAGCGGAATGAGATTCGGGCGTTTTTCTGTTGTCACGGCAGTGAAAGTTCAAAGCCCGAGGCGGCGTGCGAGCTCCGAACGGGTGAGCTCGGTGAATACCGGTTTCCCTCGCGGGCAGACGGTGGGCTGGCGGCAGTGGAAGAGTTCGCGCGCCGTGGAGATGGCGTATTCGGGGTCGGCGGGGATGGCGCCGGCGGCGGCGTGCTCGGCGGCAATCTTGGCAAGGAGCTCGCGCGCGGGGTGCGCGGGGTGGAGGTCGCCCGGGCGATGGGTGAGTTGGGCGAGCATGTCGCGCAGTGTTTCCTCGGGTGGCATCGCGGACGGGAGCCAGTCGGGCGTGGCTTGTATGCGGAAAAAGTTGCGCCCGAATTCCTCGACGTGAAATCCGACTTGTTGCAGCAGCGCCTGGCGTTCGCGCAGCGTGCTCGCGACGATGGGGTCGAGCTCCATCGGGATTGCCAGAAGGAGTTGCTGCGAGAACGTGGCGGCGGGCATCGCCCCGGGTTCGTCCTGTCCGTTTTGCACGCGTTGCAAAACCCGCTCGTACCAGATGCGCGCCGCGGCGGCGCGAAGACCAAGGATGACGAGGGCGCCGGCAGGTGTTTCAAACAGGGCAAGGTTGTGCGTGAGCCGCCCGGCGAGCCGCCAGTCAAAACGGTAGGCGCCCGCGGGCGGTGTCGCGGGTGAAGCCACCGCTGGCGGCATTGGCGAAATGCGGGGTGCTTGCGCTCTTGCCGAGGGTTCCCCCGGTCCAGGCTCGGGTGGCGTCGGCGCGGGCGGTGTGGTTGCGTCAACACCACCGGCGGTGGCGTCGGGCGCGGGTTCCATGCTTGCGCCGGCTTCAATGCCTGTGTGCGCAGGCATGTCTGGCAACCGCTCCGGTTCGGGTGGCGTTGGAGGGGCGGGCGCGAGGTTGTGGTGCCTGAGGACGGTTGTGATGACGAACTGGCGGACCCGGCCTTCGTCACGAAAACGGACTTCGCGTTTTGTGGGATGCACGTTCACGTCAACCCAGTGCGGTTCGATGTCGATGAGCAAAAAGGCGAGCGGATAGCGTCCCCTTGGGAGCAAGGTGTGGTAGCTCTCCGTGAGCGCGTAGGCAAGCACGCGGCTGTCCACAGGGCGTCCGTTGACGATGGTTACCATTTCCTGCCGGGTGGCCCGGCTCGCGCCCGCCTTGCCGAGAAGCCCCTGGAGGCGCATTCCGGAGGCTTCGGCGGGCTCAAGTGGCGCGAGGTCGGCGGCGAAGGCCGCCCCCCAGATTTCCCTCACGCGCTCATGCAAGGTGGCGTCGGCGGGCGATCGGAAAACCTCCTGCCCGTCCTCGATAAGCCGGAATCCGACGCCGGGGTGCGCCACCGCGTAAAGCCGGACAAGGCGCGTGATGTGCGCGGACTCGGTGTTTTGCGACTTGAGAAACTTCAGCCGCGCGGGAACGGGGTGAAAAAGGTTGGCCACCTCGATGCGTGTTCCCGGCGCCATCCCGGTTTGTTTCTGGTGGACGAGTTTCCCCGCGTTGATCACAAGCTCGGTGCCGCCGAGCGCCTCGGCGGTGCGCGTGCGCAGGGTGAATCGCGACACGCTGGCGATGGACGGCACCGCTTCGCCGCGAAAGCCGAATGTGCGGATTTCATCAAGGTCGCCGGCATTGCGGATTTTGCTGGTGGCGTGCATCTCCAGCGCCATGAGCGCCTGGTCGGGTGTCATCCCGCAACCGTCATCCTCGACGGCGATGAGTGCCTTGCCTCCGTGCCGGAACTCGATGCCGATCCGCGTGGCGCCCGCGTCGAGACTGTTTTCGAGGAGTTCCTTGACGACGGACGCGGGCCGCTCGACCACCTCGCCCGCGGCGATTTGGTTGGCGACTGTCTCTGGCAAAACTCGGATTTCCGGCATGGGCACAGGGCATGGCGTTCCCCGTCCATCCTGGCAAATGAATCTGTGGGGAATCGCCCCCGGGGCTGTCCGTGCCCGCCTCCGGTGGGGGAGGGCGCGGGCGCACTTCGTTCTTTTAACCCCCGGGGGTTCGCGGTTAGTCGTGGGCGAAGTGAAAAAATTTCTCCCCTATTATGCGTGTTTGCGGCCTGTGTGGGGCCATTTTGCCGGCGCCGTTTTGTGTGGCGCCATCTACGGCATTGCCAGCGGGTTTGGGATGCCGTTCCTGGTGAGCAAGGTGTTGCCCGTGGTGTTTGGCGGCGAGGGGCGGGGGATTGTGCTTGTGCGGGATTGGCGTGGGTTGGCGGGGCTGGACTGGGAGCCGTGGGTGGTGCCGGCGGAACATGCGCTGGTGTTTGCCGTTGCGTTGCTGCCGGTGGTGTTTGCGGTGCGGGCGGCGGCGCAGTTTGGGAACACATACCTGCTTAATTTCGTCGGGTTGCGCGTGCTGGAGGGGGTGCGCGTGATGGTGTTTGCGCGTTTGCAGGCGTTGCACCTGGCGTTTTTCAAGCGCCACACGGCGGGGGACCTGATCAGCCGGATCGTGGGCGACACGAACCATGTGAAGATGGTTGTGGTGGATGTCTCCAACGATCTTTTGATCCAGCCTTTCACGATGCTGGGCGCGGTGGCGTTCATTGTTTACGAGTGTTTGCGCCAGCCGGGGATGGAGCGCTTTTTGCTGTCGCTGGCGGCGGTGCCGCTGGTGGTGCTTCCGATACGCTATCTGGGGAGGAAGCTGGCCCGGCGGTCGCGCCAGATGCTGGAGCAAACGGGGACGCTGTCCGCGGTGCTTGTGGAGAACCTGCATTCGCCGGGGGAGATTCGCTCCTACAATCTTGAGGAGCGCGAGCGGCGGCGCTTCGGGGACGTGGTGCGGGCGTTGCTGCGCTCGCAGATGAAGGTGGTGAAGTATGAGAAAATGCTTTCGCCGCTGATTGAGTTTGTGAGCGCGTGCAGCATCGCGGTGGCGATTTACCAGGCGGCCGCGGCGGGGATTTCGCAGGAAACCGTGGTGGCGCTGGTGGGGGCGTTGTATTTTTCCTACGAGCCGGTGAAACGGCTGGGGGGGATTCACAATCGTGTGAAGGCGGGGCTGGCGGGGCTGGCGCGCATCGAGGAGGTGTTGCACGCGCCGGTCGAGGTGGCGGATCCGGCCCAGCCGGTGGCGTTGGAGAGGGTGCGCGGGGAAGTGCGTTTTGAGGGCGTGACGTTTGCCTACGGGCGCAAGCCGGTGTTGCGCAACGTGGAGGTGTGCGTGCGCGCGGGCGAGGTGGTCGCATTGGTGGGGCCCAGCGGGGCGGGCAAGAGCACGTTTGCGAATCTTGTGCCGCGGTTTTACGACCCGCAGTCAGGGGGTGTTTTCATGGACGGGGTCGATGTGCGCCGGGTGTCGCAGGCGGCGTTGCGCGGGGTGATCGCCATGGTCTCGCAGGAGCCGGTACTGTTCGACGACACGGTTTACAACAATGTTTTGATCGGGCGTCCGGACGCGGCGCGCGCGGACGTGGTGCTTGCGGCGGAGCAGGCGGGGGCGCGGGAGTTCATCGAGGCGATGCCCCTGGGGTGGGATGCGCGGGTGGGCGAGCGGGGCGGGGCGCTCTCGGGCGGGCAACGGCAGCGGGTGGCGATTGCGCGGGCATTTTTGAAGAATGCCCCCGTCCTGATTTTGGACGAGGCGACATCGGCGCTCGACGCGGAGAGCGAGTCGGTGGTGCAGGCGGCGTTGGAGAAGCTTGTCCGGGGAAAGACGGCGTTCATCATCGCGCACCGTTTCAGCACACTCCGGCTGGCGACGCGCATCCTTGTCTTTGACCAGGGGTGCATTGTGGCGGATGGCACGCACGCCGTGTTGATGCGGACCTGTCCGCTCTACGCGACGCTTTACCGGCGCCAGATGCCGGGCGGCGGCTGAGGGGGTGGCGGTCAGGCTTGTTCCGTCAACGGGTTGATTGCGGCGCCGGGCTTGAGCTTGTGCTGTCCTTCGACGACGACGGTTTCGCCGGCGGCGAGTCCCTTCTCGATGATGACGATCTGCTCGTTTGTGACGCGCACCGGCGTCACCGGGCGGACTTCGACGGTGTTGTCCGTTTTCGCAACGTAAACGATGGGGCCGTTGATGCCGCTCGTCACTGTCGCGGCGGGGATCACCTGGACGTCCTTGCGTGTGTCCAGCAGCACGCGCACGTCCTTGATATATTGGCCCGGGTAAAGCGCCTCGTCCTCGTTCGCGAACCTTGCCTTGAGGCGGAAAGTGCCAGTGGCGTTGTCCACTTGATTGTCCATCAGGTCGAGTTCCCCGGTGCCGAGCACCTCGTTGTTTTCGCCAATGGCCTGCACAACGGGGCGGGGCGCGCCCGGTTGCAGGCGCGGGCGCAGCTGCGCGATATGGCGTTGGGAGAGCGAGAAGTGGACGGTGATGGGCTGGATTTGCGTGATGATGACGAGCCCCTCGCCCTGATTGGCCGTGACGATGTTGCCCTCGTCTATCTGGCGGATGCCCGCGCGCCCTGTGATGGGGGTGCGGATGGTGGTGAAGTCCAGATCGAGCTGCGCGGCGTCAATGACCGCCTGGTTGCCTTGCAGATCGGCGCCGAGCTGCGCGATGAGTGTTTGCTGCTGGTCGAGGATGCGCTGGCTCTCGGCGCCGGTGCGCACGAGCCCGCGGATGCGATCAAGTTCCCGTTGGGCGTTGGCCAGCTGCGCCTCATTTTGTTTTTTGCGCGCCCGCGCCTGGGTGAGGGCCGCCTGGTAGGGGCGCGGGTCTATTTGCGCAAGAACATCCCCGCGGGTGACGAGTTGCCCTTCGGTGAAGTTGACAGTGTCGAGCGTGCCGCTGACGCGCGGGCGGATGGTGACCGTGTTGTAGGCCTGCACGTTGCCAATGCCGGAGAGCCAGACGGGGACGTCCTTTGTTTGCACCTTGGTGACACGGACGACAACCGGCGCGGGGGGCGTCCGCGGAGGGGCGGCTTTCCGGGCATGGTTGCGATAGAGGCAAACGCCACCGGCACCGGTGGCTGCGGCGAGGAGGAGAAAGGTGAGGAGGCGGGCGCGGCTTGTTTTTTTCATGAATACACTCGACGGGGTGAGACAGAGCGGTGCCCGCATTGTTGCGGGCTCCCCCCGTTTTGTTTTGGAAAAGGCCCCCATCCCCGCCGCGCCCTGTCCCTTGCCCGGATCACGGGATGCGGCCCTCGTCAAAGTCGATCATGTCCGCGAAGGAAAGCAGGTCATGGCGCGTCCCGATGCCCATTTTCTCCTTTGCCTCCGCGAGCGCCTCGCGCCCCATCTCGCTCATGCCCTTTTGGACCAGCTCACGGTTCCACTTGGCCACACGCAAGTCCGCGGGAAACAACGCCCGGAGCCGCGCATCCAGATCGGCACCATCACTCGCCCCGCGCACGGCGGCGATGACCGCCTCGGGCTCCACTCCGAGATGCAGGCAGAGAAAACGGTCAAACCCCTTGCAAAAATTGCGCTGGTAGGCGCAAGGCAATTCACCGGCAAGGTGCTTGCGGATTTTTGCGATAAAGCGCGGCAGGTGCAACAACCCCGTCGCACGGTGCGGAATGTAGGGCGAGGGAAGATCATGGCAGACCTCGCTGGTGGAGGCTCCGGGAGTGCTGCAAGAATGGCGGTGCGGTATTGCGTTATCCATGGGCGGAGTTAGGACGTTGCGGCGTCCGCGGGTCAAAGATTTTTTCCAAAAAGGGAAAGGCACATAGACATCTTGACCCATGTGGAGGTGGCGGGAACGCGGACACAAACCAGACCATGAAACTTCATTCGCTGAGAGTGTTGGGCAAACGAACCCTCAAGTGGCGCCGATACCACCTGAAGCAGCCGGACAGACAGCCCCAATCGGTCAGCCACCCGCCTGATTTAGGTGCGGAAAAGCGGGAGTCGGACGCTCCGCGTTGCGAAGCTCAGGTATGCAATCCCAATCCAACTCCCGCTACAAACTCTACACAGCCATGAGCAGCTCCTGCCAAGACAAGTTTTCGATGCGCCACGAACCCGCGCGCACCAAGCCGACCCTTGAAAAACTCGTCGTTGCCGCGCGAAAAAAGACCCCTTGTTTCGGGGCGCACCGGCTCGTCGAAGCCTTTGATCTGCCCGTCGATTTGCATGTCCAAATGCCTGCCTCCTTCTCGGCTTCTTGGCAATGCTTATT
>JAITIB010000083.1 GCA_031279675.1 Puniceicoccales bacterium | reverse complement strand
AACTACGCGGACGTGAACGCCTGGGCGTCAGCCGTCGGACTCGCTCCGCAGGTTGGGACATGGAATGACGGAACCTATGTGTCCACAATTGCGGCCATTCCCGAGCCCTCGACCTACGCCTTGTTCGGCGCCACCGGCGCGCTGGCCCTCGCGTTGCTGCGCCGCAGACGCAAAGCTTGATGGACTGCGAAAAAAGGGGGGGCTGAACGCTCTCCCTTTTTTTGGGTTGAATTGGCCGTTATTCCTGAAGGAAGAGGAAGACGCCTTTTTTGTTGGCGACGAGGATGTCTGTCTTGCCGTCCTTGTTGATATCCACGGGGGTGATTTGGGTGCCGACGCCGCTGTTGTCGTCTATTTTGCGGGGTGTGAAGGTGGCGTTGCCCTTGGCGTCGCGGTGGAGTTCAAACCAGTAGAGGACGGGTGGGGCATCGGGTTCGCGGTCGCCCTTGGGGCCGTGCGCCCAGTAGCGTTTGCCTGTGATGAGGTCGGGGAGCCCGTCGCCGTTGATGTCGGCGGTGGCGAGTGCGTGCATTTGGCTGATGCGCAGGGCGGGGGATTGCAGGTCGGGTTTGATGGGGAGGATTTCGTGTCGGGTCCAGGTGATGGCGCCGGTGGGGTGGCGGTGTTGTTGGTGCCAGACGAGTCCGTAGGTGTGGCAATGCCAGGCGGTGACGACGTCTGGGAGTCCGTCGCCGTTGATGTCGAGGACGAGCATTTGGGCGCCGGCGATGGCGAATGGGTAGCGGTGCATTTTCCACGGGGTTTCGGCGGGGTTCCGGGGTTGTTCCCACCAGCCGTCGCGTTCGACGAGGTCGGTGCGTCCGTCACCATTGATGTCGCCGTGTCCAAGTCCGTGTGTGTAGCGTTCGAAGCGGCGTGATTTGGGCGATATGGGGTGGAAGGTCCAAAGGGTTTGTTGGTTGGTCCGGGCCGTCCAGGTGGCGTAGCCGAGGTGTCCGTCGGTGTTGTAGATGAGACTTGGCGGGGCGTTTTTTTGGATTGGGGCGAGCTGCTGGGATTCGTTGCCGACGTCGTTGGGGCCGGGGTGTTTTTTCCAGGGTTCGGTGGTGTTGCGCGGGTTTTCATACCAGTAGGCTTGTGTGCCTGGCTGGGGGCAGATGAGGACGTCATCCCAGCCGTCGTTGTTGAGGTCGAGGGCGTGGGTGATGAAGTTGTCGGAGTATTGTTCGGGGTCGTGATTTTGTTCGGGGTGGATGAGGTGGCGTTGGGTGAAGCCGGGGCCGGCATACCAGTAGGGGCCTGCGACGATGTCGAGGTGTCCGTCGCGGTTGAAATCGCCGTAGTGGATGCCTTCGGCGTGGAAGTGGTTGGTGAGGGTGATTTTTTTGAACCGGACTTCGCGGGTGTGCGCGGTGGAGGTGAGGGCGAGGAGGAGGAGGAGTGGGGCGAGAGGGCGTTTCATGGCGGGTGCGCGGGGGTTATTTTTCCTCAAGGAAGGAGAATGTGCTGGTTGGGGTGGATTCTGCGGGTGTGTAGTAGGTGGGGTGGGAGAGGAGTTCCTTGGTGGTGTAAGTGGTGCCGGGCTCGGTGGCGGTGTATTGGGCTTCGGGGACGCGGATCCAGGTGGGGGAGGTGTCGAGTCCGGGGCGGGTGAGGCCGAGGTAGTGCCAGACGGGGGTGTGTCTTTTGAGGGTATAGGATTTGCCGGCGAACTGGGTGTGGGTGCCGTAGGGTTTTCCGCCGGTGGTGCGTTTTTCGGTTACGGTGTAGCGTTCGATTTCCATCATTTCGGCGCGGCTGATGCTGCGGCGCTGGGCGTTGCCGAAGAGGAGGTATTCCTGGGATTTGTAGGGGAGGCAGAGGGTGAATCCGTCCACGTCGAGGATGCCGGCGAGGAGGTCGGGGCGGAGGCCCTTGATGCGCAGGGGCGGGGTGAGGTCGGCGAGGGTTGCCTGGGTGTTGTCGCGGAGGAAGTCGGTGGTGGCGGTGCCTTCCTGTTGTTTGAAGCGTTCCCAGGAGGCGGCGAGGTCGGCGGGGGGAATGGGATGTTTGAGCGTGTGCGGGTTTTTGTATTTCCAGACGATTTCGGCTTGGCGCACGAGGGAGGTCTTGATGTCGGGGGGGAGTTGTTTGAGGTAAACGATGCGGGGCGGGCTGGGGGAAAGTTCGGCGAGTTTGCCGGTGTCGAGGGTGAATGTGAGTTCTTGGGAATCCTGGGGTGGGAGTGAGACGCGGCCTTCAAAGTATTGGGCTCCGGGGCGTCCGTCGGGGTCTTTGAGGGGGTTTTCGTTGAGTTCGCTCCAGAGGCGGCGTGTGTTGGCAAGTTCGTTGGCGGCACGGTTGCGTTGCTGTTTGTGCGCATCGGATTCCTTGACGAAACGGGAGGAGATCCAGTTGCCGAGCCGCTCGCCGGGGGTGGTATGGTTGAAGAGAAGGCCGAGGAGGAATGCGGCGAGGGTGGCGCCGAGGGAGCCCCAGATCTTTTTGTTTTTGTCCTGACGTCGCGAGAGTTCGTGGGCGGTGACGGCGGCGGTCGCCTGCGCGGGCGTGAAGGTGTCCACGGTGGCGGCGGTGGCGAGGCCGAGGTGGATTATTTTTTTGCGCAATGCGGGGTCGAGGGAAGGGCGGTCGTCCCCGGTTGTCTCAGGGAGGGGTTGGCTGGTTTTTTTTTCGGGAGGGAATGTGAAAATCTGGCTGGCGGGCTTCCAGTCGTTTGCGTCGGCGCCTTCGGGGGCGCAGAGGGTGTCCGGTGTGAGGGTGCCGCTGTCAATCAGGGCTTGGATTTCGGCTTGGGTGTAGGGGCCTTTGACCTCGTTGTTGAGATAGAGGGCGTGGCGTTGGGTGTCCGAAGGTTTCATGATGCTTGATGGGATGGTGGTGGAAACGCGGGCAGCATTTCCGGCAACGTGAACTTGGCAAGGATGGAAGAAGACTGCGCGCGTGGGGCGGGTCGTGGCGGGGAGGATTTTTTTTGGAAAATCATCGGCGGTCTTTTGCGGACGGATTCCCGGGATTTTCCCCGGTCCTTCCGTCCGCTGCGATGCTAGTGCACAGGAGCGCCCAGAAACATCCGATCAAGTTGGCGACGGGCAGCTGGAGCAGGGTGGGCAGGCTGTAAACAATGGCCATTCCCGGCGTCCAGAGCATCCAGTTGGGAACGAGGTTGGGCAGCACGATGCGGCGGTACCATTTTCCGCGAAGTTCGGAGCGTGTTGCGGCGAGGGAAAAGCCGAGGGCTTTCCACGCGTGTGCCATTGCATTGAACGGCGCGGCGAGCAGGGGGGTGAAAACCAGCATGTCGCACGCCACCTTGGCAAGCACGGTGCGTGTCGCGGTGTCATCGCCCCAGAGGGCTGCCTGAACTTGGTAAAAGGTGTCGGTGAGCACGGCCATTCCCGACCACCAGAAGATGCCGAACAGCAAATCGTTCGCGGGGTGCGCGGGGCGCAGCGACGCCACCGCCATGCGAAACAGCCAGGGGATGATTCCGCAAAAAAGCATTCCAGACGCCGCGGCGTATGCCAGCCCGCTGCGTTTCTTGAACTGGGCCAGTGTGTTGAGTTGTTCCGCCACCGCGTCGTTGTAATAATACGCGACGAGCAGCAACGCCGCCGCTGTTTGCAAAACGAGCCCGGGCACGAGATTGGCGCGGGCGGCGGACCAGCCCAGTCTCCATGGCGAGGTTTTCCGGGTGTTGGTTTCCTTGGGCGACGAAGGCATGGGTGCTGGGATGCGGCGTGCGGAACAGGGCGCTTTTATCGGGTCTTTGGATCGAGGAAAAATTGGCGTTGGGGATCCTTGGGCTTGCCGACAAGTTCAAGTGCGACGGGAACTCCATCGAGGTCGAATGCCTTGTAAAGGCCATCCACGAGGTAACGCTTGTACTGCGGCTCAATGCGTTCCTCGGAGTTGCAAAAAAGGCGGATGCGGATCGGCTTTGCGCCGACTTGAACCGCGTAATAGCATTTGAAACGACGCCCGCTGACCATGCGCGGCGGCTGGCGCTCCATGAGGGCCTGGATGGTTTTGTTGAGCGGAGCGGTGGGAAGGGGGTGTGTCATGCGCGCGTGGACTGTGGCGGCGGTGGCGAGCATCCCGGCGATGTTCAGTTGTTGCGTGGCAGAGGTGAACAGCACGGGAGAGTGGGGGAGAAAAAAGAGTTCGCGATGCAGGGCCTCAAGATAGGCGTCGCGAAATTCGGCCTCGTCTTTGTAGCCGTCAAGCCCGCCGCCTTTGCGGGTGAATTTATCGAGGGCAAGATCCCATTTGTTCACGATGATGATGAGGCCGGCGCCGGCACGGGCGATCTTCCCGGCAAGCTGCTTGTCCATGCGCGTGACACCTTCAAGGGTGTCGAGGACGAGACAGGCGACGTGGGCGGTGGCGAGAACCTCGTCCGAACGCAGACCGGCGTAGTAATCCAGCGCGTCCTGATGGGTTGCGGCGCGTTGCCCGGCGGTGTCCACGAGCTCAAATGCGCGAGTGCTCCCGTCCGGCGCGGTGTGCTGGAGCAGGGCGCGCACAGGGTCGCGCGTCGTGCCCGCAACGTCGCTAACGATGAGACGCCGGGCGTTGAGGAGTGTGTTGCCAATGGAGCTTTTGCCAACGTTGGGACGCCCGAGGAGGCAAAGGCGGATTGTCTCGCCGGACGCAGCGGGTGCTTCCGGTGGCGTCGGAATGTCGGGACCGAGCGCGGCTTTGATTTTTGCAATGAGCGCGGGGATTCCGATGTTGTGCTCGGCGGAGATGAGATGGGGGAACCCAAGGTTGAGGGCAAAGAAATCCCCCTGGCTGGCGGCGCGTGCTTCGTTGTCGGTTTTGTTGACGACGAGAATGACCCGCTTGCCAAAACGGCGGAGCCGATGGGCAATCTCATGGTCGAGCGGAGTGCAACCCTCGTTGATATCCACGACGTGTAGAATGATTTTCGCCGCGTTGATGGCGAAAGCGACTTGCTCCTCCACGGCATTGGCAATCACGGACGGAGTGTGCGCCGTGTAGAGACCGATTCCCCCGGTGTCCATAAGCAGGTAATTGCCATCGCACACTTGCGCCGTGATGAGGTCGCGCGTGACGCCGGGCATGTCGTGCACGATGGAAAGGCGGCGCCCGAGAAGGCGGTTGAAGAGGCGGCTTTTGCCCACGTTGGGGCGCCCGAGGATCGCCACGCAACGTGCGATTTCCGTGGGGTGGTCTGGTTTCATGCGCGGAATCTTTTGGGGCTGTGCAAGGAATGTGTAAACACGCAAACAACCATGCCATCACTCATCGCGGTGTTTGTATGACTGCGGGCGGCATAAATAAACTCTCCCTCGAAACTTGGCTCCGCTTCAGCGTAACTTGACATTTGTTAAAGCTGCGGCGCGTCCAATTTTTCCAAATAATGGCCAAAATTCGATATGCGCGCGAAAGGATGAGGGGACGCGGTGTTTCGTCAAGGCAGATTGTGTGGATATTTTTTCATTATT
>JAITIB010000082.1 GCA_031279675.1 Puniceicoccales bacterium | reverse complement strand
TCTATTGCCGTGAAAAATCCCAGTGGTGATTTCATCCTTCACAAGAGAACCCATTTAACCTCCGGACGCAAATAAATCTCCAGCCTCAAATATGCAAAATTTAGATGCGTTGCCCCTGGGGCGAGAGAGACAAGGCGCTTGCGGATTACACCGCCGTTATCGATATGAAAGACGCTCCAGCGGAGCAAAGAGCTTGGGCGTTGTTCAATCGCGGTGTCACCCACGGTAAAAAGGGCGAGAGAGACAAGGCGCTTGCGGATTACACCGTTGTGATCGACATGAAAGACGTGCCAGCGGAGCAAAGAGCCAAGGCGTTGCGCAATCGCGGTGTCACCTACAAAGAAAAGGGCGAGAGAGAGAAGGCGCTTGCGGATTACACCGCTGTGATCGACATGAAAGACGCGCCTCGGTGGCTAAAGACATTAGCCGGAGAACAGATAGAAAAAATTAAGAAGCCCGTGACAAAACCAGAACAAAACACGTCTCTATGAGTAATAACACGAACGAAAACAGATCTCCCCGGGCGAATCCCCGGGGAGAAACAAGAGAACTGTGGACATCGCCTTTGCTTACTTTTGTGGCATTGGCGGTCCTCGCCGAACTTGCTGTCTTGGTTGCATGGAATCAGGTTTCGAGAAAAAAAGAAGACGCGCCCGCAAAGGCCAAGGCCCTGCTGTTAAGCGGACTTACCCATTTTCAAAACAAGGATTTGAACAATGCGCTTGCGGATTACACCGCTGTTATCGAGATGAAAGATGCGCCTGCGGAGCAAAGAGCCTTGGCGTTGTCCATTCGCGGTGCCACCTACGGCGAAAAGGACGAGAGAGACAAGGCGCTTGCGGATTACACTGCAGTGATCGAGATGAAGGACGCGCCAGTGGAGCAAAGAGCCTTGGCGTTGTTCAGGCGCGGTTTCATCCACAGAGAAAAGGATGCCGCCAGTTTGCCAGGACAACACGCTAAAGAGGCAAAGAACGCCGCTCTTTCTATTAAAGGTTTATTTGCCCAGACAAACGAATTCTTGGTAAAGATACAACAGTTTGTCACGTCAGCACACGATAATGCTAATATATCATACAATAATGCTAATGTCGCCAAAACACATGCAGACAACGCAAAAATATTCTCTGACAAAGCCGCAGCCAACGCCGAAGCAGCTAAAAACCTGAAGTCCTGCGAATGCACCGGAGGCTACAACCACGAAAATTGTCCCGGAGCTAAAAAAATTAAAAATGATGGTAAAAGCGGCTTCGACCGCTTAACTCCTGAAGAACGGGAAGCTTTGGGCTTATGAGTTACAAATGTAATTCAGCAGTGTTCTTACGCCTGCACCGGTTGAGCCGGCAATAAATTCCTTCTGCGGTTTTTCAAGAAAAGCTGTCCCCGCAATATCAATATGCGCCCATTTCGCGTCTTTGACAAACTCATTCAGGAACACACCCGCAGTCGATGCGCCGCCCCAGCGTGAACCGGTGTTCTTCATGTCCGCAACAGTGCTTTTCAGACTTTCTTTGTATTCTTCATACATTGGCAGCGAAAAACGCGCCAGCTTGGCAAAGCGCCAAGGTGTTGTTCAATCGCGCTCTCACCTACGAAAAAAGGGGCGAGAGAGAGAAGGCTCTTGCGGATTACACCGCCGTGATCGAAATAAAAGACGCGTTTGAGTTGCTAAAGGAACGCGCCAGAGAACGGATAGAAAAAATTAAAAATACGGGTTCCTCGCTACTTTGAGAGGGGAACGGTATTGTGGCAGATTGCAATTCGCCCCTACCGATTCTCGCGGATACTCGACGGAGCCGCCTTGCTTTGGCAACCCACGCTGCGCCCCATCGGGGCGCAATGTGAGTAACCCTCGGTGAAGCGTAGCGAAACCGGCGGAACCGCAGCTCCTTTTCCGAGGTGCCCTGCAAGGGCACAATGTGAGAACAAAAACCGGCAAAATCACTGACAGATAGAGTTGGATAAAGGTGGTGATCGTTGTGCCCCTCCGGGGCGTGAGATTCGCCACCTGAACGCCGCAGAGCCCGCGGGTATCCCCAAGCCGCCGTCAACCTGTTCGACATAGGTTCCCCGCTCAGAACAGCGAGGAATCAGGAAAAGCATCCCGCCCCCCGGGGCTCGTGTTCTCAGTTTGGGAAACTTGTGACGGTGCGCGCTACAGTGCGGGGCGGGTTTCGAGCATTTCGTAACATTCGATGAGGTCGCCGATTTGATAGTCTTCGAAATGTTCGACGCGGATGCCGCATTCGTAGCCGGATTTGACTTCGGTGACGTCGTCCTTGAAGCGTTTGAGGGTGTCGATGGCGCCGGTGTGCAGGATTTGGCTTTTGCGGTGGACGCGGGCTTTGTAGTCGCGCTGGACGCGGCCTTCCGTGACCATGCATCCGGCGACGTAGCTGTTTTTGCCGTGGGTGAATATGGCGCGGACCTCGGCGATGCCGACTTTGTTTTCGCGCAGTTCGGGGTCGAGCAATCCGGACATGCTTTCTTTCACGAGTTCAATGAGCATGTAAATGATGTTGTGCGCGATGACGCGCACGTTGTGGCGCTTGAGGAGGGCGGCGACGTTGTTTTCCTGCCTGACGTCGAAGGCGACGATGGTGGCGCCGCCGGCGTGCGCGACATTGACGTCGCCGGGTGTGATGGGACCGACGCTGGAGGCGATGACTTCGAGTTTGACCTTGCTTGAGTTGATGCCTTCGAGGCAGGCGACGAGGGCTTCGAGGGTGCCGTTGACGTCGGCTTTGCAGACGACTTTGAGGACTTTGTCCTTGGTCTGGGCGATGGCGGACATGAGGCGGTCCATGTCGGAGAGTTTGCCTTGGTCCGCGTTTTGCGTGGCTTTGAGCAGGTCGGACTCTTCCTCGAGGGCTTTGCGGAGGTTGAGTGCGTTTTCCTCGGCGAGGGCTTTTGCCTGGCGTTCGTTTTTGCAGACTTGGAAGACGGCGCCGGGGGTGGGGACTCCTGACCATCCGAGGACGAGCGCGGGGGTGCCGGGCGGGGCGCTTTGGAGGCGTTGTCCGTGGTCGTCGAGGAGGGCGCGGACTTTGCAGTAGTGTTGTCCGCAGACGAAGGCGTCGCCGATCTTGAGGGTGCCTTTCTGGACGATGAGGGTGGATGTCGGGCCGCGTCCGGTTTCCATCTGGGATTCGACGACGGTGCCTTCGGCGGGGCACTTGGGGTTTGCCTTGAGCTCCATGACCTCGGCTTGGAGGAGGATGGCTTCAAGGAGTTCGTTCATGCTGGCGCCGGTGAGGGCGGACACGGGGGTGGTGAGGATGGTGCCGCCCCAGTCTTCCGAGGCGATGCCGCGTTGTTGCATTTGCTGTTTGACGCGGTCCACGTTGGCGCCCTTGGCGTCGGTTTTGTTGATGGCGACGACGATTTGGACGTTGTTTTTTTGGGCAAATTTGAGGGCCTCGTCGGTTTGCGGCATGAAACCGTCGTCCGCGGCGACGACGAGAATGGCGATGTCGGTGATTTCGGCGCCGCGTTCGCGCATTTTTGAGAATGCGGCGTGCCCTGGTGTGTCGAGGAATGTGATGGGTTTGGCGTTGTGCGTGACGGTGTAGGCGCCGATGTGCTGGGTGATTCCGCCTGCCTCCCCTGTGACGACGCTGGTCTTGCGGTAGTAGTCGAGGAGGGTGGTCTTGCCGTGGTCAACGTGCCCGAGGACGCAGACGACGGGCGGGCGTGGTTTGAGGTGGGCGGGGTCGTCGTGGAGGTTTTTTTCGGGGGAGGGTTTGGCTGCCTGGCTGGCGGCTTCGCCACGGTGCCGGACTTCGAGGGCGATGCCGTGCTTGAGTGCGACGCGGATGGCGATGTGTTCCTCGATGGTTTGGTTCATCGAGGCGAAGATGCCCATTTCCATGAGTTCGGAAATGAGGCGGAAGGGGCGAAGGCTGAGCGCGATTGCAAAATCGCGGACAACGATGGGGGGGCGGATGGTGATGTTCTGGAGGTTTTCGCCGGGCTGGGAGGGTGCGGCGGGTGGCGCGGTGGGAACGGGTGGCGGGGCTCCCGCGGTGGCGCGCGGGAGCACGGGGGGTATTTTATGCGGGGGTTGTGTTTGCGCTGTGGGGGTGAGTGGCGGGGGTGGCTTGGGGGCGTTAATGGGTTGCGCGACGGGCGGGGCCGGGGCGGTGGGTGGTGGCGCGATGCGTGTGATGGGTGGCGGGGGCAGTGGCGGGGGGAGTTTTGTGGCGATGGGCGCGAGCGGGGGTGGCGCGGAAATTTTAGGCGGGGGTGGTGGGATGCGGGGCGGGGGAGCTTTTATTATTGTGGGTGTTGCAGGCGGTGGCGGCGGGATGCGAGCGGGGGGGGGGGCCGTGGGGAGTGCCGGGGGTGTTTTGATTGGCGGGGGTGGCGTGGCGGGGACTTTGACGGTGGGTGGCGGCGGCGGCGGTGGTGGCGCTTTGGTTGTGGTCGTGGTGGCGGGGGTTTTCGGGGGGCTGGGTGGGGTGGGGCTGCCAGTGGTTTTCTTTGCGCTTTTGGTTTTTTTTGCGGGGGGAGCCTCGGTGGCGGCTTTTCCCTCGAGCTTTTTCTTTATGAATTTGGTTACGACTTCGATGTAGGGGCCTGGGATTGCATTGGAGTGTGTTTTGATGTTCAGCTCGGGGAAGCCTTCGTTGATGATGGCGATCAGTTCGTTGTTGGAAACTCCGAGTTCCTTGGAAATTTCATTGGCGCGTTTGCTCATGCGGCGGCGGGATGGGTGCTTGCTGGGTTGGTCGGTGGTGCTGGCTGCGGTTGGTCGGGCTCAGGCGGTGGTGTTTTTCTTGAGGGCGGCGCCGGCGGTTTCCAGGATCATGGTGGCTTCGTCGGACGTGAAACCTTCGCCGACGAGGTCCTCGGTGGAGATGTCGGCGAAGATGTCGAGGCTGTTGAATCCTTTTTGCACGAGGCGTTCGGCGAGCTCGGAGCTGATGCCGGGGATGTTGAGGAGGTTGGAGACGGCCTTGTCTTTCTTTGTCTCGAAGGTGTTGTCGCGGTGTTCCTCTTTTCTGATGTCGAGGCGCCATCCGAGGATGCGCGAGGTGAGCTTGGCGTTCTGGCCTTTGCGTCCGATGGCGATGGAGAGGTCGGCTTCCTCGACTTCAAAGGAGATGCGGTGGTGCGCCTCGTCTTTTTGGATGTTAAGGGCGCGCGCGGGTTTGATGGCTTCCTGAAGCATCTGGACGGGGTCCTGATACCAGCGGATGACGTCCACTTTTTCGCCGCTGAGTTCCTTGACGATGCTGCGCACGCGGGCGCCGCGGGCGCCGACACATGCGCCGACGGGGTCCACTTTGGGGTCGCGGCTGTCAACGGCTATCTTGGTGCGGAAGCCGGCCTCGCGGGCGAGCGCGGCGATGAACACGGTGCCGTCGCCGATTTCGGCGACTTCAAGTTCAAGCATCCGGCGGACGAAGTTGGGGTGGGAGCGGCTGAGGATGATTTCGGGTCCGTGGGGTGTTGCGGTGATGTCGAGCAGCAGGCAGCGGATGCGGTCTCCGGTGGCGAATTCCTCTCCGGGGGAGCGTTCGCGGGAAGGGAGCATGGCCTCGGCTTTGCCGATTTCGACGAAGATGTCACTGCGTTCGCGGCGGCGGACGACGCCGGTGACGATGTTGCCAATCTGGTCCTTGAAATCGTCGAAAATGCGTTCTTTCTCAAACTGGCGGACGCGTTGCATGATGGCTTGACGGGCGGTTTGCGCGGCGATGCGCCCGAGCTCGGAGGCGTTGCTGGGTTTTTCAACGATGTCACCGATTTGCGGGTTTTTCGCGTAAAGGGCGGCGCTCTTGATGTGAATTTCGCGGGAAGGGTCGGACACTGAATCCACGACGGTGAGGAGGGTTGCGGCTTCGAGTCTGCCTGTTCGCGAGTCTATGCTGAGCTTGAGTTCCTGCCCTGCGTTGATGCCCTTTGCGGCGGCATGTTTGATGGCGCCGATGATGGTATCAATCATATCGGCACGGCTGATGCCCTTCTCTTTCTCCATGTATTCAAGGACGGACAGAATTTCGTTACTCATTGGTGCGAGGTGCGTTGGCGTGGTTAAAGAAGGCAAAAAAAGCGGGTTGTTCGCCCACTCTTTTTGGAAAATTGTTTGTTGGGAGGTGCGGATTTACAGTGCCTGCGCGCGCTGTCAAGCGCTGTTGTCGAGCGGGGTTTGAAAACCCGCGTTGGACGGCGTTTGCCGTGTCCGGTCGGGGCGGGCTTTCCGCCGGACGGTGTGTCGTCCCCGGGTGGATACATTTTGCTTTTTAAAAGGAGAAAAAGCCCTTTGCTCCCTCCCCATGGCAAAAATTGACATAGACATTCTCAAGCTTGTCCTCCAGCGGAACGAAATAGACGTGCGCACGATTGCCCGCATCATGGAGGACATCAACCAGGAGCAGGACGCCATCCTGGAAGACAATGAAAAGGAGCCGCCAGTGAAAAAACAATACGTCGCCATCCTGAGCGATCCCGATGGCGAGCTGGAAGGCAGGGAGTTCACGGGATGGATTGTGCAAATCCCGGAGGAGGAGAGTGTTTACACCGCCGCCGAGAAGCTCATCCGCGCGGGCTACGAGTATAACGTGACAAAGAAGGGGCGCCGCCTGCCGGTCCAGCAGCTTGGCGAGGTGTGCGAGCACGTGCCGGCGAAGATCCTCAAGGAGCAAAAGGTTTGGGTGAAGACCAAGGAGGCGGTTTTCTTCCTGCGCACCGACAATGTCATTCCCATGGAGCGCAAGCCCCGGCGTGGCGAGTAGGGGCGCGGTACCGTCTGCCGCCGTCTAATTCTCGGGGGAAAGGATGCGCAGCACCAGAGGCGTCTCCAGCACTGTGCGCAGTTTGCGCAATTTGCGCAGCGCGCGCTCCATTGACGCCTCGGAAACCGGGTAGGTGGAGAGCGTGTGCGTGCCGCGGCGCGTCCCCGCGTGCTCGTATTGGATTACGCGGGCGACGGAGATTTTTTCCTCCGCCAAAATGCGGTAAACCTCCGCCGAGACGCCGCTCTCGTCGCGCAACGAGAACCGCAGGTAAAACTGGGACTGGATTTCGTCCGGCGTCGCCATGCGCATGGTCTGCCCCAACGCCGTGTAAAAATCGAGGTCCGTCCGGGTGAGAAACTTGAACGCCGCCCCCTTGAGCGTGCGGATCGCGTCAACAATGTCACCTATGACCGCGCTTGCGGTGGCGTCCTGCCCCGCGCCGCGCCCCACGAGCGTTGTCGTGCCGACGACGTCACCTGTGAGCGAGATGCCGTTGTAAACACCGTCCACGCGTGCGAGCACCTTGTCCAGGGGAATGAGCGCGGGATACACGCCGAGGGTCATGTGGCCCTTGGCAAAATCGCGCCGGATGACCGCGACGTGCTTGATGCGGTAGCCGAAGTCGAGCGCGCGCTGAATGTCCTCCAGCGTCACCGCACGGATGCCTTCGACGAGTGTGTTCTTGCGCGGCACCCATTTCCCATGCGCGAGAAAGGCGAGGATCACCGCCTTGTGGTAGGCATCCACGCCGTCAAGATCGAGCGATTCATCCGCCTCCACATAACCGAGTCGGCGCGCGTCCTTGAGGACGGTTTCGTAGGAGAGCCCCTCTTTTTCCATGCGCGTGAGGAGATAGTTGCAGGTGCCGTTGATGATGCCGGCGATTTCCGAGAAACGGTTCGCCACGAGCCCCTCGCGCAACGACTTGATGATGGGGATGCCGCCCGCCACGCTCGCCTCAAAGAAGTATTGCCCGCCACACTTGCTCACGGTTTTGAAAATCTCCGCGCCGTGCTCGCAAACAAGCGCCTTGTTTGCCGACACAACCACTTTGCCGAGTCGTAGCGCGCGCAGCGTCACCTCGCGCGCCAGCGTCGTCCCCCCCATGAGTTCACAGACGATGTTCACGCGCGGGTCGTCAACGAGCTTGCACGGGTCGGTGTGAATCGCGGTGCGCGGGATCCTCACCTCGCGTTGCCTGTCCGGGTTTCGCACGCACACCCCGATGAGTTCAATTTTGACCCCCAGCCGGTTTTCCATGTTTTTCTTGGTGGCGGCGAGGTGCTTCCACACGCCCTGCCCCACGGTGCCAAACCCGACGATGCCGAGTCCCGCCTTGAGAGTGTTGCTACTTGTTGGTATGCTCATGAGTGCGTTGACTGAACACGGCGACCTTTGCCGGCGGCGTTCCCCGGGCGCAACTTTTAACTGGCGCGCGCGGCTTGCCGCGCCCGGATGATATGGATTGTCACGGATGGTCATGTGCGCAGATAGCTGTGCGCCGTGAAAACAAAGAAAATACTTGTCGCCACCAGTGGCGGGGACTGTCCCGGGCTCAACGCCGTCCTGCGCGCCTTTGTCAAACGCGCCACCGCCGAGGCCGGCTGGGAAGTGTGGGCGAGCCTCCAGTCCTTCAACGGCCTTCTCGGAACCCCGCGGCGCTTGCGCAAGCTCGACCGTCAGTGCGTTTCCGGCATCCATGTCAAGGGTGGCACCCTCATCGGCACCACCAAGGAGTCCGGCCCGTTCAACTGGCCGGTCCACAACCCCGACGGCACCATCGTCTATCTGGACCGTTCGGACGAAATGGTCGCCCTTTGCGGGGAGCTGGGCTTTGAGGCCGTCGTCAATATTGGCGGGGACGGCTCGCAAAAAATGTCCCTGCGTCTTTTTGAAAAAGGGCTCCCCGTCATCGGCATCCCCAAGACAATCGACAACGATCTTGACGCCACCGACGTCACCTTTGGCTTTCAAACCGCGGTGGACATCGCCACCGAGGCGCTCGACCGGCTTGTGAGCACTGCCGAGAGCCACAACCGCATCCAGATCCTTGAGGTCATGGGCAAGCACTCCGGCTGGATCGCCCTGCACGCGGCGATTGCCGGGGGCGCGGAAATCTGCCTCATCCCTGAGATCCCCTACGACATCGCGTGCATCCGGAAATTCCTCGACAGGAGATTCGACAACGGGAACGGAAAATGTTTCGCCGTCGCCATTGTTGCCGAGGGCGCCATGCCCCAAGGCGGGGCACCGTGCGTGAGCGCGCAGACGCACGCAAACATCAGCGCCAAGCTTACCGGGGCCGCGGAACGTTTTGCCAGCGAGCTTAAGCGGACCGGCGAGACCGCGAGCATCCGCAGCACCATTCTCGGCCACGTGCAACGCGGCGGGACGCCGGCGGCCTACGACCGGATCCTGTCCGCCCAATACGGCGTCAAGGCTTTTGAAATGGTAAAGGCCGGGGAGTTCGGACGCATGGCCGCGTTGCAAAACGGGCGCCTGTCAAGCGTCCCCCTCGCCGAGGCAACTCGCCAGCTCAAGCGTGTCGATCCGCGGAGCGATCTCGTCAACGTTGCCAGGAGCATCAACATTTGCTTCGGCGATTGAGCGCTGGCGGGACGCCACCTCAAACGCGGACGTCCAGCGCAAAGCGGCCCTGTTTTTTCCCCAGGGTGATTTCCGCGTCAAAAAGCGTGGAGAGGTTTTGCGCGGTCAAGGTTGTCGCAATTTCCCCGGAGGCGAGAACACGTCCCTTGCGCAACATCAGGACATGCGTGAAGCACGGCATGATTTCCTCGACATGGTGGGTCACCAACACCAGCGGCACCGCCGCGCGTGTTCCCGAGGCAAGGCGGGGGAGCATGTTCAAAAAATGCTCGCGGCAGACGGGATCGAGCCCGGCGCACGGCTCGTCCAAAATCAGGACATCCAGCCCGCTGTGAAGCGCGCGCGCGATCAGCACGCGCTGGCGTTCGCCTTGCGAGAGCGTTTTCCACGGCTGCCCCGCCAGCCGCGCGCACTGCGTCCGTCGCATGAGTGCGAGCGCGGCGCGGCGCTGGATGCCGCCCGGTGTTTTCCAAAGGTTGAGCCGGGCCTCGCGCCCGCCGGCGACGACGGCGATGGCGGGCTCGTCCGGCTCGATCATCCGGCCCAGCGCGTGGGTGACGAGGCCGACGCGCTTGCGCAATTCGCGCCAGTCATCGGCGCCCCGGGTGGCGTTGGCGATGGTGATGTGTCCGCGCGTTTCCGCAAGGTATCCCGTGAGCACTTTCAGCAGGCTGGTTTTCCCAGAGCCGTTTGCGCCGAGGATGACCCAGTTTTCGCCCCGTCGCATGGTCCAGTTGACATGGCGCAAAATGGTGCGTTCGCGTTCGACGCGGAGATTCTCAACATGGATGATCGGCGGGCGTTTCATCATGGCAGCAATGGTTCCGGAGGGCATGGTCACCATGCGCGCTTGGAAGGGTGCGTTTCGAGCGCGTCCTGATTTGGCCCGGGCAGATCCGGGAAGAAGTCCAGCCCCGTGCGTCGCTCGATGTCGCGGATGCTGGTGAGGTAAGGTGTCGGGTCGGCGTTTTTTTTGATCGCCTGGTGCGGGATGTTGAACGCTTGCGCGCGAATGCCCCCGCTCGATTGCTCGGCAATGATGAGGTAAAAGGCGTCGGGGACGGCGATTTTTCCCCGGATCAATCGGGGGGCTTTTGCCGTGTCGTAAATCGGCCCGCAGAGCACCCAGACGTTTTCGTAGCGCCGTGTGTAGCGATCCATGATGCGCCGTTCCATCGCCTCCCAAAAACCGGCGTTGAGCCCGTGTTTCTGGGGGACGACGTTGCTCATGCGAAAGGTCTCGCGCTGCGCCTCGCGTCCGTAGCAGAGGGCGATCGCCCGATTGGGCGCGAGGTGCCCGCGGTCAAAACCCGAGTGCGCGTACAGGGCGCTTTCAATCCTCGCCGTTGTGCGTTCGTCGGACTCAAATCCTTCGGGGCGCGGGCTGGGCGGGTGGCGCGGCTGGAAAACCTTGTAGGCCACCCACGCGGGATTTTTCCTTCTTTCGTCATAACCGGCGAAATATCCCGTGTTGCGAAGTGCCGTGAGGGGTTGCGCGGCGGCGGGCAGCCCGCCGAGGGAGTGCCCGGTGCCGGCGAGTTTGATGCCGGGGGCCACAACATTGCCACGGGTGAGCGGGATGTTGTCGGCGACGAGGTCGAGCCAGAATACGAGCTCGGCTGGCGCAAGCTCGCTTTCGCGCACAAGGTCGAGGACGTTGAGCGTGACGCTTTCGATTTGGTCGCGCGTTTCCTGTGGCGCGAAATGGTGCCACGTGAACAGCCCGCCGCCGGTTGCGAACACGAGCGCGCCGAACGCGAGCAGGCGGCGCGGGTTGAGCTTGAACGGGTTGAATCGGCGGCGCCGCGAGGTGGCGTTGGAACTGGCGGTTTTCTTTTTCCTCATAAAAAACGGGACGGGGAGTCTGCCGGGTTTGCGGGCGTTGATAAGCGCAATTTCTCCCGGGTGCGCGTCTTATGGCATTGCGCCGGTCGCGTTTTTCGTGCGTCTTCGCGGCAACGTTTTTCTGTTTTCCCCATGAGCGTTTGCGAAAAAAAACTTTTGGAACTCGGGCTGGAGCTGCCGCCGCCGCCTGCCGCCGCGGGCGCCTACGTGCCGTTTGTGCGCGCGGGGCGCTTGCTTTTCCTGTCGGGCACGCTTCCTCTTGAGGGGGGCAAGGTGGCGTTCACAGGAAAAATCTCCCCGGATGAGGCCGGCCTTCGCCGGGGGTATGCCGCCGCCCGTTTGTGCGCTCTCAACACGCTGGCAAACATCAAGGTGGCGTTGGGGGCGTTGGACAATGTGGCTTGCGTGGTGTCCGTGGGAGGGTTTGTCAATGGTGTGGACGCGTTTGCCGACAGCCCGCGGATCATCAACGGGGCCTCGGAGTTGTTCCTCGCGGTTTTTGGCGATGCGGGACGTCACGCACGCACGGCTGTCTCGGTCAATGGCTTGCCGTTGGATGCCTCGGTGGAAATCGCGGTTGTTGTCGAGGCGCGTGACTGAGGGGCTTGTTTTTGCGCATTTCCCCGCTTGTCGCGAGGGATGGTTCGGGGCAAAGTCCGCGTTTTCCTATGTCAATCGAGAGTTCTTTTCCTGCCACCGGCAGCAGTCCTTCGGAGGGTGCGGCGCCCGCGCCGTTGCACCGGCATTTTATCCGGCAGATTATTGACGACGATCTTGCCAGCGGCAGGCATTCCACCATCGCGACGCGGTTTCCTCCGGAGCCTAACGGTTACCTCCACATCGGGCATGCCAAGTCGATCTGCCTCAATTTTGGCCTCGCCCTGGAATACGGGGGGCAATGCCACCTGCGCATGGATGACACCAATCCCACAAAGGAGACGATCGAGTATGTGAACGCCATCAGGGAGGACATCCGCTGGCTTGGTTTCGACTGGGGGGCGCATTCCTACCAAGCCTCCGGTTACTTTGCGCGGATGCATGAATATGCCGTGCAGCTTGTCAACAAAGGGCTTGCCTATGTTTGCCACCTTACCGCGGAGCAAATGCATGATTATCGCGGCACGCCAGCCGTGCCCGCCACTCCCAGCCCGTGGCGCGACCGTTCCATTGCCGAGAATCTGTCCGAGTTTGCCCGGATGCGCGACGGGCATTACGACGAGGGCGCCGCCGTGCTTCGCGCCAGGATAAATCTTGCCTCGCCCAACATGCACATGCGCGACCCCGTTCTTTACCGCATCCGCAAGGCCGCGCATCACAACACCGGCACTGAGTGGTGCATTTACCCGATGTATGATTTCGCGCATCCGCTTGAGGATGCGATCGAGCACATCACCCACTCCATCTGCACTCTTGAGTTTGAGGTGCACCGTCCGTTCTACGACTGGCTCATCCAGAACGTGGATGTTCCGGCAAAACCGCGCCAGATTGAGTTCGCCCGTCTCAACCTCACCTACACGGTGATGAGCAAACGGAAGCTGCTTGAGCTCGTGACCGAGGGCCGTGTCAACGGGTGGGACGACCCGCGCATGCCAACCCTTTGCGGTTTCCGCCGACGGGGCTACACCCCTGCCGCCATCCGCAAGTTTTGCGAGCTTGTTGGTGTCACCAAGTTCAACAGCCTCACTGATGTGGCCCTGCTTGAGCACGCCATTCGCGATGACCTTAACAGGACGTCACCGCGCGTCATGGCGGTGCTCAATCCATTGCGGCTCATCATAGACAATTATCCGGCGGGACAGTGCGAGTGGCTTGATGCCGTGAACAATCCCGAGGATCCCGCCGCCGGCACGCGCAAAATCCCCTTTTCCCGCGAACTCTACATCGAGCACGAGGATTTCATGGAGGATGCCCCAAGGAAATTTTTCCGCCTCGCCCCCGGGCGGGAGGTGCGGCTGCGTTGGGGCTATTTCGTCACCTGCACCGGTGTTGAAAAGGACCCTGCGGGGTGCGTCACCGCCGTGCATTGCACTTACGATCCCGCCACGCGCGGTGGCGATGCCCCTGACGGGCGCAAGGTCAAGGGCACGCTGCACTGGGTTTCCGCCTCTCATGCGGTCGCCTCGGAGATCCGCCTCTACGACCGTCTTTTTACCAAGGAAAATCCGGGGGACGAAAGTGATGGAGAGGACTGGCGTTCCCATCTCAACCCCGACTCTCTCAAGACAGTCACCGGATACGTGGAGCCTTCGCTTGCGGAAATCCCCGCCGGGACGCGCGTGCAGTTCGAACGCATCGGGTATTTCGTCGCCGATGCCAGGGACAGCAAGCCCGGCGCCCCGGTTTTCAACCGCACGGTGACATTGAAAGACTCTTGGGCCAAGGCCGTTTCCTGAGTGTTTTCTTTTATGGCGCCCCGTCTCGATAATCGAACCCTGCCCGCACCCGCCATTGAGGCCGTGGATGTCTCCGTCGCTCCGCGAGGGGCGTCTTGTCCCGTGCTCGAACACATCACATTGCGTGTTCCGCATGGCTGCCGCGCCGCGCTGGTCGGTGCCAATGGGACGGGCAAATCAACCTTGTTAAAGACATTGGCGGGACTGCTCCCGCCAGTGGAAGGGGAAGTCCGCATCGAGGGCGCCGTGGCAGCCTGCGGCAATCCGCGTGTCGCCTATCTTGCCCAACGCCACCTCATCGAATGGCATTTCCCGGTGATGGTTCGGCAGGCGGTATTGGCAGGCCGGTATCCGCATCTGGGCGTGTTTCGCCGCCCGTGCCGGGCGGATCGCGGCAAGGCCGATGCGGCATTGTGCCGGTTGGGTTTGGGCGAGCTGGCATCGCGCCCACTCCACGCCCTTTCCGGAGGGCAGCAACAGCGTGTGCTCATTGCGCGCGCGCTGTGCCAGGAGGCGAAGATTCTTTTGCTGGACGAACCCTTCACCGGCTTGGACACGGAGAACCGGCGCATCCTTGATGATTTTCTTGGAAATGATCCCGGGCGCTCGCTGACGGTTGTCATGGCAACGCATGAGCATTCCGACGTGGAAAAACGCTTTGACCTGGTTCTCCAAATCAAGGACGGGCGCATTGAAACCCTGCATTCCTGCACATGCGCAACGGACGGGGAAAACGGTTAGGGCGTCTCTCCTTATGGCGCACTGTTAAAAAGAAGAGCCCAAGCGGGCCGTTATGAAATCACAAAAGGGCGGTTGGAATGACGTCCATCTGGGGCGTGGGCGGAGCCGGAGACAGCCTGACATTTGGTTAAAGCTGCGGCGCGTCCAATTTTTCCAAATAATGGCCAAAATTCGATATGCGCGCGAAAGGATGAGGGGACGCGGTGTTTCGTCAAGGCAGATTGTGTGGATATTTTTTCATTATT
>JAITIB010000079.1 GCA_031279675.1 Puniceicoccales bacterium | reverse complement strand
GGGACAAGCAGCGCGCTTCGATGCTCTTGCTGGGGCACGGAATCGATGGGATGCGGGTGGCCTCCGAGGAAGAGGGGGCGCCGCCGAACTTCGTGGTGTTCGATGAGAACGCCGTGGAAGTTCAGAACCGCGTGGACTTCGCGGAGGAGGCTGGCGACGGCCATGGCGGGCGGCTGAATATTCCCAAGCGGCAGGGGTTGACGCCGGAAATGCGGCAGCGCGAGGAAGCGTTTGCGAGGCAGCTCAACGAGCGGACGGATGCTCAGAATGACGCGGTGTATGATTCGCTGCCGCTGTCGCAAGGGGGAAGAGTTTTTAACACGGACACGGCGCGGTCGATGTCGGCGGAATACGAGAAGGATCCTGCCGGGAATGTTGAGGCGACATCCGAGCCTGCCGGTGCCTACGTGCGTGACCGGTTCTTGAGGGAGATCGCCCAACCGGCCAAGGCGGATGACGTGGTGGAGTTCACCGCGGGCGGGCCGGGCAGTGGCAAATCCGTTTCTGCGGATGGGCGGGCGGCGCTGGTGTTCGACTCAATGCTTGCGGACTTGGGCGAGGCCATCCGTCTGATCGATCGCGTCCTGGCATCCGGGCGGAAGGTGAGCATCGTTTACACGCACAACCCGGTTGAGCGGGCCGTTCGTTTTGCCCATGCCCGTGCAAAGGAGTCCGGCAGGGACACGCCCGCCGACTATATCGGGCGCAAACATTTCCACGCGCAACAGACCTTCCTCGCGCTGCGTCAAAAATACAGGGGAAATCACGCGGTCGAATTTAGACTTTACGACAATTCTGGGGCAAAGGGAGAGCAGAAGCAGATTGAAAATCCGATTGCATTTCTAAAGTCCCCTGATAACGCATACGATAATGAACAAGACACAATCAGAAGAGCCGAAGAAGAAAGAGATAAAGTATTACAAGGGTTACCCGCTGGCGACGGAAGACGGACCGCCGCACCCCGAGCCGGAATGGTCGAAACGGGTGACGGACGCGGGGCTGGCCCAACTCCGCAAATACGGGGGGGCGAGTCTGGAGGAACGCCGCAAGGCGGGCCTGGCGTAGCGCCCAACGCGGGGATCGATTTCGCAGAAGAAGCGACGCCGTCGCGTGGCGTGCAGCTGGCGACGCCCAAGGAGTTGGCGCAACGGGTAATCCAAGATGCCCGTGAGAAGTGGCTTCCGGATGCGGTCACGCTGGATGCGCTCACCGATGAGGAACTTACCGCCTACGCGGATGAACTTGGGACGCTTGGAGGAAGGCTACTCACAACGCCTGAGCGAGAGAATCTTGCCATTGCCGCAACCGAGGCGGCTGCGGCAATGGCGGACAGGCGCGCACGCGGCGCCCAGCCGATGCCGAACATCCCGGCGAGCCAACAGGAGCTTGGGACGGAGACAGTGCCTTCTGCGCAACCCAAGATCACAACAAGGCGCAGTCCAGCGCAGGGCCGTTGGGCGGCGTTGGTAGCCGAGGCGCAACGGCATGCGGAGGAAGAGGCGGCGCGTCAGGCGGTGGCGCAGGCAAGTTGGTTGCTCAACCAGGATTCGAACCTGGACAAAACGAGTCAGAGTCGTTTGTGCTACCGTTACACCATTGAGCAGTCGCGCGTTGTTCGCGGGGGAAAACTGGAGCCAGCAGTCAGACTTGAACTGACGACCTGCCGCTTACAAGGCGGCTGCACTACCACTGTGCTATGCTGGCGTTTTGATCATGGGCCGACACTCATGCCGGGGAGGGCGCGGTGTGTCAAGCTTGCGCTTGGGGGGTTAATTTGCGGGCGCGCTTGTGATTTTGCCGAGACCGGCGGCGGTGCATTCCTTGTAAACAAAGAAAATGGCGTTTTCCAACGAGTCCTTGGCACGGCGGAATTCGACAGGTTTCCCGGGGTTGGACGCGCCGATGCTGCGAAGTGTTTTCGAGAAATCTTCGTAACTCACGGGATAGCCGTTGATTTTGAATTCGTTGTCCGAGGAGACTTCGATGGTGACGACGTTGGGGTTGAGCGCGCGGGCTGTGGCGGCGGGCGGTGGAGGGGCGGGCGGCGTTTCCGCAACGGCGGTGCCGGCCTCGGGGGCGGGGGCTTGGGCGCGTTTGCGGATTTCCTGCGGGGTGGTAACGGTGACTTCGCCGAGACCGGAGAGGTGCGCTATGTTTTTGATGTGGGGAATTGCCGCCTCATCGGAACCGTTGCCCATGATGAGCGTTACTTTGCGTCCGGGATACCGGTTGCCGAGCTGGTCGAGGATGCCGGCCAGCTTGTAGGGGTTTTCAGAGGAACCGTTCACGTGGAGCTTGTCGTGGGCACCGAGCTCGATGACGACGGTTTCGCGGATTTCACGCCGGACCTTGAACGGGGATTCGCTGGCGCAACCGGGGAGCAGGAGGAGGGGGGCGCTTGCGGCGGCACAGAGCATGGCGCCGGTGGTGAGTGTGCGGAGGGCGGTATTCATTTTGCTTGAGGGAGTTGTTGTCGATGGTGGTTTGAGATGCCGGGATGGTTGCGTTTTTCACTGGGCGGGCCGCAGCGCGATGCTTGGTGCCAACCCAAATTTTTTCGCTTGATCCACGATGAAGAAGACATCCTTGAGCTGGGACTGCTCGTCAGCAACCACTAAAATGTAATTTTCAGGTAACTTGGACGCCTCATCACTGAGGCGCTGGACAAAGGCGTCGCGGTCAAGCGGTTGTCCGTTAATGTATAGCTGCCCGCTCTTGTTGAGTGCGGCGACGAGGGGGGGGCGTTGTGTCGGGCTGCCGGCACTCTCGGCCTTGGGCGGGGTGATGGCGAGCGCCCGGACATCGTCAAAACGCATGATGAGGAGGAAGAAAAAGATGAGCGCCGTCATCACGTCAATAAGAGGGACGATGTTGATGTCCGCTCGGCGTTTGCGGGGGCGGTAGAGGCTCATGGTGGCGGGGGCGCGGGAGGGAGCAGGGCGAGCAGACGCTCCACCGCAAGGTTGACGCGGGCGGAGATGACTTCGAGGCGCCGGGCAATGTAGTTGCTGCAAATCAGCGCGGGAATGGCGACGAGCAGCCCGAGAATGGTGGTCGTGAGCGCGAGCCCGATCCCATGCGTGAGCGTGGCCGTGTTGGGCAGCCCTTTCTCAGGGAAGAGCATGAAGAGACCGTAAACGGTGCCGAGGAGCCCGATCAGGGGGGCGACGCTGACGATGGTGTCGAGGAGAAACAGTCCGCGTTCAAGCTGCGAGAGCTCCATCTGCGCGTAGGCCTTGAAGGTCTCCGTGTCAGGATTGTTTTTTTTGCAAAAATGGACGAGCCGCCCGCCGAGCGTATCCCCGTCTCTGCGGGGGAGCGGCGAACTCAGGTCTCCGCGGGCGAGCAACGCGGTGACGGCCTCGGGCATGATATTTCCGGGGCGCAACGCGATCAAGCGTTCGATCGCGATGAATGCCGCCAGAAATGAGCAAAAACCCAACGGCCAGATAAAATGCCCGGCACCTTCAACAAGGGTGTTCATGGCGCGGAACGTGGCAAGCGTGCGCCGGCGACACAAGTGTTTTGTTGTCCGCTTCCCAGCCTGCTGCCCTTCGCACATCTGCCTTGGCAGGAGTCCCCCCCCAGGCGGACGCATCTAATTTTTGAGGATATTGAGGAGGTATTCATTGTCCCAGCCAGCGTCCATGCGTTTTCCTCGGATGCTTCTTTTTTTTGCTTTTGTCATTTTTCAATAGATTGAGGGCTATTCGTGTCAAAATTGCGTAGTTTTGGGAAGAATGTCCGGCGCGTTTGCGGCTTGCATCTTCGCCGAACGCCACATCCAA
>JAITIB010000071.1 GCA_031279675.1 Puniceicoccales bacterium | reverse complement strand
GGGGGAACTCCCCCGAAGACTGGGGGAACTCCCCCGAAGACTGGGGGAACTCCCCCGAAGACTGGGGGAACTCCCCCGAAGACTGGGGGAACTCCCCCGAAGACTGGGGGAACTCCCCGGGGGTTTTGTGGGGGGTTCTGAAGCGTTTTTGGGGTTTTTTAAAGAGATGCGGGGAGTTTGGTTTTTTTTGCGGGGCTGTGCCAGTGCGGTTCCGTTGCCTTCGCGGGGTTTTTTTTTAAGGGAGAGAAGGCTCGCCAAGGGTGGGGGATGTTGTCAGGTTGGCGCGCATCATGAAAACAATACAGGAGGATTCGTTGGCGCCGTTGGCGCAAATTGCCCGTCATCGGCTGTTGCCCATTTTGACTGTGGAGGATGCGTCGCGGGTGGGGCCGCTTGCGGAGGCGTTTATTGGGGGTGGGCTGCCTGTTGTGGAGCTTACCTTGCGCACGCCTGCGGCGCTTGAGTCCATTGGGCGGCTTGCGGCGCGGGGGGATGTGTTGGTTGGGGCGGGGACGGTTCGCACGGCGGAGCAGGCGCGGGCGGCGGTTGGGGCGGGGGCGCGTTTTCTTGTGACGCCGGCGTGTTCGGTCGAGGTGCTGGAGTGGGCGCGGGACCATGGTGTGCCGGTCACGCCGGGGTGTGTGACGCCGAGCGAGGTTGAGTTGGCGCGGGCGCATGGTTGCGGCACGGTGAAGTTTTTTCCGGCGAGCAGTTTTGGCGGGGCGGCGACGTTGAGGGCGTATGCGGCGCCGTTGCCGGACGTGGGGTTTATTCCCACGGGGGGGATTTCGTTCAAGACGCTGCCCGAGTATCTTGCGTTGGGGAATGTGGTGGCGGTCGGGGGGGGCTGGTTTGCGTCGCCCGAGGATATTCGGAATGGGTGTTTTGGGGAAATCGAGCAGCGTGTGCGCGAAGCCGTTGCCTTGGCCTCTCCGGCGGTTGTTTGATTAAAACAATGCTTCGCGCGCTGTTCAAAAGGTTTTTTTCCAAAAAGCCGCCTCCACCCGTCATCAATGAGCCGGCGCCCGGCGGTTTTCCGCCCGAGAGCAAGCCGCCGGAGCCGGGCGCGGCGGCCAAGCCTTGGATTGGCGTGGATTTGGATGGGACGCTTGCGCGCAATCTTCCTTGGATGGGGCATGAGCGCATTGGCGCGCCGGTGCCGCTTATGATGGCGCGGGTGCGCAATTGGCTGGCGCAGGGGTTGACGGTGAAAATCTTCACCGCGCGTGCCGTGCAGCCGGAGGCGATTCCGCCCATCAGGCGTTGGCTGGCCGAGCAGGGGCTGCCGGAGCTCGAAATCACGAATGCGAAGGATTTTAACATGATCGAGTGCTGGGACGATCGTGCCGTCCAAGTGGTGCAAAACACGGGGCGTCCGTTCCTGAGCCCGTCCGTGACCGGGCGTCCGCGCGTGCCGATTTTGCCCGAGGAGGCTGCCAACCAGACTTTTTATGTGCTGCCGCCAAGGCTTGGCGCGGAGGGGGCTCCCGCCGCAACTCCGGACGCGGCCCGGGGGGATGCGCGTTGAGGGGGGACGTCAGGGCGTTTCCCCCTTGAGGAATGCGGTGGCCCGGGCGCGTGCCTCGGCGTCGGCCTCAAGCACTTCGTCAAGATTGGCGGGGTCGCGCGCGGCAACGGCGCCAAGGGTGCGTTCCACCACTTCGGGAATGCCGGGGAAGGGGAGCGCGTTCCTGAGAAATGCGGCCACCGCGACCTCGTTCGCGGCGTTGAAGACGGCGGGCGCGATCCCGGCAGCGGTGGACGCGGCGCGCGCAAGCCGCAGGCAGGGGAATTTCCCATAATCGGGCGGGCGGATGTCGAGCCGGAGCGTTTGCGCGAAATCCAGCGTCGGGACGACCCCGGCGGCGCGCTCGGGGTAAAACAAACTGTGCTGGATGGGAAAAGTCATCGAGGGGGGGGAGAGCTGGGCAAGGATGGAGCCGTCCACAAATCGCACCATCGAGTGAATGATGCTCTGGGGGTGCACGACGATGTCGATGCGCTCCTGGGGAATGTCAAAAAGCCACCGCGCCTCGATAAGCTCCAGGCCCTTGTTTGCCATGGTGGAAGAGTCCACGGTCACCTTCGGCCCCATGTCCCAGTTTGGGTGGCGCAGGGCCTGCTCCGGCGTCACGGCGCGCATCTCGTCCGGCGAGGCGTCGCGGAATTGCCCCCCGGAGGCGGTCAGGATTAGCCGCTCCACGTGGCGGCGCGGCTCCGCGTGCAGGCATTGGAAGATCGCGTTGTGCTCGCTGTCCAGCGGCACGATGGGCACGCCGTGGCGCGCCGCCTCGGCCATGACAAACTTGCCCGCCAGCACGAGGATTTCCTTGCTCGCCAGCGCGAGCGTCTTCCGGGCGCGGATGGCCGCCAGCGCGGGGTGCAGGCCGAGGGTCCCCACGATCGCCATCACGACCATGTCGGCCCCCTCAAGCTCCGCCAGCTCCACCATGCCCTCGGGCCCCTCAATGATGCGCGTGCCGGTGGGGAAAAGCCCGCTCGCGCGGGCCGCCGCCGCCGCCCCACGGTCGAACAACGCCACCGTGCCGGTGCCAAACTCGCGCGCCACCGCCGCCAGCTCCCGAAAACGCGAGTGCGCCGCCGCCGCCGCAACGCGGATGCGCCCGGGATGTTTGCGCGCCACCCTCAGGGTGTTCTCGCCAATTGAGCCCGTGGCGCCGAGCAGAACGATTTGCCTCATGAAAAACGCCACTCTTCCCGCGCGCTCCCCGCCACGGAAGATTAAAATAGGGGTTGCCCTTTTTTTCATAAAAATCACTCCTCCCGCCCGGCCATCGCGCAATCGCAACGCCCGCCGGCCAGCACCTCTCTCAGACCCGCGCCTCGCATGGAATTCAATTTGAAAAAAGTCCTCAAGACGCTCCTCGTCTCCACCTCGGAGCCCGTCGCCATAAAAGACATTCAGGCCGTCATCACCCGTTACCATGAACAGCGCGAGAAGCCCGACGCCGCTTCCGCCGACACGGGGGACGCTCCCGGCGCTCCCGCGCCCGCCGAGGGGGACGCGACCGGGGCCCCCGGCCCTGCCTTCACCAAGGTCCCCCAGGTTGCCCCGCCCGACGGCAGGCCCGCCGTTGCCGAGGCCACGCAGCGCGTCATCCAGGACATCATTGACCAGGTTCCCACGCTCCTGACCGCCACGCAAATTCGCGAGACGGTCGAGACGCTCAACCAGGAGATGGTGGATAACGGCGAGGTCACCCGCATCCTCCAGGGGCCCGAAGGGTTTCGCCTCACGGTGTCGCCCGACTACGCCGAATGGGTCCGCCTGCTGCGCAACGACCCCAAGCCCATGCGCCTGAGCCAGGCTGCGTTGGAAACGCTTGCCATCGTCGCCTATCGCCAGCCCGTGACCCGTTCCGAGATCGAGTCCATCCGCGGCGTTTCCGCCGACAACGCGCTGGCGCGCCTTGTGGACCTTGAGCTCGCCATCGTCACGGGACGCGCCGACCTCCCCGGGCGCCCGATACAATATGGGACGACGGAAAAGTTTCTCGATTTCTGCGGACTCAAGAGCCTCGCCGACCTGCCCGCCTCCGACGTGCTCTCGCCCGGCCAGATCAGCGAGTGGATTGCCCGCGCCACCCATTCCATCAAGCTCTCCGCCAGCGATGTCGGCCTTGCCGAGGACGACGGGACCGAGGCGCGCCGCGAGCACACTTCGCTGCTCGATGGCGGGAGGACGCCCCCGCTGCCTTCCCCAGCCGCGAAAGGGGATCCGGAGGGCGCCGGGCCGCCGCCCGGGGAATGAGACGGGGCGCGCGCGCCCGGGTCACGGGGCGTTGTGCTCTTCGCGATGCCTGCGGATAATGTCGAGGAATGCCGGGAGAACCCTGAGGTTGCGCGTGGTGATCCCCGGAAGCTTCAGGGCGTCGTCGATCGTCAGCGGCTGCTCCTGTGCGAGCGCTTCGAGCCCCGCCTTGTGCAGAACAATATAGGGAGGGGTGTTGCCCGACTTTTTTGCCACCACGGCGCGGTAATTGCGCAGCTTCGTCAGCAGTGCCTTTTGCCGCGCGGGTGCCGGCGCGGTGTCCGCGCGTTCGCGCCTGCCGCGTGGCGGTGTGCCGGCAATGCCGCGCCCGGGCCATTCGAGCTTGAAGGTCGTTTCGCCGCGCATGACCTGGGCGCCGGCCTTCGTCAGGGCCAGCAGGGGGAGCTTTTTGCCGTCGGCAGTGGCTTTCTCAACACCCTGCACGAGCCCCTCCCTTTCCAGTTCGCCAAAAAGCGCCGTGAGATAGGCGCGGGTCTCGTCGCGCAGGATGCCGTGGGTGCTCAGCGCGTTGAGACGGGCTTTGCGGATGTCCTCCGTGTCTTTGCCAAGGAGACAGTCAATCACGCGCTGGCGCCCGAAACGCGGCTGCCAGTCGTCGGCGTTGACGCGTTCGCACATGCGGGCGAGGCCGCTGAGGGCCTTGCGCACGAGCAGGAGCTCGGCGTCGTCGGGAACGCGCCGTTGGGCGTTGCCGGGTGAGGCGCAAGTGTCGCAGAGATCGCAATCCGTGCCGCCGGTCTCGCCGAAGTAACCAAGGATCCAGCGCTGGCGGCAGATGCGCGTGTAGGCGTATTGGATGACGGCTTCGAGTTTGCTCTCATCGCGGCGGCGTTTTTCCGAGAGCGTCTCCCAGTTGATGTCGAGTGGCGTGTCCGAGCCGGGGAGCAGGAGGCGGGTGCCGCGGATGCGCTGCCCGGGAATGTCGAAACGCTCGATGACGCGGTGGCGGGCAAGAATGGTCAGCGCCGTTCCGACGGCCATGGGGTTGATTTTGGTGCGCGTTGCGGCGGCGATTTTTTCGCCAAGCTCATCGATCGAGCAGCGGATGTTTTTCTCCGCGTCGGCAAGCGCCCACAAGGTGGCGTTGACCTTGTCGAGGGTGTCGCGCCCGGGGTTGGTCCCCTCAAGGAAAAACTCCTGGACGCGCCGGTCGCTATAGTTGAACAGCATCTCGCAGTGCGCGGGCCGCCCGTCGCGCCCCGCGCGCCCGGCTTCCTGATAGTAAGCCTCGACGCTGCCAGGCATCTCAAAATGGGCGACGAAACGGATGTCAGCACGGTCAATGCCCATGCCAAAGGCATTGGTGGCGACGGCGACGGGGATTTCGCCGCGCATGAACCGCTCCTGGGCGCTGGTGCGGGCCGTGTCGTCCATGCCGCCATGGTAGGCGACGCAGCGGCCCGGGGGGAGCGCCTCGCTCACGCGCTCGACGCTTTTGCGCGTGGCGCAGTAAACGATGCCTGTCCGGTGCTCGCGAACAAGGGCGCTGACGCGCTCGATCTTTGCCGCGAAAAGCGAGTCGCCGCCGCGCGTGAGGTTGGGGGCAATGGCGTTGACGGTGAAATGGAGGTTTTTTCGCGCAAACCCCGAGATGAACAACGCGGGGTCGCGCAACGCCAGCTGCGTCACGATGTCGGCGCGCACATCCGGCGTCGCCGTTGCCGTGAGCGCCACGACGGGCGGGCGCCCGATGTGCCCGAGGGCGTTGGCGAGCCGCAGGTAATCGGGGCGGAAATCATGCCCCCATTGCGAGAGGCAGTGCGCTTCGTCCACGGCAAAGAGCGACACGCGCACGCCGGCGAGCATGTCCGTGAAATAACGGCTCCGAAAACGCTCGGGCGCGATGTAAACGAGCCGGAGCCCGCCCTCGCGGACGCGCCGGAAAACCTCGCGCTGCTCCTCCGCCCCCTGCGCACTGTTGACCATTCCCGCCGGGATGCCGCGCGCGACAAGCGCGTCCACCTGGTCCTTCATCAATGCAATGAGAGGAGAGACCACCACGGTGACGTCCGGCAGGAGCATGGCGGGCAACTGGTAACAGAGCGACTTGCCGCCCCCCGTGGGCATGACAACGAGCGTGTCGCGCCCGTCCAGCACGCTCCGGATGATCGCCTGCTGCGGCTCGCGAAACTCCGCAAAGCCGAAATGTCGCCGGAGCGCCCGGATCGGTTCCGCCGCATCCATCCCGCGTCAGAACACCAGCCCCAGCGAGATGCTGGAGTGGACAAAAACCCAGTCGTCCTGCGTCGCGAACTCCTTGCTGCGCACCACCTGGGCAAAACCCAGCCGCCACCCGCCCCAGTGCGCCGCGAAGCCCGCCGCCACCTGCGCCACAAACGGGTAGCTGCGCACGCGCCCCCCGCCCGCCCGCCACGCGTTGCCGTCAAGCATCGCGTTCCACGCCCATGCCTCGCCCTGCGCATCAATGAAAAAGTAGAACGCATCCGGCGCCGCGCCGTGCAAACCCTCGCTTCGTGCCGGGCGCAGGGCCGCCCCGGCGGGAGCTCGCAGCGTGCGCAGGCCGAAGTCCCCTGGCACGTTCCATCCCGCGCGCCATTGCACACCCAGCGAGGCCACGTCGCGCACCGTTCCCGCCTCCAGCCCCACGCGCGGCAGAAGGTCTGTCCGCAGTGTCCCTCCCAGCTCCCAGCCGATCCGCCATGTGCGCTCCCACGCCAGCTGGATCACCGGCTCGTCGCGCAACTGCGCCCCCCATCCGCGCACCAGCGGGTCGCCGACGAGCCTGTGCCACTGGTTTTGCACGCGCCTCCCCTGTGCCGACGGCCCGATGATGCCCAGACTCATTTCCAGCGTGTCCATCCGTCGCGGTGTCTCGCTGCTTATGCCCAGCGTTGCATGGAACAATCCCGCATACGGATGATCGTCGCGATGATACGCGGGCGAATATTCGTTTTTCGCCGTGTAAATCTCGTGTGCCAGCGCGAAGTGCAGGCGGTGTCCGGCGTTTTGCGCGCCCGAGAGCGGCGTCAACGCCACCAAGTCCTGGAAAAACCGCGGGACGCCCCCGGTGGCGCCGGTGAAAACCTCCGGCGTGGTGTAAGCCAGGCCAAGACCGTTGGTGTAATACTTGTCGCTCCAGCGAAAATCATTTTCCGCAACAAAGGCCACGGCGGCGAGATTTCCGGAAACCTCCGCATGAACGGGGGGCATGAATGCCGTTGTGGCGGCGAGAAAAAGAAGAGGCGTCAATCGCATGGAAACGGAAATGTTGTTTTTCGCATGAACCTTGGAACTCGTCCCGCTGCCAGCAAGACCAATCCTTGCCGGGTTGCCTTGCCCCGGGGGGAGGGAAGGGATTGCGGTGTTGAATCGGCGTGCGTTTTGGCTCTTTCATGGCGCCGCTTTTTTTATGAGGGATGTTTCGTCATCATTGTCCATGGGGATTGTCCTTTTGCGCCGGATGGGGCGGCGGCTATGGGATTGCGTGATTTTTGTGTTGGCCGCGTTGCTCGTGCTGCAAGTGTTTTTCTGGTGGTGTGTGCACAATGACAGGCAGTTCCCGGTGCCGGAGTTTGTGACGCGTTGGGTGCGCGAGGGGATGGCGCAGGCCGGGGTGGCGTTTCAATTCGAGGCGGTGCGCTTTCGTCCCAGCGGGTATCTGGAATTTGAGGGGGTGTCGTTGGGTGCGCTTGGTGGGGGGGCGCCCGGTTTCACGGCGCAGCGTGTGGCGGCCACGGTGAGTTTTCCGCATTTGGCGAGGGGGGAGGTGGTGTTGCGACGTGTTTTGCTCGACGGAGGGGCGTTCCATTGCCCGGCGACGGTGGCGCGGGACGGGCGGCGGCATGTGGTGTTGGGGGAGGTGCGCGCGATGCTGGAGCAGGAACGGGGGCGGGTCCGGGTGGAGACTTTTCAGGGGCGCTTGGGCGAGGTGCCGTTGGTCGTGCATGGGGAGTTTTTGCCGCACGGGGTTTTTGCGGAGAATTTTGCGCTGCCGCCGCGGCGTCTGTGGGGCGGCGGCGGGGGGATGCGGACATTGGGGCCGGAGGAGTGGGGGGCTGTGAACCGGGTGGCCGTGGCGTTGCTTGATGTGCGCGGGCAGCTGGAGGCGGCGGGGTGGCGCGGGGGTGCCGAGGTGGTGGTGGGGAAGGATGCCGCGGGGGACGTCGTGCTGTCAGTGGGGGCGCGCGGGGAGAAGCTTGAGTTCGCGGATGGTTGCGGGTGGTTGCGGGAGGTGTTGGTTGCGGGGGAGGCGCGTTTTGACGGCGCGCGCTTTGTCCCGGCGGGAGAATGGGCCATTGAGGCGGCGGGGGGTGGGGAATGGGTGGATGCGGAGCGCGGGGTGGCGGCGCGTGTTGGGGCGGTGCGCGTTTCGGGGCGTCCCGGGGAGGGGTGGGCCTTGCCGGCGGGAGTGCGGGCGGTGGCGTCGGACTGGGTGGTGAATGGTTGCGCGGGGGATTTTGTGCGTGGTGATGTGCACTGGGGTGATTTCCCAAGCTTGGCGGTCGCGGGCGTGGTGGTGTGCGGGGGCGATGTCGTGGAGGTGCATGGAAATGGCGACTGGGATGCGCGGGCGGGCGCGGTGGAGGTGGTTGCGCGGGTGGAGTCGCTGGGGCGTTACCTGGCCTTGCCCAAGGTCGCGGGGCGCTTGCCGGCGGAGGTGGCGTCGGCGTTGACGCTGGGCGGGGCGTTGAGGGCGGACGGGCGGGTGGCGTTTGCGCGCGGGGGTGTTTTTGAAGAGGCGTGTTTTCGGTTGGGCACGGGTGCGGTGCGGTTTGGGGAAATTGAATTGTCCGGGGCGGAGGGATGGGTGCGGATGACGCCGTCGGGGCTTGAAGTGAGGGATGCCCGGTTGCAGGGGACGGGGTGGGGTGTGGAGGGGGATTTTTCAACAGGGTTTGCGCATGACGGAGATTACAGGTTTTTGCTGCGCGGGAGCACGGAGCCGCGACTGTTGAATGGTTTTCTGGGCGGGTGGTGGGCGAGGTTGTGGGCGGACTTTGGGTTGCGCCGGGAGGCGTTGCCACGCGCGGACATTGAGGTGCGGGGGCGCTGGAGCGGGCGTCCGGACGAGTTTATTTATTGTGCGGTGGTTGCGGATGGGGTGCGTTTTCGCGGGGTGGATTTCGCGGGCGCGCAGGTGCGGATTGCGGAGCTGCCGCGGGTGCTTGCGGTCTTTGATTTGCGGGCGTGGAGGGCGGATGGGACGGGGGCGGACGGGGCGTTGCAATGGCATTATTCGCCCTTGCCGGAACATCGGCGGGAGAGTTTGCGGTTCCGGTTTTCGGGAGCCTTGCCGAAGGATGTGGCGGTGGTGGTGGCGGGCGAGGGGCTGCCGGAGAGCTTGACTGGGGTGCGGGTGGACGGGGCGGTGGATGCGGAGGTGACGGGGTTTTACCACGGGGTGGCGTCGGGTTCGCCGGGGCGTGAGCAGGTGGTGGTGCGGGTTCGAACGCCGGGCGTGGTGGAGGCGTGGGGGATGCCGTTTGCAAATTTCGCGGGCGAGGTGGCGTATGATTCGCGCCGGGTGGCGGTGACGGTTTTTGAGGCGGGCTTTGCGGATGGCAAGGTGGCGTCGAGGCCGGAGGTGGGGAGGTGGCAGCGGGCGTGGGTGGATTTGCGTCCGCCGGAACCGGTGTTGAGCCTGGATGTGGAAGTGGAGGGGGCGCGGCGTTCGAAGTTTTTCGATTCGCTCGGGGCATTGCGGCGCGAGCGGGACGTGGCGCCACCGGAACCGCGGAAGGATGCCTCGCGCATGGATGTGCGCTTTTGCGGGGGGATTGTTTTGCCGAGGCTGGAGACTTTGGACGGGGCGGGGCGCGTGCGGCTTCATGAGCCGGAGTTGATGCAGCTGCACGTTTTTGGCGGGTTGTCGCGCTTGATGAATTCGCTGGGTGTGGGGCTGACTTCGTTCGAGCTCGATCGTGTGGAGGGGGATTTCACGATTTGTGACGGGAAGGTTTATTTTCCGGGCCTGAAGTTGACGGGGAATGGGGCGCAGGTGGATTGCGTGGGGCGGTATGGACTGGTGGACGATGGTTTGCATTTTCGCGCGAAGTTGACGGCGAAAAAAGGCAACGGGATTCCCTTGCTGGGCGATGTGCTGGAGTTGGTGAACCGCTTGCCGAGGCTTGCTCCGGTGAATATTCGCGGGACTTTGCAAAAACCGTCCTGGAGCATTGATCCGACACCGTCGGCGTTTTGGAAAAATGCGCTTGATCCGGGGGAGGGCAGCCCGCCGCCGCGCACAGGGCAATCTTTGTCTGTGCCCTAAGGAAGGGGCGTGTCGTGTGTCTTATGTTGCAGTCCCGCCTGTTTTTTCGGCGGGTTGTTTCACAACCGTTTTTCTCCGATCCGTCATGAAAATCTTCTCCGTTTCCCTGTCCTTGCGGCGTTTTGCCGCCCGCGTTGCTTGTGTTGTCCCTGCCGTCGTCGCGCTGGCGGGTGTGGCGGGGGCCGGCATGGGCGCGCCGCGCGATTTTGAGGCGGAGTGGAAGGCGATTGGCGGGGATGTTGGGAAAGCTGGTTTTGCCCCGATGTCCCTGCCGAATGATTCGCTTCACGACAAGGTGCTTCAACGCATTGACACATTTATCGACGAGGCGTTTGCCGCGGAAGATTATGCGAATGCGTTCCGGGGCGTGGTTCTCCGTGGCGGGCTTGTTGTCGGGGAGTATGGCGACAAGGAGAGTTGTTTTGAAAACGCCCGGATTATCAATGCTTACCGTGAGCGGATGCCTGTCGCGTTGCGTGCCGCGCTTGATGTTGTGTGCGCGATGACGTGGGAGTCTGCCGCGAAGAGGGATTTCCATGTATATTGCCCGAAGAGGAGGAAAAACAAACACTCCGGGGCGAGCGGGGACGAGGTGGCGCGGCCTCGCGATGAGTTTGATGTCAGGGGCGAGATTGTGCGTTTGTATGAGCTCGCGCTTGCCGAGTCCGCGGCGCTCCAACAAACGCCTGTGGGCGCGTTGAAAGGCTCTATTGGAAAGGGAGATTATCCCGAGGAGCGCCGGCCCACGCTTTTTGATGTCGTCGCGTATCGGGCGATTGAGTTTTTCACCCCGAAAGAGGATGCGGTGGAGGTGGATGCCTTTGTGCCGCCGGCGGACGGGGCGGTGTTGGGTTCGCTTGAGGAATTTCTTGCGTGGCGTCCGGAACGTCCCGCGGTGGCGTCGGATAATTTTCGTGTGCTGGAGCTGTTCCAAGCGTTGCTGCGTTTTCATCAGTCGGACGCGAAGCGGGCGGTGGCGCTTGCCGACGCCGATTTGCAGCGGATTCTTTGGGCTGGGGAAATCCTTCGTGGTGACCGGGCTGCGCGCACTCGCCTCAAGCAGGCCTTGCATTCCCACTTGGAGCGTTGGAAAGCGCTTGAGGTTTCCGCCGACACCGCCGCCGAGCTTGCGTTACATTATTGGAGGGACAAGCGTGATGATGCGGAGATGATGCGCAAGGCTCGTGAAATCGCGATGCTTGGCATTGCGCGCCACCCTGACAGCCATGGGGCGAAACGATGCCGGGCGCTTGTCGCACAGCTTGAGAAGCGCAACGTTGAGCGTGCCAGCACCGAGTATGTTTGGAACACGCCCCGGCCCGAGCTCACGGTTGTTTTCAATAACATTGACTGTCTTCATTTCCGCGTCGTGCGGGGCGAGTGGCTGGATGACGTTTTGGCGAAATGCACTCCTGCGCAGCTTTTGGAGAAAAAGCCGGTTGTGGCCTGGCAGGAGGAGCTGCCCAAGGTGGATTTCATCACCCGCACGCACACGGTGGCGGTGCCGGGCGATCTTGAACCGGGGTTTTATTACATTCTTGGCAGTGCCAAGGAGGACTTTTCCGCGAAGGAGAACATCTTGTTTGCGCTGCGCACTTGGGTGAGCGACATTGCCGTGGTGAAAGAGATGGATCCCCATCAGGAACGTCTCTCCGGGTTTGTCATGAATGCCTTGACGGGGGACTTTGTATCCGGCGCCACCGTCCGCGCATGGCGTGTCACTGATAGCGATCGCGTCGAAATTCCGTCTGTCAAAACGGATGCCACCGGGGCGTTCAGTTTTACCACTCCGGAGCCCCATCGCGTGCAGCTTTTGGCTGTCGCGCCCAACGGGCACAGTGTCGCTTTTGATGAACGGAGGCATGCGTATCCTTGCACGGAGGCAAAAGCGGAGGCGACTGTCACCCGCCGCCATGCCCGCTTCCTCACCGGGGGACATCTTTTCCACCCTGGGCAAGACGTCCATTTCAAGGCCATCATTTTTTCTGCCAACGATGCCACCGCGCATTGCGCGCCGATCAAGGATCATCCTTTCACGGTTATCCTTGGCGAACCCGCCCCGAATCTGGAATCCAAGGAAATTGCCCGGCTTGAATTGCGCACCAATGACTATGGGGCTGCGAGCGGCGTGTTCACCCTTCCGAGGGACAAGGTCGGTTGCAACTATATGTTATATTCCCCCAATCTCGTGAACGCCGCCGGGTATCTTTCTGTCGTTCCCCCGGATGCTGAGGTGGCCAAGAAGCCCGATTTTGAAGTCACCCTTGATGGGCCCGCTACCACGCCGCGGTTCGGAGACACTGTTTCGCTCGAAGGCAAAGCCCTCACCAAAACGGGCGTCCCCCTTGCGGGGGCAAAGGTCAGCTGGGGTGTGGGGCGCAAGCGTCATGACAGCAATACCAACACGGGCATTGCCGGTGGTGCCACGACGACCGACGCCACCGGAAGATTTCAACTCACATTCCCGCTGGAGGCTGACAACACCGAGACGTCGAAGACGGAATCGCGTTTTCATTACGAGGTCGTTGCCAACGTCACCAATGCTGCCGGGAAGTGTGGAAACACCATGCGGACACTCGTTGTGGGCCCCGCCGTGCTCCGTGCCAGGCTGCGAGCCAGCGAGTGGCAGGTGCCCGCCAAGCCGGTCACGCTTACGATAAGCACCCGGAGTTTCGATGGCAGTGTCCCTCGGAAAAACGAGGGCCTTGTGACCCTCTATGCGCTCAAGCAACCCCCGGAAGTCATTCGGCCCAAAATCTCCCCCTATCTCTACGCCATTCATGGGGATACTGCCAGCAACACTGCGGAATGGGAGGCGGGCGATCGCGTGACTGCGCAGTCTTACACCACGGATGCCAAGGGCAAGACGGAGCTCAACATCCCGCTCCCCACGGGCGCTTACCGTGCGATTCTCACCACTCAGGATCAATATGGGACGCCCGTCACCGCGCGCACCGACATCGTCGTCGCCGATCCCGACGCCACCTTTTCCGCGCACAAAGTTCCCTTCCGCGTTGTTGTTGCGGACGAGAAACCGTTCGCGCCGGGCGCAACCTTCACAGCGCTTTGGAGTAGCGGATACACCGCTGCCCGCGCCCATGTCATTTTTTCAAAGAACGGGAAAATCTTTCACCAATTCTCGACCGGGCCCGGGCGCACCCAGCAAATCATCACCCTTCCCATCACTGCGCAGCATCAGGGCGGGTTTACCGTCCAAGTATTCCAGGTCAGCGAAAACCAGTTTTATTCCAAACACAAAGTGGTGGATGTCCCGTTTGTAAAACAACGGCTCGACCTCGCTTTGGAAAATTTCAACCCCAAGCTCGTTCCCGGCAGTCGCGAAGCGTGGACCTTGCGTGTGGGCATTCCTGACGGCGCCAACGGCGAACCCAAGCCCGCACCCGAAGTTGCCGCCATTCTTTATGACACTTCTTTCCCCGGTGCCGCAAACTATGCGTGGTGGGGCTTTAATGAGGAGTATGGCGTTTTTAACAAAGAAAACCACTATAACCACGGCGTTGGCTCCCATCCGACGCATTTTTCCAACCATGAACACGGCACTTACGTTGAGAACAGGTTTCCCGCGTCCCCTTTTGCCCACATCTACTATTGGAGTATGGGTAGGTATCCCAATTTTGGATTCAGTATTGGCTCCGATTATCGCCACATGACGTTCCCCGCTCCACCCAGGGAAATCTCGTCGTTTAATAATGCGATTTCCATCAATTGGCTTGATCCTGAGGATTTTCCCCCAGGCGAGCCCATTGTCCGCCCGCCCCTCACAAGCGCGATGCGGAAAACGCTCGGAGGCGTCATCTTTTTCCATCCCGCCCTCGTCACGGGAAGCGACGGCACCGTGCGCATTGAATTCACTGTTCCGAAAACCCCGGGCCGTTGGAAATTCCTCGCCCTTGCGCATGATCAGCAACTGCGTTCCGTCGCATACGCTGCCGACGGTGTCATTGTCGAAGACGTCCCCGGGAAGTGATCCGCCGGTCCAAGGTGGCGTCCGATCCCATTGCGAGATTGGGCTTGAAAAATGGAAAAAATGTCCGCATTGTGCCCCGGTTTTGCGTTACACTGTTACCCATTTTTTATGCCCTTCCGGACATGTCTAAACCACCCAAACAAGATTCTCTCAAACGCTGTAATGCCCAGGGTGAGAAGACTCGCCGGCGCATTCTTACCACTGCGGGGCGGCTCTTTGCCCAGAATGGTTACGACAGCGTGGGCATCCGGAACGTTTCCGATGAGATGGGGATCGCGCCCAGCCTCCTCATCCATCACTTTGGCAACAAGGCGACGCTTTATCAGAGGACGGTCGAGTATTTTCTGAGCAGTGGGGACATTTACCTGCGCGCGGCGCTGCCGCTTTCGAGAGTGGACATCCAGGACAGGCAGGCTTCGGCAAATGCGTTGGCAGAATCCATCCACCACATTTTTGAAGAATGGCACGGCCCGCGCCGCATCCGTTTCCTCGACAAGTTGATGTTGCAAGTCATCGTCGGGCGCGGCGCGGTGGATGTCCCCCTCGCGCTGAAATGGATCGGCCCCGCGGAACACATTTTCGAGGACTTTTTCCGCCGCGTGCGACCCGAGGCCTCGGAGTGCGAGATACAGGCGCACATGGAAGTTTTTTGGGGCGGCGTGTTTTACCCGGGAGTCATCAGGGAACTGCTTTGCGTGGAAAATTCCTGGAAAGAATACCCGGTGGAGTTCTTGCTGGAATGGAAAAGGGTGCTCGCGCGGAATTTCTGCCTTGGCCTTGGCCTGCCCGCCCCGGATTTCCACTATCCCGAGGAAACTCACGATACTCCCTCAATTGAAGCCTCCGAGGTATAGGCGGGCCGCGACAGGGTTTTAAACCAAAGGTGAAGGACCAATCACAGCACTCCATATCTGGCTGTCTTCATGCGAGCCACTCGCTCCCGTGGCGCGCCGCCCAAGCGCTTGGTTATTAAACCGGCATGTCTATATTCATAATTTTTCGGCGACAAGCCCTGATAAATACAGGGTGTCGGATAAAATATATTCATGCCGGGTTAATACAGGCGCAGTTCCTTGGTTGGGGCGGCTTTGTTTTCGTTGAGCACGCGGAGGGTTTCCTGTTCCAGCGAATTGGTGTTCTCGACGTGGATTTCCCCGTGCTTGTGCCCGATCCGCCCTTTGCCGGAGATGGGCTGGGTTGAGGTGGCGTCGGCGGCGGTTTTTTCGCGCACAACGACGTTGTCGGGAAAGCAGCGCTGGATGTGAGGTACTCCACCCGCGCGGAGTTCCAGTGAGTCTTTTTGCGCAAAAAAAACGGAGCGGTTTTGGCCGCCCCGTTTTTTGCTTTTTAATGAGTGCTGAGTCAGTCCTTGCGCGCGAATGCGGCGTCGAAGGCTTGGGTGTTGGTGGTGAAGTCCAGTTTTTTCACGAAGGCCGCGGCCTCGGCGGCGCCGAATTCGCGGTTCATGCGGATGTCTTCCCACTCGACGGAAAGCGGGCCGTTGTAGCCGATGTCGTTAAGCGCGACGATGATGTCTTCGAAGTTGACGCCACCGCGGCCCGGGGAGCGGAATTCCCAGAAGCGGCGTGGATCGCCGAAGCTTGTGTGTCCGCCGAAGACGCCCGCGCTGCCGTCGCCCTTGCCCCACCAGACGTCCTTGATGTGCACGTGGTAGATGCGCGAGGCGAGCTGGCGGATGAATTTCACGTAGTCAACGCCTTGGTAGGCGAAGTGCGAGGGGTCGAAGTTGAAGCCGAAGCGTTTGTGGCCTTTGACGGCTTCGATGGCGCGCTCGGCGCTGGCGATGTCGAAGGCGATTTCGGTTGGGTGGGCTTCGAGGGCGAAGTTGGCGTTGACGCTTTCAAAGACCTCGAGGATGGGGATGAAGCGCTTGGCGAAGTCGGCGAAACCCTTGTCCCAGTAGGCCTGCGAGGTGGGCGGGAAGGCGTAGAGGCTGCCCCAGATGGAGGAGCCGGTGAAGCCGTTGACGACGACGGGCCTGGCTTTTTCGGCGTCGGTGCGGCCCGGGCGTGCGTCGAAGAAACGGCGGGCGGCTTTGCCGACGGTGGCCATTTGGTTGGCGGCGCGCTGGCGGACGCCTTCCGGGTCGCCGTCGCCCCAGACTTTGGGGTCGAGGATTTCCTTGTGGCGCTCGTCGATGTTGTCGCAAATGGCCTGTCCTGTCAGGTGGTTCGAGACGGCGAAGGAGTCCATCCCGTTGTCGAGCAGGAGCGCCCATTTGTCTTTGATGTATTTGTCCGACTCGACAGCCTGGAAGGGGTCGAAGTGGTCGCCCCAACAGGCGAGTTCAAGACCTTGGTAGCCGAAGCTCTTGGCTTTTTTGACCAAGGTTTCCAAGGGGAGATCGGCCCATTGGCCGGTGAATAACGTTACTGGACGTGACATG
>JAITIB010000066.1 GCA_031279675.1 Puniceicoccales bacterium | reverse complement strand
CGGATCCGGGAAAGCTCGGCGACTAAAGTCGCCGTTCCGGTTGTGTCCGCGCCCGCGTTCTTCCGGAAAATTCCTCCGCTGCCGACGCGCGCGGCGCTTGGACCAGCCCCAACGGGGCGTCATGTGACAGCCCGGGGCAACGCCCCGGGTTTCTGGGAGGATTTATTTGTGAGCCCTGAAAGGGCTCAATTGGCTCCTTCCCGTCACGGATTCCCGGCGAGGCTTATTTCTCAACACGCCTAATGAGCCGTCAGCGCCCGCCGATGATGCGGGGTTGGGCGACTTTGTTGATTTCGCAGCCGAAGCTTGGCCCGTCGGGCAGCCATGCCATGCGCATTCCCTTTTTGAGCTTCATTTCCTCGGGCGAGAGCGGTTCGAGTTTGAACACTGGCAGCGGCACGTTCATCGGCGGGTTGTCCGTGGCGAGTTTGCTCTTTTGCTGGATCAATATGGATGCGGAGAAGAGCCCGCCGTAGGCTTCGGCGAAGAGGATCTGGACTTTGTAGCGCGAGCCTTTGCGCATTTCAAACCAGCTCCCGTAATAGCGTCCGTTTGTGGCGAGGTTGGGCAGCGAGCCGCGGGACAGGTAGGCGCCGGCGGGCGCCCAGTCTTTCCGGGCCTTGACCCATGTTTGCATGCCGCCCTGGGTCCACGGGCCCCAGAATTTCACCTCGTCCTGGCAGACGATCAACATGCCGTCGTCGCCCATGCCGACGAAGCGGTAGGAGTCCGTTTCCGGTGGCGTTATGTAGCCTTCGTAATAGGCGAGCCAGCCGGGGGCCTGGATGTGTTTTTCGCATTCAAAGGATCTCGTGGCGACGCCCGCGTTCATGGGAGGGATGAGGATGTTCGACGCGTAGAGTTTTTCGGGGGCGGAGGCGTATTTGCCGTCGAGGAAGCTTTTGCTGCGTCCGTTCCTGATGAATCCTGTGAGCGCGGTGTGCATCTCGCGGATGCGCGCGCGCTGGTCCCCGGCGGGGTAGAGGTGTTTGCGGTTTTTGTCCGTCTTGAGGTCGTAGAGGGTGCCTTCGAGCATGTTGGCGGATTTGCCGCGCATTCCGAACGGGGAGACGAAGTTGCTGCCGCCACGGCCAATGCCGAGCCCGGGGCCGATGCCTCCTCCGCCTCCCCCTCCGAGGCCTTTGGAGGAGTCGCCGAGGGGGCCGGCGCCGGATTGGAGCGCGGCGATGCTCATGCTGGGCATGTCGGGGAGGGTGATGCCGGAGGCGCTTTTGGCGGTCAGCCTGACTTGGGATCTCACCATGTCCCGGGCGTTTTTGGGGCTGATGCGGTGTTCGGTGAGTTTGGGTGTCTGTCCGTCGTTTCCGCCCCCGGCCCCGGTGCCAAAGGTGTCGGGGCTTTTTGTCGGAGACGCGGGGGTGAGCGTGGTGATGACCAATGTCACGGCGATGATTGCGAGCAGGACGTGGAAGCCCACGGAGATGAGCAATCCGTCGCCGCCGAGTTTTTGCCAGAAATAGCGTCTGCGGCTTTGGGCGGGGGTTCCGGGTTGCATGTCGCGGGGAGCCGTCTCGTGCGGGGGGGGAAGTGGAGGAAGTTGTTCAGTCATGGCTTTGAAGAGAGAAAGTTTTGTTTTGTCATGTTCGTTTGCGGTAACGCCGTGGCGAGCATTTTATTAGACGATTGGGCGCGTGCGTCGCCGCTCGCGGCGACATTTTTTCTTGCCAACGCCACCTCGCAGGGCATTCACCTCGCGCTCCTTATGAAAAAAAGCGTTTTCTCCGCCGGGCTCCTCCTGCTTTCCGGTGCCATTGCAGCCGTCGCGGCTCCGTTTACCTCCAAGGGCATCCCTGACACTGTGCAGGGCATCGTCCATGTGGACCTTGAGGCGTTCCTCAAGTCGTCCGTTGGGCAGGCCGTTCAAAAGAAGGCCGGCGAGTCCACGGGGGCGGATGGCAAGAGTTTCCGTGCGCAGAAGGAGGAACTTCAGAAGGAATTTGGTTTGGATATCTTCAAGGATTTCAGCAGCATTACCGCGGGCGTCATCGCCCCGGGCCAGAAATCGGATGGCGAGCCCGAGTTCGTTGTCATTGTCCGTGGAAAATTCACCCCGTCCAAGTTTCTCGCCGGCGCCCTCAATAAAAAGGGTTCCAAAAAATCCACGGTGAAGCTGGTGCACATCGGCGAATACCCTTTTTTAAAGGGGAAAAAAGTGGTGGATCTTGTCGGCGATGATGATGAGGGCCTTCTTGGCATTTTTGATCCCAACACCCTCATTTTGATTCCCAACGGCAAGGAAGCTCTGGCCAAGGCCGCCATCGCCGCGCTGGAGGGCACCGGAAAATCCTTTGCCGCGCCTGCCGCGCTAACCGCGCAAGGCAAACAGGTCGGCACTCCCCTTGTGCTTGCATACCTTGACGGGAAGATTTTTGGCGACATCAGGGATCCCGACGTCCTGCCGCCCAAAAAGGCACATCTGGCGTTGGGCGAAAGTGGCCCCGCCTCGAAACTCCGCGTTGCCCTTGAATACGCCACCGCGGCGGATGCCCAAAAAACGCAAGCTACTGTGCAGGCGACGATTGGAATGCTCCAAATGTTTGCCCTCAATCCCGCTGGCGATGATGGCAAGCCCGACCCCAAGAAGGTCGCTCAGGCGGCCCAGGCAAAAAAGTTTTTTGACGCCCTCAAGATCAATGTCACGGGTAATGCCTTTGTTGTGGCATTGGACATTGCCAGCGCCGATATCGTCCAAGCGATGACGGAAAACATGAAGTGATGGAAATCACGAAGCTTGCTGCCGGTGCGGATTGACGCCGCCTTGGCAGCGCCGTCCCTTCATGGAAAATCCGGGGCGATCCGTCACAGCGGGTTGCCCCGGTTTTTTTTCATGCCGCGGTGGCGTCGGGAATTTGCCCAATGCCGATGCCCGCCTGAGCAAGAAGCACGGGAACCAGCGGGTCATTGTTGTAATCGTGCCGGTATTTGACGCGCGCGATGCCGGCGGCGGCAAGTATCTTGGCGCAATTGATGCAGGGGTAATGCGTGATGTAAATGGTCGCCCCCTCAAGGCTGACCCCGCGCTTGGCGGCGTCCGCGATGGCATTTTGCTCCGCGTGAACCGTCGCCTGTTCGTGCCCGTTGCGGACGTGCGACTCGTGCGGCAGTCCCGGCAGAAATCCATTGTAACCGGCGGCCACGATGCGGTTCGGATGCCGTCCGGCGGAAACCACGATGCAGCCCACGCGCAAGCGCTCGCAACTGGAGCGGCTGCTGATGAGGATGGCCGTCGCCATGAAGTATTCATCCCAGCTCGGCCTCGCATTTTTGCGCACGAGTGCGTCCATCTCGTGAATAAGACCGGTGGTGGCGTCGGTGGCGGTGGCGTCGGTTTTCGGGGGCATTGCGGGGACTTGTTGTGGGGCTTCCCGCGCGCAAAACAAGCGCATTCCGCTTGACTCTGATGAAATGCAAACGAGAACCTTTCACCCTCATGAAAAAGAACATTTTCGCAACCGCGCTCCTGGTTTTTTCCGGAGCCCTCGCCGCCATTGCCGGCCAGATCGAAACAAGGGGCATTCCCGCCGACGCGGCTGGTGTGGCGCAGGCGAACGTCGGGGATTTGTTCAAGTCTTCCCTGCTCCAAAACGCCACCGCGAGGGCGGCAAGGTTTTTTCGTGAAATAGAGCAGGAGACTGAGAATGACCTGTGGCGGGCATGGGGTGTGAGCGATCCCTTCAAAAAGATCACAAGCGTCACCGTTGGCTTCAAGGTGGTGAAGGACACCCGTGGGCCCGAGGCCGTCATTTTTATTGCGCGCGGCAACTTTGTCCCTTCCGAGATCCTTGAAGCCTTGACTCAGCAAAGGTGCAAGCACTCCAAACTTGGGGCTGCCGGGACGCGGGCGAACATCGGGAAATATTCCTTTGTGACAATTGACGAAGGCCGGAGCCTTGCCGGCGTTTATGATGCCAATACGATAATCCTGATTATAGAACAGGACGCCGTGGCCAATCTTGCCACCGCCAAGGCTGTTCTTGCCGCGCTGGAGGGTTCCTCAAAATCCTATGTTTTACCCTCCATGCCCGTCGGCCAGGACTGGAAAATTGCCAGGCCTTTTTTCTCTTTCCACGTGAAATTTAGCTCATGGAAGGTCAATGCTCCTTTGCATTTTGTCTTTCCTCCGACCATGCCGAAACCGAGGGATTTGCGCATGGCGTTTGGCGAGGACGGCTCTGTTTTCAAATTTCGCCTTGTCATGGGCTACGACACTGCGGCAAAAGCCCGTGAAGCCCAATCCTCCGTGAAAGCGTTGATCTCCGAAATGCTTGTGCGCAAGTCTTCCGATGGCAAATTACACCCCATGATCAAGCTTCTCTGGGCAATCAAGGTGGATGCCTCCGGGGAAAACTTCACGATAACAGTGGATTATCCCATCGCGGAAATTTACAAGGACTTTGACAACAATTGATCCGTCATTCGAAAAAACAACACATGCCAGAAGAACAGCTCATAGAAGTTGAAGGCCGGATAGTCCAGGTTTTGCCCGGGACGATGTTCCGGGTGGAACTGCCCAACAAGCACGTCGTGCTCGGGCGCATATCGGGGAAGTTGCGCAAGAACTTCATAAAAATAATCGCGGGTGACTTGGTGAAGGTGGAGATGAGTCCGTCCGACATCACCCAGGGGCGCATCACCTATCGGTTGCGCAACAACGAGCCGTCGGTATTCCGTGCCGCGTCGGCATCGCGTCCGGCGGGCGGTGGCGCCAACCGCGGCGGTGGTGCGCGCCGGCGCCGTTGATGGGGAGCGGACCCATGCCCGGGCGCGTCCCGTTGTGGGTGTGGTGGAGGGCGAGTCGTCCGCGGACGCTCCCGGCGGCAGTGGTGCCGGTGGCGGTGGGGTCCGCGTGCGCGTGGGCTGAGGGAGCCTTTGTGCCGGCTGCCGCGATGGTGTCCGCTGTGTTCGCGTTGCTTGCGCAGGTGGCGTGCAATTTTGCGAATGACTACGGGGACTTTGTGCGCGGGGCGGATGTTGCGGGGCCGCGCGTCGGGCCCGCGCGCGCGGTGGCGTCGGGATGGGTGCCTGCGCGGGTGATGTGCCGGGCGGCGGTGCTGGTGGCGGCGGTGGCGTTTGCGGTGGGTTTGCTGCTGGTGCCATGGGGGGGCTGGATGCTGGTGGGTGTCGGCGCCGCGTGCATGGCGGCGTGCCTTGCCTATACGGGAGGGCCGTGGCCGCTGGCTTACAAGGGGCTGGGGGATGTGTTTGTGGTGGTTTTTTTCGGATTTGTGGCGGTGCTGTTCTCGGCGTTTGTGCAGTGCGGGAAATTCCCCGGGTCGGGCTGGTGGGGTGGGTTGGGGTGTGGGGTGTTGGCCGCAAACATTTTGGTGGCCAATAATGCGCGGGACAGGTTGCCGGACGCGCGGGCGGGGAAGCGGACGCTGGTGGTGCGCTGGGGGTGGGGGTGGGCACGGGCGCAGTTTGCGGTGGCGTTGGGAGTGGCGTTGGGGGTGGTTCCGGTGGCGTTGTTCTGGCGCTGCGGTTTTTCCGCGTGGGTATTGTTGCCGATGGCATTGGGACTGGTCGCGGTGGCGCTGGCGCGGGCGTTTTGGCGCGCCGGTGGCGGGGACGCGGGCGGCGGCGCCGCGTTTGTCCCTTTTTTGGGCCGGTCGGCGGTGTTTTTGCTGGCCTACGGTGTTTTGCTGGCGGCGGGGATTGTTCTGGGCGCGGCAAGGTAGGGCGCGGTGGCCTCAGCGCGCGAGGGTGAGGAGGAACTCGACGTTGGTCTTGGTTTTTTTGACGCGTTGGATGAGTTGTTCCATGGCTTCGACCGAGGGGATGCCTTTCATTGCGCGGCGCAGTGAATAGACTTTTTGCATTTCGTCGGGGTGATAGAGCAGCTCTTCCTTGCGGGTGCCGCTGCGCTCGAAGTTGATCGCCGGGTAGATGCGTTTGTTGGAGAGGTCGCGGTCGAGGTCCAGCTCCATGTTGCCGGTGCCTTTGAATTCTTCAAAGATGACTTCGTCCATTTTGCTCCCGGTTTCCACGAGGGCGGTTCCAAGGATGGTGAGGCTGCCGCCGCCTTCGATGTTGCGGGCGGAGCCGAAGAAGCGTTTCGGCTTGGAGAGGGCGTTGGACTCGACGCCGCCGGAGAGGATTTTCCCGGTGCTGGGCATGAGGGTGTTGTAGGCGCGCGCGAGGCGTGTGATGGAGTCGAGCAGGATCACGACGTGGCGTCCGGACTCGACGAGGCGGCGGGCGCGCTCGATGACGATCTCGGCGGCGTGGACGTGGCTCTCGGCGTTTTCGTCGAAGGTGGAGCTGACGATTTCGGCGTGGCTGACCTGGCGGCGGAAGTCGGTGACTTCCTCGGGGCGTTCGTCAACAAGGAGGATGATGAGATGCGCTTGGGGAGCGTTTTTGCCGATGGCGTTGGCGATGCCTTGGAGGAGGACGGTTTTGCCGGTGCGCGGCGGGGCGACGATGAGGCCGCGTTGCCCGAGTCCGATCGGGCAGAGCAGGTCGATGCAGCGCATGGAGAGGTTGTCGCCGCTGGGCGTGGTGTCGTTTTCCAGAAGGATGCGCTGGGTGGGGTAGTAGGGGGTGAGCTCGGTGAATGGAGTCCAGGCGGCTGCGCTGGCGGGGTCGGTGTCCATGACTTTGTCCACGCGCACGAGGATGGGCGTGGTTTCGCCCTCGGGCGGCGGGTGGGCGAGGCCGTGGATGTCATGCCCGCGCTGGAGTCCGTGTTGTTTGATGAGGGCTTTGGGGACGTAGGTGCTGAGCTCGCGGATGCGGTAGTTGTCGTGGAGGTAAACGAGGAGTCCGTTGCCGTCTTCGAGGAGCTCCAGTGTGCCGTGGATGTGAATGGGGCGTTGTTGGGCGGCGGCGGTGGCGAGGAGGTCGCCGACGAGGCGGCGGCGGGGGGGCATTTTGTGCCATTTGCAGCCGATGCTTTTGCCGTGGGCGACGAGCTCGGTGACGGGTTTGGCGTAAATTTCGTCGAGGTGAAAGGGTTCGCCGGGCTGGCTGGCTTGGGCGATGAGGGGATCGAGTGCGCCGGGGGTGTTGAGGCTTTCGTAATCGTAGCTGTCGCCGAGGGAGAGGGTGGTTTCGTCAACCGATTCGTTGGCGGCAATGCCCGGCCAGTGTTTGCCGTGCGGGGTGTTGTTGGGGTTGGGGTGGCGTTTGTCTTTTTTTTGGAAGTGTCCCCCGTGCTGGTTTTTTTGGGGGTGGTGGGGTTTCTTGTTGTTGGGGTGGGGGTGTTTGGGTTTGTGCTGATGCTGGTGCTGATTTTGGGGTTGCGGGTTGTGCTGGGGATTGGGCGTTTGCGCGGGGGAGAAGCGACGGTCCGTTTTGGGTGTGTTGTTGTTGGGGGTGGTTTGCGGGGCGGGATTTTCACCGCGGTTGGCGGGGGGGGGGCTGCTTGCAATGGCCGGAGGTGGTGTTGGGAGTCCGATTTCGCCGCTTTCCTGAATGTAAACGCGGGGGGATTGTGGCGCGGGCGCGGGCGTGGTGGTGGCGGGGGGCGGGGCGGGGCGGGTGACGATTTTTGAGTGGTCGAAGACGAAGCTTTCGGCGTGCGGTGGCGCGGGTGCGTTTTTTTCCTCTCCGACGATGGTGAACAGGGGCCGGGATGATGGGGCCGGGGGTGTTGCGTCCTTGGGTTCGGCGGTGGGCTGGGGGGCGTCGTCCGCGGAGGCAGGCGGGCGTTTGCGGGGGATGCTTTTTTTGACGATGCGTTTGCGCGCGGTGGCGTTGCCGGCGTCGTCGGTGGCGTTGAAGGATTCGCTGATGGGTTCTATGTCTGGCATATTGGATTGGTTTTTTGAAAAAAGTGTTTGCGGGATGGCGTCATTGGCCTGTCGCGTGGGTCAGGCGGGCGTGGAGGATGGTGATTTGTTGTTCGAGAGAACGGGGATGACCTTCGTTGAAGAGGCAGAAGTTTGCGCGACGCATTTTTTCTTCCAGTGGCAGTTGGTTCTGGATGCGTGCGTTGGCTTGTTGGGTGTCGAGCCCGCGTGCTGCCATTCGGGCGAGTTGGGTTGGCTGTGCACAGTGGACACAGACGGAGAAATCGAAGTGCGTTTCAAGTTTTTTTTCAAAGAGGAGCGGGATTTCGACAAGCTGGTTGCGGGAGGGGTTTTCCGCGAGCTGTGTCTGCCAGGCGTGGTTGACGGCCGGGTGGATGAGGTTTTCCAGCCATGTTTTTTCGGTGGTGTTGTTGAAGATGATTGAGGCGAGGGTGGCTCTGTCAATGGTGCCGCCGGGGTTGAGGATGCGGTTGCCGTGGCGGGTGCGCAGGGCGTCAATCGCGGCGGGGGCGTTGAGCGCCTCGTGGGCGAGGGTGTCGGTGGAGATGACGAGCCAGCTTTTTTTGGCGAAGCAGGCGGCGGCGGTGCTCTTGCCGCAGGCGATGCCTCCGGTGAGTGCGAGGCGCAGGGCGGTGATGCTCATGGTGGCGTCGGATTTGGAACGAAAAACGGGGGTGCCTAAAGCCATAAACATGCGGGCGCATGTAAGAATTTGACAACGTGGTGGCGTTCGTGGGCAATGCGCGCCATGCAAACCCTGATTGATGTTTTGAGGAAGACTGCGGTCTTTTTTGCCGCGAAAGGATTGGAAAAACCGCGTTTGCAGGCGGAGTTGCTTGTGGCAGGGGCGTTGCGGTGCCGGCGGCTTGATTTGTATTTGCAGTTTGAGCGTCCGCTTGACGAGGCAACGCTGGACTTGTTGCGCGGCTGGGTGCGCCGCAGGGCGGCGCGTGAGCCGGTGCAGTATATTGTCGGCGAAGTGGCGTTCCGCGAGCTGGTGTTGAAGTGCGATGCGCGCGCTCTCATCCCGCGTCCGGAGACGGAGGAGCTCGTGGGATTTGTGCTTGAGGCGCTTCCGCGGACCGTGGAGGGAGGGGGGGGGCGTGTTGTCGATTTGGGGACGGGCACGGGGGCGATTGCGTTGAGTCTCGCGCGGGAGCGCGCGGACGTGTGTGTGGTGGCGACGGATGTCTCGGCGGACACCTTGGCGCTTGCCCGCGAGAATGCGCGGCGATGCGGCCTCGGGGATGAGCGTGTTTCGTTTGCGCACGGCGACTGGCTGGAGGCGGTGCGCGGGGACGCATTTGACGCGGTGGTGTCCAATCCGCCGTATTTGACGGAGGAAGAGTGGGACACGGCGGAGCCGGAGGTGGCGCGCCATGAGCCGCGCTTGGCGCTTGTGGCGGGGGATGGCGGGCTGGCGCATTTGAAGACGATTCTCGGGCGGGCGCGCGGGCGGTTGCGCGCGGGCGGATTTGTCGCATTGGAGATGGGGGTTGCCCATTCGGGGGCGCTTGCGGCGCACGCGGTGGCGTCGGGCTATGCGCGCCATGAGTGCCGTGTGGATTTGAGCGGGCGGGAGCGGTTTTTTTTCGCGTGGATTTGAGCGGGCGGGCGGGTGTTTTTTGTTGTGCGGGGTGCGTGCGGGCGCAGTAGTCCGGTGGCGATGCTGACGCTTTTCATCCCATCCAATTACGAGGCCGCCGTTTTCAAGCGCGCGCTTGAAAACGGGCGAAAAGTGCGCGTTGGCGGCGTTGTCGCGCGCGAGGGGCGGCTGTGCGGAGTGCCAGTGCGCTTGGTGGTTTGCGGCATGGGGCCCGTCCACAGTGCGCGGCGTGTCGAGGCTGTGCTTGCGGCGGTGGCGTCGTCCGGGGCGCTTGGGCCGGTCTGGCTTGCGGGGTTTGGCGGCGGGCTCGACCCCGGGCTGGAGCGTTATGCGATTGTTTATCTGGCGGGGGATGCGGCGGTGGCGTCGGCGATTGGACGTGTGCCGTCAACCTTGCCTCCCCGCCGCATTGAGACCATTCTCACCTCGGGAGTTGTGGTGGACACACCGGAGAAAAAGCGGGCCGCGTTCCGTGACATGGGTGCGCCCATTGTTGACATGGAGACGGGGCCGTTCCTTGCCTTGGCAGGGAAATACCAATGCCAGTGGGCTGTCATCCGGATTGTCAGCGACGAGGTTTCGGAGGAATTCCCGGCGGACCTGATCGCGTCCAGCCACGATTTTGTGCGTGGACGCGACACGCCCTTACGCCTCGCGTGGCGCCTCCTGACGCATCCGCGCGACGTGGGGCGCCTGCGGAAATTTCTTGCGCCGTTGCCGGAGGCGCGCCGGAGGCTTCTGGCCTTTGTCGCTGCGGCTGCACGGATGTCCCTGCAAATTTCTTGAAAAAACCGCTTGCTCTCAAGCAATTAATCAAAACAGGCGAGAGGAAAATATTCTCAGAACCTGTTCAATATCTTTTGAGTAAGATGACGAGGAAAGCGAGGACGACGAACTGGCGGCTGGTATTGAGCTTGCGCTCGCAATTTTTCCATAGGCGGCGGCATTTTTCGAGCCAGGCGAAGGAGCGTTCGACGATCCAGCGTTTAGGCATAACCACGAAACGATGCAGTTCGTTGCGTTTGGCTACTTGCACCG
>JAITIB010000012.1 GCA_031279675.1 Puniceicoccales bacterium | reverse complement strand
TTGAGGCAAATGGTGTCGCAACCGATTTCCACGAGGTCATCGCCAAGCTTCAGGAATGCTTCCGTGGTGTGCACGGGGCTGGTGGTGTAGCAGATGGTGCCTTCGGCGGTCTTGCCGGCCTTTTTGACGGCGGCCACGGCGGTGCGCAGGTTGCGCACGTCGTTGAGCGCGTCGAACACGCGGAAAACATCCATGCCGCGTTTGGCGCTGGCGTGCACAAAGGCTTCGACGATGTCGTCGGCAAAGTTGGTGTATTGGACGAGGTTTTGGCCGCGCAGCAGCATCATGTGCGGCGTCCTTGGGGCGAGTTCCTTGAGGGTGCCGAGGCGTTCAAAGGGATTTTCGCGCAGGAAGCGCAGCGCGACGTCGATGGTGGCGCCGCCCCAAGTCTCCAGACGCGAAAAACCCATCGCGTCGAGGCTGGCGGCGATGGGTTTCATTTGCCCGACGGTCATGCGGGTCGCGGCGAGGGATTGGTGCCCGTCGCGCAGGACGGTGTTGTTGAAAGAAACGGGTGCAGTCATGATTGCGGAAACTGATTTGAAAAACCCCGCCTCTGGCGAACAAAAAAAACGCACGCCTTCGCCGCAAACTCAAGCGTCCACGGGGGGGAAAAGAATCGCTTTCCCGGCAAGCCGGGAACCGGCGGCCCTTGAAGACCACTCCAGCTGCCCCTCAAAACTTGTCGCGGGGGAAAGTCCCATGTTTTCCTGAATCCGCGCCGCAACGCGCGGCATCACCGGCGTCAACGCCACCGCCGTCAGGCGCAAGCCCTCGGCAAGATGCGCAAGACAGGCCTCCAGCAAAACACGATCCGCCGGGACGTCGGACTTGCCAAGCTTCCACGGCGCGCGATGCTCCGTGTAACGGTTCAAGGCACGGATAAACCCCCAAAGCAACTCCAGCGCGGCATGAAACTGGTATCCGGCTGCGTGCTCAAGATACTGGGGCGCGGTGGCGTCCCAGAGCGCACGCAATTCGCGCTCGGGAACCCCGTCGCCCGAAAACGCTTCAGGCGCGACGGGAACACTCCCGCCGCTGTAACGCGCACCCATGTTGAGGAGCCGGTTAAGGAGATTTCCCAAGTCATTGCCAAGATCACTGCGGTAGCGAATCTTGAACTGCTCCTCGGAAAAATCGCTGTCCTGCCCGACGTTCATCTCGCGCATGACGTAGTAACGAAAAGCGTCCGCCCCGTAAACCCCGGCAAGATCAAGCGTGTGGGAGGCATTCCCAGTGCTCTTCGACGCCTTGCTCCCGCCCAGCGTCCACCAGCCATGGACAATCAGACGCCGCGGAAGCTCCAGCCCGAGCGCGCGCAACATGCACGGCCAGTAAACCGCATGGGGCGGCACAAGAATGTCCTTGCCAATCACATGCGCATCCGCGGGCCAAAGCCCGGTGGCGTCCACCGCCGAGGCATAATTCACAAGGGCGTCAAACCAAACGTAAGTGACAAAATCCGGGTCAAAAGGCAGCTCGATTCCCCACGCAAGGCGCTCCTTCGGACGCGAAATGCAAAGATCATTCACGGGCTCCTTCAAAAACTCCAGCACCTGCCTCTGCCGAAACCGCGGGAAAATCCAATCGGGATTCTCCCCAAGAAACTCGACAAGCCAGCCCTGATACTGGGAAAGCTTGAAAAAATAGTTGCTCTCGGTAATGGACGCCACCTCGCCATAAATCTCCGGCCACGAACCATCGGGATTCCGCTCCTTCCCAAGCACAAACTGCTCCTGCCGGACGCTGTAAAACCCCGTGTATTCCGCCTTGTAAATCAACCCCGCATCGTGCAACTGCCGCAAATACCGCCGGACAATCTCCTTGTGGCGCGGCTGCGTCGTGCGGATGAAATCGTCATTGGTAATGTCCAGCCCGCGCAAAAGCGCCTGAAAAAGCACCGCCACCTCGTCGCACGCCTCCTGCGGCGAAATCCCGCGCCGCGCCGCCGTCTGCTGCACCTTCTGCCCATGCTCGTCGAGCCCCGTGAGAAAATGCACCCGCCGCCCGCAAAGACGCTGGAACCGCGCAATGACATCCGTGAGCACCTTCTCGTAGGCGTGACCCAAGTGCGGCGCCCCGTTCGCATAGTCAATGGCGGTGGTGATATAAAAAGGTTTCGGAATGTTCGTGTTCGCTGGCATGGCGGCTCAAGATCGCGTTGGATTGAAAAACAACGCCCCAAGATGGCGACTCCCCGCAAGATTAGAAACAAGATTTTACGCACACACTCACGGCCCGATAATCACACGGTAACGCCCCGGCCTCAAACGCGCGCCCACCGCCACACCCGACCCCATGAACCGCCGCAACGCCGCATCCACAACGGCATTGCCCGAGCCCGCCTCACCCTCCGTCCACGGCACAAACACCGGCGGCCCCAACACTCCCAGCAAATCCACCCCCAACGAAAACGCCACCGGACGCCACACCTCCCCCGCCTCCACTGCCGAAAGCCCAAGCGACACCGCCTCCTCAAAAACAAGTTCCCCATCCACCATCGACTCCACACGCATGAACGCCTGCCGCGGCACCGGCGCCCCCGCACCCGGCGGCTGCGGCCCCCGCCCCAACGTCACCGCCACGCCCCAATGCCGCAACGGCAGCACAACATCCAGTGGCGGCACCACAAACGGCGACCGCGACGGCAACTCCAACGCCACCCCGGGCCTCACGTGCAACACCGGGGAAAACGCACCCACCGGCGCCCCGCCCAAGCCCTCATCCCCCAACCCACCCACACCCCGCCACACACCCGCATGGCCATAATTCAACGGCGTCGGCAAATAAAGCGGCTCCGAGTCCGACAACGAAAGCTGCTCCGCCCCCACCCCCTGCCACCCCTCCGTCAGCATCCCCTCCCCCACCACCCCGCCCCCGGCCCGTTTCCACACCGACACCACAGGCCGGAACACCACCAGCACACCCACCTGCGCCACCGCCAGGCACACCAGCAACGGCGTCAGCCTCGAACGAAAAAAACGATACACGCGAAGACCCGAAAACATAACGCGCAAAACACAACCCCAACGCCCTCAAAAGGCAAACTCAGGATGCACCGCCCCCCCGCCGCCCGCACCCCCAAGCACCGAGCGCAAAAACAACGGACGGTGCTCCTCGCACGGCCCGTGCCGCCGGATCGCCGCCACATGCGCCGCCGTCCCATACCCCTTGTGCTCCGCAAACCCATACTGGGGATACCGCGCGTCCAGCTCGCGCATCAACCGATCGCGCCGCACCTTCGCAAGCACCGACGCAAGCGCAATGGCAAAACTACGCCCGTCCCCGCCCACCAGCGCGCGATGCCGCCACGCAAACGGCTTGAGCGCCCGCCCGTCCACAAGCACCAACGGCCACCTCCCCCCGTCATCGCAAAACAACGGAGTGTCCATACCCGCCGTCGCCGCCAAAAAAACCCCGCCCCCGGCCCCCGCCGACAACGCCTGCAAACAACGCTGCATCGCAAGGCGCGTCGCACCAAGAATGTTGAAGGCGTCAATCTCAAGCACACTCGCCGTCGCCTGCGCCGCCCTCACCGCACCCGCCTCCTCCCACACCCCAAGCAACGCATGGATTTCCTCCCGCGCCCCGGGCGACAAGCGCTTGGAATCATTCACCACGCCCGCAAGCGCGTACCGGACACGACTGGCAAAAAAAGCCCTGTCAATCCACACCGCCCCCGCACTCACCGGCCCCGCCAGACAACCCCGCCCAGCCTCATCCACGCCCACAAGGCTGGGATGCCGGGCAAGCAACCGGCGGTCATGTTGAAGCAGTCGGGACATGAAAAAAGCGAGGCGTCTTGCGAAAACATTCACCCACCCGCAAGCCCTTTCCTCGCCGCCGCCCAAGACTTTTTCGGGCAAGACAGCCGCAACCTGAAAAAAACAAAGGCACGGATTGAATCAACTGTCGCATCTTGTGTGATTGGGCGGAGGTTTTCGGTGGAAGAGTTCGGGTTTTTGGACATACCAATCATTCATGGTTTGCGTGGGTGTTTTGCTGTGGAGGGCTGATTGAGGGAGTTGATGGTTGTATAAATGCACGTAGCGTTCCAGCATTTGCCGCATGTCCTGCCCGGAACGAAAACGGTGCGTCTTGAGCACGTCGCTGATGCG
>JAITIB010000068.1 GCA_031279675.1 Puniceicoccales bacterium | reverse complement strand
TCCCTGCCCGTCGCCCGTTCCCTACGCGTCGCCTCGGGATGGACTGGGGAGCAGGCAACGGCCCGAGTTGGCACGCGCGTGATGGATCAAATTCTGCCGCTCCCACCAGGGTCACCCCTCGCTGCCCGCAAGCCGGAGCGGGGGAGTGAGGCGACATCCCAGTTATCCCGTCGACACCCCCATATGGGGATGTCGACACCCCCCTTAGCAAAGTAAACTCGCGACACCCCTATGTGGGGGGCTGACACCTCTATATGGGGGTGTCGGGGTTCGTCTAGGTTGTCGAATTTGGTGTGGGTCGTCGTTTGGTGCTGGGGGTGTCGACACCCTATATAGGGGTGTCGAGGGTGGTCTGGTTTGTCGCGAGTACATATGGGTTCTCGGGGGTGTCGGCCCCCCTATATGGGGTGTGGACGCCCCAATTTGGGTTTGACGGGCGTGTCGGGGGTGTCGGGGTCCGGGGGTGTCGGGCTCTCAAAAAGTGCCGTGGTATTCACGATAGCGCCTTTGGCAACCGGCGCTGAAATTTTGTAAAGCGAGGAGCAGTCCCCCGACCCCTCAATACCCATATCACTTTTTGAGAGCCGACACCCCCTACGTCCCCGACGCCCCCGACACCCCAGCAATCCTTTATGGGGGTGTCGACGGCCTGGAGACCCCCGGGGCGCTCAATACCCATGGCACTTTTGAGAGCCGACACCCCCGCCCCCCCCCCCCCCCCCCCCCCCCCCCCCCCCCCCCCCCCCCCCCCCCCCCCCCCCCCCCCCCCCCCCCCCCCCCGCGCAATTCAACGCCGAGGTGGCGTCGCTTGCGGAAGTGCCGAGGGAACGGCGCGTTGTGTGGTCTGGGTTTTTCATATGCGTATGGTGTTCGTTTTTTTTATTGGTTGAGTTCTCACCGACATCACCCCGGGACCTTCCCGCAACGATGTCGGTGATTTCCGCGCAAGCATGTCTTTTTCCCAAGGAACGCAAGCAGAAAAGTGGAGGGAAATTTCCGCCCACTTTTCTCTTGCGCACGGGGAAGGGCGCGCCTCTTATGCGGGGCTTCTCATCCAGAGGGGATCGGGCCGTAGCGCAGTCTGGCTAGCGCGCTTCGTTCGGGACGAAGAGGTCGGAGGTTCGAATCCTCTCGGCCCGACCATCTGGGAGGCTTGCCGTGAAAAATCCAGCCTGCGCGCTATGTCCGGCGCAAACAGCGGGCAAGGGCGCGAGGGTCGAGCTTGCCGCGTTCGTTAAAAGGCAGCCGGGGCACCGCCACCCAGCGCTTGGGAACATTGTGCCTTGCCAGCGCCGCGCGCACGGCAGAGGCAAGTTTTTCCTCCCAGCCGCCGGCGCCGCCGTCCAGCTCCACCAACGCCACCGCGCGCTCGCCCCAAAGCGGGTCGGGCTCGCCGACAACAAGCGCGGCGCGAACCCATGGAACCGCCTCCAGCACCGCCTCCACGCGGCGGGGATCAATTTTTTCCCCGCCCGAAACAATGCACCTGTCCACGCGCCCCAAAACGCGCAAACGCCCGTTTTCCAAAATGCCCTCGTCATTCGTCACGAGCCATCCGGGCATCGCGCCGCCGGTTTCGGGCTGAGCCGGCGCAATGGCGATGCGCCCGGCAACGCCATCCGGGAGCGCATGGCCGCCATCATCCCGGATCTGGACGCGCACATGGGGCAAAATGCGCCCGGACACAGGCCGCCCCGCAAGAAAATCCTCCGGGGAAAACAGCGCGACAAACGCCGCCGTCTCCGTCATCCCGTATCCCATGGCAAGGCGCAACCCGGCCTCCCTCGCGCGCGCGAACAAATCCGGCGGCACCGGGGCGCCACCCAGAAGCACGCAGTCGAACCGGCGCAACCAGCGCACGCCGCCGCCGCCCGCGCGCTCTAACAGACGCCGCAACTGCGTGGGCACGAGCGACACGTGCCGGCACGGGGGCGACGCCACCGGGGGCGCCAGCCGGGGCAGCGAGCGCGCCCCGGAAAAACTGCCGTCGCACAACCGCAAACGCCCCCCGCCGACGAGGGCGCGCACCACGGGCATGATGCCGCTGATGTGCCACGGGGGCAGCGGCGAAACGATGTCCGGCGCCCCGCGCCCCGCGCCCAGGGCGTCAAGCTGCGCCCGTGCCGCGCGCTCCAACGCGCCCAACGCATGGGCGGCAAACCGCACGCGGCCCCCGGTGCCGCCCGTCGGGACATGAATGCGCGGCGGCGCGGGGACGCCACCCGCCGGCACCGCCATTATCCCCTCGCCCGCGGCAGGGCGCGAAACTCCCGCAAGCGCCACGCCCGCCTCGCGCCACTCGGACTCACCCCAGTGCGGATTGGCGCAACAAACGGACTGCCCCGACGCCACCGCCGCCAGCATCGCGCCCGTGTGGCGCGCCGTGTCGGTGTGCGCGACAACGAGGATGCGCGCCTCCGCGCCGCCGCCGCCGCAGACGCGCAGGGCCGCGTCAAAGGATGCGCGGGCGCGCGACGCGGCCCCCGCCGGGAAAAGCCGTTCGCCCAAAAAAACCCGGATCCTGTGCGCAAGCGCGGATTCCGAAGCCGCCGGCCCGCCACGGCGCGCCTCCCACCACGCCTCCCACTCCGCCGCGGTCCAGCGCAGCAACGGGGCGGTCGCGCCGCCCGCATGGGCCTCCCAGCCCTCGTCCCCGCCGTCAAAAACGCCCAGCGTGCCGAGCCCGTGCACCGTGTTTTCCGACGCCGGGTCCAACGCCGCCAGGCGCAAAACCGCCTCGCGCCCGACCGCCGTCTCAAAGCATGACGAGTAAACCACGCGCGCCCGCGGGTGGCGTTGACGCCACCTGAGAAACTCCCCCCAGTCGCCGAGGAGCAGGGGCTTGACGACGATGATGCCGCGCCAGTTTCCGGGCAACGACGCGACGGCGCCGACGGATTCGTCGAGCGCGAGCTTGCGCTCGATGTCCGCGTCAAAAACCATTCCCGACATGCGTTCCGGCGCAAAGGGCTGCTCAAGAAACTCCACGCGCCCGTCCGCGACCAACTCCCGCCACGGCGCCCACCCGGACAGCGCGCCGTTGGCGTCGAGGCGCAGGCGTTCGCACGGCAACAGGGCGTCGAGCAGGCGGCGCACGCAATGGATTGCCGCCGGGGCGCCGGCGGCGTCGCAAATCTTGTGTTTGAACGTCGAGTAACCTTGCGCGCGCAGGGCCTCCAGCGACGCACCGGGAGCGTCCGCCGCGAGCAACGCCGCCGAACGCAGGGCGGGGACGCGGGAGTTACCAGGGACTGGCTCCGGCGGAAACATGCGCGCCATGCCAAACGCCGCCCTTGTGCAAGGCAGCGCGCGGGGAATGGCGGTGTTGACGCCACCCCCGGAAGCGAGGCGTTCGCGCAGTTCCGACAAAAACCGCTCCGCCGCGCCAAGGGTTTCGCAGCCAAAGCCATCCCACGGCGCGATTTCCCCAAACCCGACGCCACCGCCGGAATACTCAACGCGCAGGACAATGCCCTGGCGTTCGTCAAAAACACCGCGCCCGGTGCGCAGGGGGTTGCGGAATGCGCGGCGGTATTTTTTCCAGGAAATGCGCGCGGGAACGTCCATCGGTTTTCCGGGGATGCGCCTTTTCCCTCAAAGAAACTCCCTGGCAACACAAACGCGCGAGGCCTCCACCCAGTGCCCCGGACGGGCCTCGCGGTAGGGCGGGCGCACAATCAGGTCCTCCTCGGTGTGGGGCCGCCCCGAGCGCGGCGCGAAACGGCAGCCGGCCCTGAGCTCCGAAAGCGCGGGCACCATGCCCTCAATGGTGAAAAGCGGCGTCTTGGGCGTGGAGTCCAGCGCCGGGATCGCCCGCAGGAGCGATTGCGTGTAGGCGTGCAAGGGCGAGGCAAAAAGGGTGTTCACGGAGGCGCGCTCCACAATCCGCCCCGCATACATGACGGCCACCTCGTCGGCATTTTCCGCGATGACGCCAAGGTCGTGGGTGATGAGGATGATGCTCATGTGGTATTCCGTCTGGAGCGCCTTGAGCAGGTCGAGAATCTGGGCCTGGATGGTGACGTCGAGCGCGGTCGTCGGCTCGTCGCAAATGATGAGCGAGGGATTGCAGGCGAGCGCCATGGCAATGACGATCCGCTGGCGCATCCCGCCCGAGAGCTGGTGCGGATACGCGTCCAGGCGCGCCTCGGGAGCGGGAATGCCGACCTTGCCCAGCAACTCGACCGCGCGCTGCCGCGCCTGCCGCGCACCGAGCGCGGTGTGCAGGCGGAGCGGCTCCGTGAGCTGGCGCCCGATGCGGTGCACGGGGTTGAGCGCCGTCATGGGCTCCTGAAAAACCATGCTGATCCTGTTGCCGCGTATCTTGCGCAACTCCCCGAGCGGGAGCGCGGCCAGATCCTGCCCGTCAAAATAGATGTGCCCGCCAGTGATCCTGCCGCCGGGCTGCGGGAGCAGGCGCATGATGGCAAAGGCGGTGACGCTCTTCCCGGAGCCGGACTCACCCACGATGCCGAGCGTTTTTCCCCGGGGAACGCCAAAGGAGATGCCATCCACGGCAGTGAGATGCCCGTGCTCGGTGTCAAATCCGACGCGCAGATTTTCCACGCGTAAAACGGAGGTTCCGGTGTCGGGTGGCGTTGGCGGGAATGCGCTCATGCGCCCAGTGCGTTCCTCTTTTGACCCGGTGGCGCAATCTTTTTTTTGCCCTAAACCAGGGAGCTCCCCTCAATCTGGTGACGCCACAATTCGGCATAGGCGCCGCGGGAGGCGAGCAAATCCTCGTGCGTCCCCTGCTCGATCACGCGCCCGCGCTCAAGCACGACAATCCAGTCCGCCCGGCGGACGGTGGAAAGGCGGTGCGCGATGACGAGCACGGTGCGCCGCCGGCGCAGGCTGTCCAGGGCGCGCTGGATCTGCTTCTCGGTGATGGTGTCCACGCTCGCCGTCGCCTCGTCGAGGATGACAAAGGAGGGGTTTTTCAGAAGCACGCGGGCAATGGTCAGGCGCTGCTTCTCGCCCTGGCTGAGGCGGACGCCCTTCTCGCCGATTTGCGTCTTCAGCCCGGACGGGAGGCGGCTCACGAAATCCCACGCCGCCGCCGCCTCAAGTGCCGCGCGCAATTCCTCCTGCGTGGCGTTTTCGCGGGCAAGGAGGAGATTTTCCTCAACCGTCCCGTCAAAAAGAAACGGGTCCTGGGAAACATGCCCGATGCCGCGTCGCAGATCCGTCAGGCTGTAATCGCGCACGTCCACACCATTGATCGTGACACCCCCGGACGCCACGTCATAGGCGCGCAAAAGGAGGGCCGCGACGGTGGTCTTGCCCGCGCCCGTGTGTCCGACAAGGGCGGTGGTCTTCCCGACAGGGATGTCCAATGAAAAATCGTGCAACACTTCCGCGCGGCCATCGTAGGCAAAGGAAACGCGGTCGAAGTGCGCCCCGACCGGCCCGCCCTCGGGAAAAGCCACCGGGCGCGCGGGCGAGGCAATGTCCACGGGATGGTCGAGAATCTCGAAAACCCGCGCCCCGGAAGCCTTGCCGGCGACAAAAAGCTGGTTGAGCATGCTCATTCGGGAAAGCGGCTCGTAGAGCATCACCGCATACATGTAAAACGCGACAAGATCGGGGAACCCAAACCCGGCGCGATTGGTGGCAATCATCCACCCGCCCGCGACAAACACGGCGATCACGCCAAAACTCGCCAGAAAACTCGTCCCGGGACTGTAAAGCGACCACTGGAACATCGCGCGCAAGGTCTCCTTCGCCAGCGTCCCCACCCGTGTGTTGAAACGCCCCTTCTCGCGCTCCTGAAGCGCAAAGGACTGGATGAGACGATTGCCCTGGATGTCCTCCACAAGCAGCGCGTTCAAGTCCGCCGCCGCCCTGCGCACCCCCCGCCAACGCCCCTCCATGCGCAAATTATACCAGACCCCAATGCCCAAAACAACGGGCAGCGGCGCGCAAACACCGGCGGCAAGCAGGGGGTTCATCCAAAAAAGCGCGCCCACCACCCCCGCAAGAACAAGCACGGAGGCAAGCCCCTGCTCGGTGCCGTCAAGCAGCGCGCGCTCCACATTCGCCACGTCGTCAATCACGCGCGAGGCGATCTCGCCACTCCGGTTACGGTCATAAAACGAGGCGGGCAAATCCAGCAGCCGCCGGTGCAAATCGCGGCGTATGTCCGCAAGTATCCGCTGCTCCGCCGTGTTGTTGACGCGGATCCGCAGGCAGTTGAAAAGCTCCCGCGTGAACTGCAACGCGATGATCGCGGCGGCCCCCGCGATAAACGCCCCCGACGCCACCTCGCCGTCACCAAGACGGGAAAGCACGGCGCGCACAACAACCGGAATGGCAAGCGAGGCCGCCGTCGTGACAATTGCCAGAAGAAGGGTCAGGGCGAAAAGCGCCCTGTGTTTTCTAAAATAAAAGGAAATCCGCCAGATGATGCGCATGGGAAAAAAGAAAAGGCACCGCCGCCGGCTGTCCACCACTTTCCCGCGCAGGGCCGGACAAACAAACGCCGCGGATGCGCTGGCGCGATGGATTCTCCTTCATTTGTCGCCCTTGTTTTTTTCGAGCTTCAGGCCCCCGTAGAGAAATGCCGTCTCCTTGGTCAGCGGAAAAATCGAGGCGATGGCCCTGGCGCATTCTTCATCACTGGAATAACCCATTCATCATCCGGCAGCAACGGGGCCTTTGCCAAAAGATAAATCATCCACTCCATGACCGCCAGATCGTCACCGGTTTGTTTACGATGCCGCTCGCGCCGTTTCTCATAAAAGAATGCGCGAATTTTTGAGGCCTCCCTGTAAAACTCAAGCAGCTTTTTTTTCTTTAAAAAAGCTTCCGCCTTCCCAACCATTTCCTGATAAATTCCAGTCCCCCGGATGGGAATGACGGGCGGTGGAAACTCCGAGGTTCCCTGCGCCGCAAGAGGCGACGACAGGCTGGAGATAATGCCAAAAAAACAGAAAACAAAGGCTGTTCTCCAAGAGTATCCGGCAATCAAACGGGATTTTGCTTTTTCGCATGTTGTCATGTTCTTGTTGTGTTAAGGTTTAAGCTCAGGGGTTTTCATCTCTTGCCAGTCTTGGGTTTTTCCAACTTGGGAAGCCCCCGATACAGATACTCGTATTGCTTTTCCCACCCGACAGTCCTCAACAACAAATCACGACAGGAAACCTCGCTCGCATAGCCGGAACTCATCTGCTCAATTTCGAAAACAAAACAATAATCGCAAACGCGAAAATGAAAGAAAACATCTTCAGGCATCGGGTGACATTCAGGCTTTTGTCGTGGTTGTTTGTCATGGCGTATTATTTCTTAATCATGAGAAATGCGGATTGGGTGGTGAGGAAAAAACACCGCGATGACACGAGGCGCATGACCCCGGTTCATTCATGCCGGGGTGGCGTTTCTTGAAACTAATGCAAACCTAATTTTCAGCCCTGTTTTCCCGCGCACAGCTGGACGAGCAAACGTTGCAGGTGCTCGGCCCAGAAAGTGCCGGGAAGCGTCATGTGCAAACCGGCGGTGGGCGGCGCCGGACATTGTTCGCGGGGAGTGGTGGTCAACAAGCCCGCCGCGTGCCATTGGTCCAAAATGATGCGCGCCTCGCCCTGGGCACCCTCGGGGAAATGCTCCAGCTTGGGCAAAGCGCACGACTCGACGCACTCGGAAAGCATCGTTCGAAAAGGCGACGGCGGTGGTGTCGGCTGGACGCTGGCGAGGGGTTTCTCACCGGCGAGAACAGCGGCCTCGTAGCGCGCAATGTCGCGCTCGACAGCGATGGAAAACCGCCCGATGCGCCCGCCCGCCCCGGAGCCAAAGGCAAGCAAGTCGTGCGGCCCTTGGGCGGTGCGGTTGTAGAGCGAGCGCTCGAGGGTGCTGCGCCGCCAATGCTTGCGGGTGAAGTGCGCAAAGCCGTGCCGCGCGAGCGCCGCCGTGCCCGCGGCAAACATGCGCCCGCG
>JAITIB010000065.1 GCA_031279675.1 Puniceicoccales bacterium | reverse complement strand
ACGAAAGCAACAGCTACACGGGAAAAACCCTCGTTGAAGGCGGCGTCTTGCAATTCGGCACAAGTGGAAAACTCACGGCGTCCGAGGACATCGAAATCAACGGCGGCGAAATGGTCATTTCCGCGGGCGGGCAACTCGCCTCCACCGCGGTTGTGACGGTCAACACCGGAGGCCGTCTCGTTGCGAGCACAGGGGCGATCACAATCGACACGCTCAGCCTCGCCGGCGGCACCTTGGAAATCAACGGCGCGCTCCAGCTCATCAGCACGCAAGTGGAGTTGCAGAACGCCGAGCTCGTGTTCAACCCCGCCGCCGGCGCGAGCACCCTGGATATCGCCAATGGAGCGACCCCCAGCAGCCGTGCGAACATCACCTACAACGGCGACCTTGCGACCGGGAACACGCTGCTGATCGTCGGCGTTGGCGAGACCGATCTCAAGGAATGGACAATCGGCGGCGTGAAGATCGACGGGAATTACGACCTGACCGCCAACAGCAACGGCTTCAGCATCACCCCGATCCCCGAACCCTCAACCTACGCCCTGTTCGGCGCCACCGGCGCGCTCGCGCTCGCCCTGCTGCGGCGCAAACGCAAAGCTTGATCGGCATAAAAACTCAAAACAGGGGAGAGCAAAACGCTCTCCCTTTTTTTTGGAGTGCGGGACTAAAGTCACAGGGTTAGTCGGAAGTTTTGGGTTCATTTTTGGGTTCATTACTTGGGGCGAAGAGTTTCCAGACACGGGCAAGGGCGAAGGCTTTGCGAAGGCCGCGGTGGAGGCGTTGGGGGCCGCAGGGGAGGGCGCTTTTATGGTTCACCTCCGCCACCGAGGGCACCGAGGATCTCGACAAATACACCCAACGCATCGCTGCCCTCGCCATCGCAGGCTACACAGAGGATTCCGCCGAAGTCTCCCTGCCCTCCGACCAAGCCGTCGGCTTCCTCTCCATCAACCCATCCTCCCCGCACGCTGACGCAATGTCGCTTTCGGCGGAGGTGTGCCGATGGGCGCCAATACACGCATGTTCAAGTTGAAGAGATAATGGCGTAAAAACGTTGGCCAAGTGAAGTTTGCGCGTGCTTGGGGCTTTTCACAGGGAGATGTTTTTTTTAAGTGAGTTTTGGGGCGATTATGCCGGGTGATTTTGCGCAAGGCCGAGGACGGATTCCATGTCGTAGAGGCCTGGGGGTTGGGTGAGTATCCATTGGGCGGCGCGAAGTGTGCCGGTGGCGAAGATGTGGCGGTCGGTGGCTTTGTGGGTGAGCTCAAGGCGTTCGCCTTCGCCAAGGAAGAGGATGGTGTGTTCGCCGACGATGTCGCCGCCGCGCAGGGCGTGGACGCCGATTTCGGCGCCGGGGCGTTCGCCGGTGTGTCCTGTGCGTCCGTGGCGGAGACTTTCGGGGGGGAGGGCGCGGGCGGTGCGCAGGATGTTGAGGAGGGTTTCCGCTGTGCCGCTGGGGGCGTCTTTTTTATGCCGGTGGTGGATTTCGAGGAGTTCGACTTGGTAGGTGGGATCGAGGGTGGTGGCGGCAATTTTGACGAGGTGGTTCAGGAGGGTGACGCCGATGGAATAGTTGCTGGCCCAGACGAGGGGGATTTTGCCGTGTGTGCTTTCGAGGATTTGGCGGCGTTCCTCGGGGGTGTGTCCGGTGGTGCCGATGATGAGGGGGATGTGGTGCTCGGCTGCGTGGCGGGCGAGGGCGGGGGTGGCGGTGTGGTGGCTGTAGTCTATGATGATGTGGGTGGTGGGGAGGTGGGGGCGTGGGTCGTCGCCTTGGTCGAGGGGCGCGGTGATGGCAAGCTTGGGGTTGTTGGTGGTGGTGATGGCTTGGAGGATGGCTTGTCCCATGCGGCCTTTGGCGCCGTTGAGGAGGATGTTTCGGGTCTGGTCTGGCATTGCGGGTGGGTGGGCGGGACTGTCAGTTGTTTTTCCCATGGGTATTGAGGTGGGCGTCGAGGGTTGCGCGGCTGGCGGGGGTGAGGGGGGTGAGGGGGAGGCGGACGTTGGGGGTGCTGATGAGGTGGGTCCGGGCGAGGATGTGTTTGATGGGGACCGGGTTTGTCTCGATGGAGAGTTTTTTGAAGGTGTCGGCGAGTTGGTTGTGTTGATGGAGGGCGGCGGCGGTGTTGTTGGTGCGGGCGTGGTGGACGAGTTGGGTGATTTCGCGGGGGAGCCAGTTGGATGCGACGGAGATGACGCCGTGCGCGCCGAGGGCGATGAAGGGCAGGGTGAGGGCGTCGTCTCCGCTATGGATGAGGAATCGGGGGCCGAGGGTGCGGGCGATTTGGCTGACTTTGTCGCATGAGCCGCCGGCTTCTTTGATGCCGATAATGTTGGGGTGGCGTGAGTGGAGGCGGGCGATGGTGTCAGTGGCAATCTCGACGCCGCAGCGGGAGGGGATGGAATAGAGGATGATGGGTTTGGCGGTGGAGTCGGCGAGGGCGTGGAAGTGTTCGTAGATGCCTTCCTGGGTGGGTCTGTTATAGTAGGGGGCGACGAGGAGGAATGCGTCCGCGCCGGCTTGGTCGGCGTGGCGGGTGAGGGCAATGGCTTCGGTGGTGGAGTTGGAGCCGGTGCCGGCGAGAACGGGGACGCGGTGCCGGGCGTATTCGAGGGTGCGGGCGATGACTTCGAGGTGTTCGGAGGTGTCGAGCGTGGGGGATTCGCCTGTGGTGCCGACGCTGACGAGTCCGTTGATGCCGTTTGTGATCTGGTGTTCGACAAGGTTCCGGAGGTCGTCCCAGTGGATTTCGTTATTGTTGTCGAATGGGGTGACGAGTGCGGTGTAGGCGCCGGTATAGGGTGGGTGGGTGGTGGTGCTCATCTGGCGTTGGATTGGTGTTGTTGCGTGGGGGTGTGTTGTAGGGTGCGGGTTGGGGGTGACAATCCAAAAGGGGAACGGGGTGGAGGGGGTTGACTTGGCCGGTGCTGTTTCAGGGGGCGCGTTCGAAGAGGAGGCTGACGTTGGCGCCGCCGAATCCGCTGCTGTTGGTGAGGGCGGTGCGCAGATGGGATTCTTGTGTTGTGCGGGGGAGGGGAAGGGGGGCGGCGGCGGGGTCGGGGTTGCGTAAATGGGCGTTGCCGGGGATGAACTGCTCGTCGAGGGCGATGCAGCAGATGGCGGCTTCGAGAATGCTTGCCATGGAGAGGGCATGTCCGGTGAGGCCTTTGGTGCTGCTGACGGAAGGTTTTTTTTCCCCGGTGAACACTGTGTTTATGGCGATGAGCTCGGAGCGGTCGCCGATGGGGGTGGAGGTGGCGTGGGCGTTGATGTAGTCCACGGTGGCGGGGGTTTGCGCCGCATCGGCGAGGCAGCGTTTCATGCTGGTGGCGAGACCGATTCCGTCGGGGTGGGAGATGGCTGGGTTGTGTCCGTCGGAGGCCTGGCCCCAGCCGGTGAACCGGGCATAGATGTGGGCTTGGCGTGCGCGTGCGAGCGTTTCCTCCTCAAGGATCATGGCGGTGGCGCCGCCGGTGCCGACGAAGCCGCTGCGGGCTTTGTCGAAGGGGCACGAGGCGAGGGCGGGGTCATCAGTGGTGCTGAGGGCGCGCATTCCGGCGAAGGGGAGGATGGCTTCGAGATTTCCGTCCTCTCCGCCGACGACGATCATGCGGTCTTGCCGTGCGTGGCGGATTTCCTCCAGTGCGTAGCCGAGGGCGTGCGCGGAGGAGGCGCAGGCCGAGGAGAATCCGCAGGTGGCGCCGAGTATTTTATGGATGGCGACGAGGTTGAAGTTGAGTGTGCCGGCGACAGAGTTGATGACTCCCATGGGTGTGCAGCGCATAACGCCGCTGGCGTGCATGCGGGTGAGGTTGTGGTGCATCATGGATGCGGAGCCGGCGGAGGCGGTGAACATGCCGGTGGAGGGGTGGCTGACTTGGCCGGGTGAGAGGGCGGCGTCGGCGAGCGCCTGTTCGAGTGCGCAGCAGGCGTAGAGTCCGTGCGGGGCGAGGCAGCGCAGGTGTTCTCTGCGTATGGTGTAACGGGAAGGGAAGATCCAGTCCTCGGCATCGGGCGAGAGGGTGTCGAAGTCGCGGATGGCGCCGGTGAGCTTGACGGGAATGCAGGGGTTGGCGCAAAAGGGGGCGTAGGGGGCGAGCCCATGCTGGAGCTTGCGCAGGCTGGCGGCGACGGTGGATTTGTCGTTGCCGATGCTGGTGATGAATCCGAGTCCGGTTATGACGGCGTTTCGCATTGTGGCTGTGGTGTGGTGTGCGCGGGCGGTTCCCCGGGCCCGGGGAGGTAGTCAAAGGTGAGGGTGATTTCCTCGGCGCGGGCGGCTTTTTCCTGGTTGTGCGTGGTGATATGTCCGTCGAAGACGGCCACGGGGTGCTTGATACGGCGGGGGTGGAGTGTGAGCGTGAGCACATCGCCCGGACGGCAGAAGCGGGTGTTGCGGACGTTGCCGCAGGAGGTGAAGTAGATCTTGGAGGCATCCACGGGCGCGGTGATGCCGGGATGTTTTCCTTTGAGGAGGTAGAGGACGCCGAGTTGTCCGAGCGCTTCCATCTGGAGGGATGCCGGGAAGATGGGACGGTCCTTGAAATGACCTTGGAAAAAGTATTCCTGCCCGGAGATGGCATAGGTGGCCCGGGCCTCGGTGGGGCGCAGTTCGGCTTCCTGAAGAAAGAGGAACGGGGCCTGGTGTGGCATGACATCGGCGATCTCGGCCACGTCGAGGCGCAGGGGCCGGGTGGGGGGCGGGATTCCGCGGGCGACGGCGTTGACGTAGCTCTTGACGTCTCCGATGGTGCGCAGGTCGCGCAGATCGTCGTTTTCAGCGGAGATATGCAGGACTTCCTCGACGAGCATGATGACCTCGACCATGGTGAGGGAATCCACTCCGAGATCGTCCATGAGGCGGAGGTGGTCGCATTCGCCTTGGAGTTTGACGCGTTGTTCGGGGTCTATGAATCGCGCAAGGATCCCGATGATGATGGGGTTGGCGAGCTCCGGATTTTTGTTTTTACGGAACTGGATGGCACTCTCAATTGTTTCGGGTGAGCAGCGTTTGAGCGATTCTCTCAACGCCTGTTCCGAGGCCTGTTCATTGCCTTGTGGTGGGAGATCTTCCATGAGGATGTGTTTTTGCACAGATTGCCCAAGGAACCAGATTTCGCCGGGGCACGCCAAACATTTTTTGTAAAACATTGGTAATCGACCCCCTTGCTGATGGAGGCCGGGAACATTGCTGTGACAGCGTGTCTTACATGCTTCCCGTTTCGGGACAAAACGGATTCATCAACACAATCTTCACCACCATCCTGTCATGCGCAAACATTACGAACCCACACCCATGCAACGCCGCGGTTTTCTCAAGGGCATTCTCGCCGCAGGCACTTTTTCCATGATTTCCCCTCGCTCGCTCTGGGCGGCTGATGACGAGCCGACCACAGCGCGCACCGGGCAAAAAGTCCGCCTCGCCTGCATCGGTGTCGGCAACCAAGGCGCGTTTGACATCGGTGCGCTCCACAGGACAGGGCTCGCTGAAATCGTCGCCCTCTGCGACACGGAAATCGACGGCCCGCGCGTCGGAAAGACCGCTGGCAAGCCGCCCAACACCGCAAAATCCCCAATGCAACGCTTTGCGCACGTGCCGCGTTTTCAAGACTTCCGCAAGATGTTCGACAAGATGGCCAATCAGATCGACGCCGTCCTCATCGCCACGCCCGACTTCTCGCACTTTCCCGCCAC
>JAITIB010000064.1 GCA_031279675.1 Puniceicoccales bacterium | reverse complement strand
CGCCGTTCGGCGGGAGGTTCCGCTAACAACGCATGCGACAAACAGGCCGTTGGCTGGCATGTCTCCTGTGTGTCATGATGATGCGTTTGCATAAGTGTTGTGCGCGATAGCTTTGTTCGAGTTCCTATGGGAAAAGGGGAACGTGAATGCCGGACGCCACCGGAAGCGCAAGGAGATTTTCACAAAATCGTTCGTAAAAACTGCGTAAGCGAAGGCGGATGGAGAACCGCGGGCGGGCTCCTTTGAGATTTTCTGATGGCGCGGACTATTCTTCGGCAGTATCCGCGCCGTCGTCTTCGTCGGCGTCCCCGTCGTAGTCGGCGTCATCGATCCAGTCTTCGGCAGCATCCTCGTCATGGTCCTCGCCGTCGATCCAATCTTCGAGTTCTTCGTCGAGCTGGAATCCGAAGCCATCGGGGCCGCAGAATTTCTCAAGGCGGGCGAGGACGGTTTCAACGAAGTCGGGGGTATCGCCTTCTTGTTGGGTGTAGAAGGGTTTTCCGTTTTTGCCAAAGGCGATGGGGGACGGGGTGGTGGCGGGGATGGGGCCAAAGAGTGGCAGGGTGGTGGAGAGCCTGGCGGGGGGAGGGAGGCCGAGTTTTTTTGCAAAGCTTAGGGCGCCTTCGACGATGGCCTTTGCGTCGGGGAGGGGGATGGGGGCGGCGTTGAGGGTGGAGAGGATGGGGGCGAGCTGGGCGTGTTCGCCGAGCTCGGTGAGGGTGGTTTTGCGCACGCCGAGGCAGTGTGTGTCCATGAAGAATGTGGCGACTTTTATCCTGGACTGCCCGGTGGGGAGGGCGAGGAGGATAATGCCCTGGCCGGTGGTGGCGAGGTCTGGAGTAGCGAAGGCGGTTGGGGCGTTCGGTGGAGTGGCGGGTGCGGATGTTGTTTTTTTGGTCATGGATGGAGAGAAATCAGAGTTGGCCCTCGGCTTTGCCGAGCTCGCTTTGGGCAGGGTTGTAGTTGTCCACGGAGCCCCAGGCGAAGCCGCCGCGGACGGCACCTTGGGTGTGCTTTGTTTTCCATTGTGCGTAGGGCTCGTGGTGGAGGTGTTGGAAGAGTTGGTCGAAGGCGTCGCCGTCGTTGAGGGTGAGGATGTCGTCCGTCACGGCGCGGCCTTTCTCAAAAATGGCGCGCGCGAGCCAATACTCGTGCTGGAAGGCATCGGCGAGGAGGGTGATGCGCACGGAGGGGAATTGGGCTGACACGGCACGGACGGGTTTGAAGGGAGGTTCCCAGTGAGAGGGCACGTGGAGCGTTTGGCCTTGGAGCGAGCAGGGCGCGTCGGGTGCGCGGTGCTCCATGGCGCGCTGGAGGGCACGGAGGCATTCGTCCTGCGTGGCGGCGTCGGGAGCGTCCACCGTAATCTGGCTGTGGATGGGAGCGGGGCCCGCGGGAGAATTGACGGGGCGGTGAGTATTTTCCGGGTTCATGAATGCGTTGCTGAGAGTGGAGGTAAATGTCCGCGTGAGGAAGGCAAACAGGAAAAGTTTTACGGGATTGCCTCCATGCGAGTCCATGCGTGTCGTGCGCGGTGGCCGTGGCTGGGAACTGGCATGGCTTGCATGAACATGTTGTGGTATTTCGTCTGTGTTTTTACTCTTCTGGCTTTGCTTGGCGGCGGTGCCGTGTGCGCGGGGGTGCGCGCGCGGCGACGGATGGCGGCGCGGCGACGGGCGTTTGGGCGAACGGCGTTGCCGGCGCACTGGGAGGAGATTTTGCGGCGCAGGGTGCCGTGTTATGCGCGCCTGCCTGAGGAGGAGCGGACACGTGTTCATGCGTGGATGAAGATTTTTCTGGCGGAAAAATCCTTCGTCGCATGCGGCGGGTTGCGCTGCGTGAACGATGCCATGGCGCTCGCGATCGCGGGCAATGCGTGCTTGCTGCTCGCGGGCCGGGAAGCAAAGGAGGGCGGATGTTTTCCGTCCGTCAGCTCGGTGCTGGTGTATCCGCATGTCTTTTGCGCTCCCACGCGGGCGTTGTTGCCGGGAGCCGGGGCGGAAATCGTGAGCACGGAAACGCGGGCGGGCGAAGCGGCGCCGTGGGGAACGGTGGTTGTGGCATGGCGCGAGGTCCTGGCAGCAGGGGCATTCGCGGGGAATGGGAGCAATGTGGTCTTGCATGAGTTTGCGCACCATGTGCGTCCGTCGGGGAAAATGCTGCCTGAGGTGATCGAAGCGGGGTGGCGTCGCCTGTGCGCGGAAGACGATCGGGCAGGGGTGCTGGATGCTTATGGGGCGGAGAGCAGGGAGGAGTTCTGGGCGGTTGCCGTGGAGGCATTTTTTGAAGATTCAACGCGATTGAGGGACAGCCACGGGGAATTGTACGCGGCACTGGCAGCGTTCCTCGCACTCGACCCCGCGAAATGGGCGCCGGGGTAAAAGCTTTCCCTCCCCGCCCGAAATGCTTTGATCCCACCCATGATTCCTTCCGAGCCCAGCCCGCCCCTTATTGATTTCTCGCGTTCCATCGCCAACCCCTTTTTGCGCGCGCTCTGGAAGTTTGGGGCGCCCTTGATGGAGGGCTTTCTCGGCGTCACGGCACTCAACCGATGCTACAAGCTGCTTCAGCGGCGAACCGCGACAGGCGAGGATTTTTTCACTGCCGCCATGCACGTTCTGGGGCTCACCTATGCGGTTGAAGAGGAGGATTTGGAACGCATCCCCCAAAACGGCCCGCTGTTCGTGGTCAGCAATCACCCCTTTGGTGCCGCCGACGGCATCATCCTCTCCGCCCTCCTTAGCCGGACACGCGCGGACTTCCGGCTTCTGGCAAACTCACTGCTCTGCCACATGGAGGGAATCCGTCCGTGGATGTTTCCCGTCAACCCGTTCGGGGGGACAAACGCGCGTCGCGAAAACCTGCGTGCCATGCACAGCGCCCTCCAGCATCTGCAGAATGGGGGCTGCCTCGCAACCTTCCCCTCGGGGGAAGTTTCCAGCTTCCGCTGGGAAGACCGCCATGTCGCCGACCCGCCCTGGAATGCACACATCGCACGCATGGCAAGGCAGGCGCAGGCCACCGTCCTGCCCGTTTACTTCCACGGACGAAACAGCAACCTGTTCCAATGCGCCGGCCTCGTCCATGCACGCGCGCGCACGCTCCTGCTCATGCGCGAGCTCGTCAACAAACGCGGGCAGCTCATCCGACTCCGCATCGGCAACCCGCTCGTACCCGGCAAACTCGTGGGATTTGAATCCGACCAAGCCATGACCGAGTTCTTGCGCCTCGGAACCTACGCCCTCCACGACGATAACCACGATGGCGCCGCCATCCCCCACTCCACACCCACGCGCATCATCCTCCCTCGCCGCACCCCGCAACAACGCATCCAGTCCCCCATCATCCCCGCCATCTCGCCCAATCTCATTCACGCGGAAATCGAATCCCTCCCGCCTTCCGCAAAACTCACCGAAAACGGCACCTTCACCGTCTATATCTTCCACGGCAACGAGCTCCCGCACACACTCCGCGAAATCGGGCGCCTGCGCGAAGTCACCTTCCGCGCCGTCTCCGAGGGAACGGGAAAACCCTGCGATCTCGACGAGTTTGACAACCACTACGAGCACCTCCTCCTCTATGACACAACCGCCCCGGCAATCGCCGGCGCATACCGGCTGGGCCGCACCGATGCCATCCTCGAAAGCCGTGGCAAACAGGGACTTTACACCTCCACACTGTTCCACTTCCGTTCCGGCTTTTTCATGAAGCTCAACCCGGCCATCGAGCTCGGACGTTCATTCATCACCCCCGAATACCAACGCCGCCCATCATGCCTCCCTCTGCTCTGGCGCGGCATCTGCGGCTACATCGCCCGCTACCCGCGATACGGCAAACTTTTCGGCCCGGTAAGCATCAACCCCGAATACAATGCCTTTTCGCGGCGGCTCATCCTTGAGTTTCTCAAAAAAAACAATGTCGCCAGGGACCTCGCATCCTACGTCCGCGCAAAAAATCCGCCCCGACGCATCAAACTGCGAGGGACAGATCTCGCCAAACTCCTTGAGGCCAATTTCGACGTGGATGACCTCTCCGCAATGGTATCCGGACTTGAATCCGACAACAAGCCAGTCCCCGTCCTCCTCAAGCACTACCTCCGCCTCAACGGACAAATGATCGCCTTCAACATAGACCCCGCCTTCGGTGAATGCCTTGACGGACTCATCGTCGTCGATGTCCTCAAAGTTGACCCCAAGCTCCTCAGAGCCTACATGGGGCCGGAGGGACTCAAAAATTACTTTCACTTCCACGGACAAAAAACACCCGAAAACACCCCCTCCTTCCCAAAATAAAAAACCGGAAACGAATGCGTTCCCGGTTTTTCGGATGCAAACGATCAAACCTTGTCCGTTTCCGTCTCCTTGTCCTTGTCCTTGAGCGGAAGCTCCACCGCGCTCTTGTCCGCGCGCGCATAGTATTTCGAATAAGAACGGTCCCCCGTGTTCGTATAATAACGCGCCACACGAATCCCAATGTGATTGAGCACCGCCCCAAAAATGGGAACCTTCGCCTCGCGCAAACGCAAGACATTGGACCGGATAAACCGGCGCTTCACAGTGTTGAAACGCACCACAAAAATCAAACCGTCCACCTGCGACAACAAATTCAACCCGTCGCTGACGGCGCCAATCGGGGCAGAGTCAATGAAGATACGATCATAACGGCCTTTCAAGGTCACGATCATTTCCGCAAACTGACGGCTTCCAAGCACCTGAATGGCATTCTTGCTCGGATGGCCCGCCGGGAGAACATCCAAGTTGGGAATGACTTCGCGATAAATGGAATCATCCAGCGAGGCCCCCTCCTTGAAATAATAAGAAATGCCCTTGCCCCCCTCCAATTGCAGCGTCTTGGAAACCACAGGCATGCGCAAGTCACCGTCAATTATCAAAACCTTCTCACCCTGCTGCGCGTAAGTCATCGCCAAGTTCGTTGTCACGAACGACTTCCCCTCGCTCGGCGTGGTGCTCGTGGTGAGGAAAACTTTCGCCGTCCTCGCCAGCTCATTAATTTTTAAAACAGAATAAATAGTCCTGAAAGACTCCGCCACCGCCCGGTCATCCCCCGTAGCCACAATGCGCGCTTTTTTGAACGAATTAAGCCGGCGGGCAATCGGCAAAATGCCAATGAGAGGCAGTCCAAGAAATCTCTCGATATCCTCGGCGGATTTCACACGGTCATCCAAGGCGGCCAATCCAAAAATAATGCCAAAACCCAACACCACTCCAGCCCCCGCGCCCAATGCGGCAAACTGAAAATAGTTTTTATTGATGGGACGGGTTGAAACCAGCATCGCCGGTTCCAACACATCCACAATGGAGGTCTGTGCATCCGATGATTTGAGTTTCTCAGCCTGGTGTGCCAGTTGCATGGAGGAACGCAAACGTTCCTGATCCTCAATTTGCCGGTTCAGTATTTCCAGTTTTCCCTGTGCCCTCGTGAGCGCATTGATCTCCGCAGTCCTGGTCTCATATCGCTTGACGGCAAGCTCATAAGCCGTTTTCGCCATCTGATACCCCTGCTCTATCTTGTTCACAGCCTCGGAAATTGCACGGTCACGCTCGGCCTTCGCCTTCTTTGACTCCTGCAGGGCAGCCACCATCTGCGGGTGCTCATCCTTGTATTTTTCGCGCAACCCGGCCAATGCAATCTCGCGGCGTGAAACCTCTGTTTCCGTCTCCATCACACGCGGCATGTGGGCAATGGTGGCCATGTCCGTCAACTGGCGTTTTGATTTTCTCATCTCATTCAGCTGATTCCACAGACCCTCGCTCTCCTGATAATTTTGCAAGGCGTTGTCACGCGAAGCCAGCGCGTCAGACAATTCCTTGTTAGCAGCCTTTAGCTCAAATGTCAGCAATCGGGGATTATGCCCCAACGTCTCTTCTTTTTGCGCGTATAAATCATTGATCGTCCGCCCCAATGACACAAGTGTCATCGCGGTGACTTCCAGCACGGGCATGGTCAGCTTCTGGCGGGACTCTTTGTTGAACTCACGTATTTCCTCCGCAAAAAGTTGGGCAACCTGCTGGGCAACCTGCTGATCGGGATGCATGTAGGAAACCTGTGCGATCAAGGACTGTTTTTGAGGGGTGACCTCGCGATACCTCGCCAAGATGTCCTCGTCGCGAAGCGCCCCGGTGAAGAGATTTCCCTCCCGGAAGGAATCCAACACTTTGCTTTTTTGAACCGTCGTCAGACGCTTGGACACGCGGTCTATCACCCGCAAGCTTCGCATCACCTCAATTTGCGTGTTGAAGTCTTCGGTTCCAACCACAACATTCAGTTCCGGCTGCATCAAACTCATGGTGCCCGGAGTTGAATAAGGATGCCGGTAAACGCGCAATTTGGAGACGGCCATCCACATTTCCTGCCTGTTTGCGATATAAATCAACGCGCTTGCCGTGCAAATAAAAACCGCCAGCACCAAATACCAGAAACGTTCGCGGACGACGAGAACATAGTCGCGGAATGTGCGGGCCTTCGGCCCATTGTCCGGTTCATCGCCACCTTCGTAGCCTCCGTAATTGTTACCGCCACCACCATAATAACCGCCATTATAGCGCTGATATGAATAGGGATTATAGTAGTAACCACCATAGCCGTACCCGTAGCCATAACCCCCTTGCGGAGGCTGCTGGGGGTGGTTCTCGGGCGTTTTGTTTTCTGCCATAAAATCGTCTAATTTTCCGGGGATAAAATAAAATGCGGGACAGGGACAAACAGTCTTATATCAAGCCTTCCCTCACGTAGATAAGATCCCCCTCGGCAAGCGGGATATCGGGGTTTCCCTCATCTTGAATTTCGTTCAAGTTGATTCGGAAAGTTCTCGCCATCCCATTGATTATCCGTGTGAGCAACACGCCTCTGCGATCACCACGCGGCTGGACGCCACCTGCCTCGGTAATGGCACGCGCCAATGTCAAGCCTTGCTCGGGGAAGAAAAGGACCGGACCAGGCCGCCCCACAAAACCGTCGATGTGAACCCGCTGCGGAGCATAGTTGCTTATGCGGACAGTCAATGATGGATTCGTATAGAATTCCTTGTAGCGCTCAATCAGGCGTTCCTTGACTTGGTGAATGTTCAATCCCACCACCTTTACGCGGTCAATCAAATACAGATTGACATCACCGTCGGCTGACACGCGCAATTCGGACGGCGGGGTGCTTTCCTGAAAGAATTCCACCACAATCGTATCCATTGGGCGCAATTTGTAATTCTCAAGGCCCGACTGTGGCAATGGAGGCGGATATTCTGTCGGTTCGTCAACGCATCCGCAGAGAAAACCACAAGCGAGACCCGTCAGTAACACCGGCAAAACACGAAAAACATTTTTCATTGAATGAATTATAGGAAAACCTATTGAACAAATAAAAACGATGCAAAACGAAGCACCCGCCGCACGCTTAATACTTTAGCGATGCGGAAAACCGGACCCTGTTGATGGAATAGTGGGCCCAGTCATAGTTTGAATGGTTGTTCACATAGCTATACCCCACGTTGAATCGCCAGTATTTCGTAGGGAGAAACGTCAAATCAAGTCCTGCTGTGAATATCTCGTCCGTTCGCGACACACCGTACCAAGCGGCATTGTCAAACGATTGATAGGAGAAACCAATATCCCCTCCGACCTGCCAGCGCTGGTTGATATAATAATTTGCGTTGAGATGAAAAAATGTATTGGTAATGCCCTGCGCCTCGGAACCAACATCAAAACGGCGGCCCGCTTCCAGTTTTGTGCTCAACCTTTCCGTGGGACTATATTCCGCTGCCACGGAAAAGTTGAAAGTCGTTCCGCTCTCGCTCCCACCCAGCCAATCAGAGCGCTTCCTGAAGTCTTGATACCCAACCCCGGCGTTGGCCGACAACGAGATTTTTTCCGACAGCGGGCCTCGCACTGACAAGCCAATGAAATGGACATCCTGACTGCCAGGGTCGGCATCAGGATTTGGATTTGTGAGAGTGGGAACCCAGTTCTTCTGCCAGCCAGCCTTCCTGATGTCAGTGTGGGAATAGGTGTAGGTCATGCCGATGAAAAGTTTTTCCCACGCCGAGTAGAGCCATGACACCGGGACGGAATAGGTCTGCCTGTCATTGAACCGAGCTCGTTCCGTGACAAAGAACTCGCCATCATAATTAAACCCAGCTTCGAAAAGGCTCTTATCCGTCAGCTTGTAATCCAGCAAAACCCCAGCCCTGTAGTAGTTGCGTTCGATGATAAAGTCGTCCGTAAAGTTGCCACTCGAGGTATTGTCATTCTGGGAGGCCTGCTCGAAGCTGCCGGTGATTTTCGCGCTCAGGCGGGACTGCGCATCATAGACGTAAGTGGCGTTGACGCTCGCGAGTTGGGTGTTGAGATTGTCGTGGTCCACGTAGGCCAACAGTCGCTCCCTCGCCGTGATGGTCAGGCGGTTGGTCTTCTCACGACCGATGTCAATCTGGAGCCCCGGACTGATGAAGAATATCACGTCATCGGCCTTATCACGACGCACGAAAATGTTGCTGTCATAGGTCACGTTGGCCTCGCAGATGAAGTAGGCACAGGCATTCTCGCCAAGGTCGAGCAGAGGCGAAGCCGCTTGGGCGACTGGTATGGAACCGCCCAGCATGGGCAGAAGCGCTAAGGTCTTGAGGAGCGTTTTGGATTTCATGAGTTAGGGCAACGTATGGAAGTTGGCTGCAAGTTTGATTCGAGAAAGATGGGACATGGGGGCGATTGGCTCAAGGAAAAAACCACTTTGGTCCCCAAAAAAATTGATGCGGACTTTTCCATTGGGGCCAAACGAGTTGTGACTCGTTTCTTTTGTCCTCATCACCGGATCCATAACAATATTTCCCATTTTTGTTTCCCCCGCCCCTCGGGTCAGCCCTCCAAGAACTCGCGGATCGAACGATGCAACTCCACCGATGGCAGCAGAAACGAGTCGTGCCCCGCGTTCATGTCCACCTCGTCATAAACGGCATTTTTTCCCGCCGCCAGCATAGCCTTGACAATCTCGCGATTTTGCGCCGGGGGATACAGCCAATCCGAGGAGAAGCCGACCACGAGAGCCCTTGCCGACATCGGCGCGAACGCCACCTCAAGAGGTGCCGTTCCCGAAAGGTCAAAACGATCGAGCGCCCTTGTGATGTAGAGATAGGAATTGGCATCGAATCTCTCGACAAAGGAATGCCCTTGATGCCGCAGGTAACGCTCCACCTCGAATTCCGCATCAAAGAGCCCGGCACCGGCCACGCCCACCCGTGCCCGCCCAAAGCGCCCCTCCAAACGCTCCTGCGATTTGTAGGTCACATGCGCCAGCATCCGCGCCACGGCAAGACCCGCCCTCGGCCCGCGCCCGCGCGCATAACGCCCGCCATGCCACTCCGGATCGTGCAAAATCGCGCACCGCCCGACTTCGTTGAACGCCACCGCCTGCGCATTCTGGCGCGCCGCGCACGCGAGCGCGACAACCCGCCCGACAGCGTCCGGAAAATCCACCGCCCACAACAGCCCCTGCATCCCCCCCATCGACCCGCCAATCACGGCGTGCAATCGCTCGATGCCCAGCGAGCGCACAAGCCTGTGTTGGGCGCGCACCATGTCGCGCATCGTCAACTGGGGGAAATCCACCCCGTAGATATTCCCGGTGGACGGATTTGTCGAACCCGGCCCCGTCGTCCCCCTGCAGCCCCCAAGGCAGTTCATCCCAATCACAAAAAACCGGTCCGTATCAAGCGGACGCCCCGGCCCCACCATTGAGTCCCACCACCCCGCCTTGCGATCATCCGACGCATAACGCCCGGCCACATGGTGGTCCCCGCTCAATGCGTGACAGACGAGCACCGCGTTGGAGCGGCAAGAATCCAGCCTCCCATAGGTCTCGAAACGAACCGAGAACGACGGAACGCGCCCCCCCAACTCGAAGTCAAAAGGCTCATCAAAAAACCGATCCTCAAACTGCACCAACCCCACACCGCCCCCCTCGGGAGCGGCAACACTGGAAACATCATCGGACATACTTGATTGTGTGAAAAAACCGCGAGTAAGGAACAATCGGCCCCAAATGAAAATCACGAAATGCCCCCGGAACGTCCCCACACACACCGCGCACAACGGCACACGATGAACACCCTTGCCAAGCATACCCGGAGCCTTACAACGCGCGCCTCCATGCACATATTCGTCAACGATGAAAGGCGCGAGATAACGCCACCGCTCACCCTTGCGGGATTCATGGAAGGGCTCGCGATGGGAACCCTTGACGGCGTCGCGGTGGCCGCCAACGGAACAGTGGTGCCACGCCCGGCATGGGCATCACAACAACTGGCCGAGGCGGACCGGCTGCTCATCATCCAGGCCACACAGGGAGGATAGACAGGACATGGCATTGGAACGTGTCCGGCAATGGCTGCGCCGACGGAAAAAACAGGAGGCCCCGGCGGCACGCGAAAAAATGCTCTCGGTGGTGATCACCTTGCCAGAGGAATTCCCAGGGGAACACCAAGTGGCGGCAGAATTGCTGGCGGCAGGATTGTGGCGCTTCCATCTGCGCAAACCGCAATGGCCAGCGGAACGATTGCGGGAATGGATACGCGCGTTTCCCGAACAATTTTGCAACCGGCTCGTTGTTCATGCGCACGCGGCACTGGCGGCAGAATTGCGCATCGGAGGAGTCCATTTGCGGACAGGGCAACAAAGGGAAAGACACTGGCCGGCGGAGATGGGAATAAGCACCTCGTGCCACTCGTTTGGAGAACTGCTGGCCAGCGCAAAAGGCGCGGCATATGCAACGCTTGGCCCCGTGTTCCCCTCCATCTCAAAAGAAAATCACGCGCCCCAACGAACGACGGAAGAACACGCCGTCATCATCCAACGCTGGCGAGCCGAGGAAGGACGCTGCCCGCTGATAGCCCTCGGCGGCATCTCGCCATCCAACGTGGCGCAAACACAGGCACTGGGCTTTGACGGGATTGCCGTCGTGGGAACAATCTGGCAGGCGGAAAATCCATTGAAGACGTTCCACCAACTGCGGGAACACTGGACGGCGGCAAAAAAAACCGCTTAACGCACCGCCACCGGAGAGACGGGCGGGATGCGCAACCGCTCAATAATGCCCTTGGCAAGGCGACGAAAAACAGGCGCGGCAACAAGACCGCCGTAACCGACGCCACCGCGGCGCGGCTCGTCAACCACAACGGTTATGACAAGGAACGGATTCTCAACGGGGAAAAACCCCGAAAAAGTGGCGACATGCCGGTCGCGCACAGGACGCTTTGTGACAGGATCATATTTCTGCGTCGTCCCCGTCTTTCCCGCCACATCGTAGCCGGGAATGTCCGCCGCCGAAGCGGTGCCACCACGACGGCACACATCGCGCAACATGAGCGCCACGGTGCGCGCAACCTGGGGCGAGACAGGACGCCCGCGCTCAAGCGCATCGGGAAACTCCACAAGGACCGCATCACCAGACCCCGAGACGATGCGGCGCACGAGCTGGGGCGCAAACAACCTCCCCCCACTGGCCACCACACCCATGGCATAATGCACCTGCAAGGGCGTCGCCGCAATGGAATGCCCCATGGGCATCCGGGTAAGCGTGAGCCTGTCCCAACTCCCCGGCGGATGCAACACACCGGCACTCTCGGCACCGGCAACGGAAATGCCGGTCGGCTGCCCGAAGCCAAACGCGCGGGCATAGTCGTAAAACACCTGCTCGCCGCGCGCCTCGGCCACACGCAAGGCGAGAAGCGCGGCGCCACGATTCGAAGACTCGCGCACGATGTCGCGCACACTCGCCACACCCAGGTGATGCGTATCGTTCGGAAGCGACACCTTCCGCCCACGGTAGGGCACCTCCGCGCGCGCACAGTCAAAAACATCATCGGGAGTGACAACCCCCTCGTTCAAAGCCATGCAGACAGGCACAATCTTGAACACCGAGCCGGGCTCGTAAAAATCGGCGACGGCACGGTTGCGCCGTGCCGCATCCGGAGCCCTGCCAAAGGCGCGCAAATCAAACGTCGGCCAGTTGGCAAGCCCGAGCAGACGCCCCGTGCGCGCCTCGCTGACAATGATGGAAACGGACAACGGAGAGAACTCCGCCCGGGCATTCTCCGCCTCCCGCTCGCAAATCTCCTGGACAAAGGAATCCACCGTCAGCTCCACGCGCGACCCATGCTCGGGATCAATCTGCCGGAGGCGCAAATGCGGCATCTCCAGCCGCCGCCCGTCCCGCCGCGAAAGCAGCGAGCCACGGTGCCCTGAGAGAAACCAATCCGCCGCCCGCTCAACCCCCGTCATCGGCACATTCTCCCTGTTCAAATAACCGACAAGATGCGCCGCGAGCTGCCCCCTCGGATAATCCCTCACGAAACGCCGGGCACAATAAACAGCACGAATCCCAAGCGCCCGGATCTTCGCCGCCACCGCGTCGCCAACATCCTCGCCAATCCGCACCCAACTCACGGGGCGCGGCTTCCCGCCCGGAAGCTCCGGAGCGCGAAAGCGTTTTTCAAAAGCCTCCTCCACCACCGCGCGCCCGATGCCCAGCGCCGACGCCACCTCGCCGGCCCGCGCACGGTCCTTGTCGGACAACACATGCGCATCCACCCCCACATCCCAAGCCTCCCGCGTCGTGGCCAGCACCACGCCCCGCGCATCGACAACCAGACCCCGGCTCGCCTCAAACTCCCGGTAAACATGCCGCGCCTGCAACGCCTCCTCGCGCCTCCGCGGCGCATCCCACACGTGCAACCACCACAACCGGACGAGTATCGCGCAGAAACACAACACCACACCCGAGAGCAAAACCCAAAACCGCGCACGCATGGACGGCAGCACCGTCATTGATCCACCGCAACCTCCTTCGCCGAGGAAAGGCCCGGCAACCGGAACGCCACATCAAGCGTGCTGAAACGCTCCTCGCCCGCCCGTCCCGACGCCGCCACCGGAAGATGCGCCAGTGCCCCTGCGACACGTATCCGCACATTAATACGCTGCGCCTCAACGGGGGGTCTCAACGAATTCCAGAACACCGGGTCCTTCTCCCTCACATACAGCTCCAGGGAAGACTGTTCCGTAAACGTCTTCCGACTGTTCTCAAGCACCCGGTTGTCCCTCTCCAGCTCATCAACCTCGGCCTGGATCGCCTTGCCGTGAATGGCGACCGATTCGATTTGCTGCCGCGTCCACACCGCCATGATGCCCAGCCACACGGCGGACACCAGGCTCACGCTCGCAAAGCTTATCAAGGCTGCGTTGGTCCAAAAAAAACTTTTCGTATTCATGGTCATTTCAGTCAATTGTTGGAGATGAGTTCAAAGTTTGAAACGAGGGCATGTCCGGCGGCGCCACCGCCGCGGGCAATTTGCGCACCGCCCTCAATTTGGCCGAGCGCGCCCGCGGATTCGACGCGACCTCGGGCCCGCCCGCCAAAACCGGACGCCGCGTCAGCAACTCGGCCCGGCGCACACGCATGTCCTGCGTCCGCGAATCGCGCGCATCCACGGGCCGCCCGCAAAGCTCGTTGAAAAACCGTTTCACAATCCGGTCCTCCAACGAATGAAAACTGATCACCACCAGCGTCCCGCCCGCGCGCAAGCTCCCGAACGCCTTTGGCAACGCCACCTGAAGCGCCTCCAATTCCGAGTTCACGGCAATTCTTGTGCCTTGAAAGGAACGCGTCGCCGGATGGATTCGCGACGGCGGCCCGGGACGCCGCCCGCGCTCCACCGCTCCCCCAATCACCCCGGCCAGCGAAACCGTGCGTGCCAACGCCCCCGTTCCGCGCGCATCGAGTATTGCCCGCACAACGGCGCGCCAGCGCGGCTCCTCGCCAAAATCCCGAATCGCCTCCACGATGCGTTCCTCCGGAGCCGATTCCAGAAACTCCGACGCGGGAACACCCCGCCGCGGATCCATCCGCATGTCCGCGGGGGCGTCCACACGAAATGAAAACCCGCGAGCCCCTTCATCCAATTGGTACGAAGAGACCCCGGCATCCACCAACACCCCGTCAAACACCGCCCCGGCGCCCAACGCATCCAAGTCGGCAAAGTTCAAATCCCTGAAGCAAAATCGCGCGCCGAATGCCGCCTCCAACGCCACCGCGCGCTCCAACGCCACCGGGTCCCGGTCCAAGGCGGTCACCCGGACCATGGGGGACGCCTCCAGCAGCGCCCGCGAGTGCCCGCCGCCGCCGAAGGTGCAGTCCAGAAACGCTCCGCCACCGCCCGGTTTGAGCAAACCGAGCGTCTCCCCCAAGAGAACTGGCGTGTGAGCTATCATGTCGAAAATGTGAACAACCCGTGAGCTGCGTGAACAAAAGCGCTGTCTGTGAAAATCCTGTAATTGAACTTGGATACACCGCCATCCCCGCGCCACCGCAAGCGGCCCGCACGGGAAAAACGATGTCGTGATGAAATGGAAAACTGCCGCGCGCCCTAAAGCCCGAGCTCCTTCAACGCCCGCAACAAACGCTGCGCCTTGTCCGATGTCAGGTCGGGCGGCTTGGGCGCCGGCGCACTGATCTCAAAATTTCTGAATGCCCCCTTGAAAATCACCTCCCGCTTGATGCCCGCGAGGGCCAGCAACGACTCGCCAAGCACAATGCGGCCCACCTTGTCGCACGAAACCACGCTGCTGTTTTCCCCCAGCGTAATCATCGCCTCCTGCTTGTCCGGATCGCTCAAGCCCACGCGCGCGGACGCCTCCATGATCTGGCGCACCATGTCTGGAGGCAGCACCAGGATCGTCCCCCGCGCCGGGTAAAACATCGCCATGTAGGAGCCATCCCCGTCTGACGCGAACCGCCATGCGGCGGGGATCGTCAGCCGGTTTTTGTCATCAAGCCGGCCCGAGTAGCGCTCGGTAAAAAGCTTGGTCTTTCCAAAAACGGACATGGGATTTCAAATTATTTTCACCCATTTGGGCCCACTTTCACCCACCTGTCAACAAGTTTGCCCCACAATTCCCCAAAAATCTTTTTCCGCTCGCAATTCGCTTTGAAGACCCCCGGCAAAATCCATTTGGAGGGCGTTCATGAAAACGCCATCCCCCGCCAACCGCCGCCTGTGCGTCGTCATTGGCCTCGCCCTCACCCTCATTCTTCCGGCGCTCGCAGTTGTCGTCCTTCGCAAACCCGCCGACGCCACCGCGCCCCCTTCCGGCGGCAGCGTGCGCATTGTTTCGCAAACCGCGGGCACCGACGAATTTCTCCTCGCACTTGCCGATCCGGCGCAAATCGCCGCGCTCAGCCAGCTCGCCCACGACCCGCGCTACAGTGCCACCGCGGAGCAGGCGCGCGCATACCCGCGGCTCCCCGACAATGCCGACGCGGAGACCATTCTGAGGCACCGCCCCACCCACGTGCTCTTTGCCGATTTCAGCCGTCCCGACCTTGTCGCGCAGGTTCGCCGGAGTGGCGTCGCCGTCCTTGTGTTCGATCGTTACAACACGCTCGAGGACACCTATGCGAATCTGCAACGGCTCGCATCCCTGCTCGGTGCCGATGCGACGCGGCGCGCCGGGCAAATTATCAGCGAGAGCCAGCGGCGCGTCAACGCGCTCCGGGAAAAGCTCCAAGGCGTCAAACCCGTCCGTGTCGTATCAATATCCATTTATGGGCTGATCCCCGGCGACCGGACGAATTTCCAGGATTTCTGCGACCATGCGGGCGCCGAAAACCTGGCCAAGACACTCGGCAAGATCACCGGGCACGCCCCTCCAAACGCCGAACGCCTGCTGGGCTGGCCGGTGGAAAAACTCGTCCTGGTCGCGGACTCCTCAACCCCGCATCCCGACACCCCGCCCACTGCCGGCGAGATTGAGCAGGCGCTGGATGTCTTTCGCAAAATCAACCCCTACCGTTTCATGCCGGCGGTGCGCGAAACACGGGCAGTCCTCCTGCCCGCATGGCAGGGCAGCTGCGTCACTCACCACCGCATCGCCTGCTATGAATACCTCGCGCGCCAGCTTCACCCCGAACGCTTTCTCCGGGAACCCGGTGAAAAAACGCCTCCCTGAGCGGCGCGGGGATGGGGCGGGACGTTTTTCCTTCCCACAAAAGTCTTCCCCGTTTTCAGTTGGCGCATGACTCCCAACCCGCCCGAACTCGACGGCATACTCGTCGTGGACAAGCCCTCTGGAATCACCTCGCACGACGTCGTCAACCAGCTGCGGCGGCTCCTGCGCATGAAACGGATCGGGCACGCCGGCACCCTCGACCCCATGGCCACGGGCGTCCTCGTCATCCTGCTCGGCAAGGCCACCAAGCTTTCGCAATACCTCATGAGCCACGACAAAGAATACGAAGGCACACTGCGCCTCGGGCAAACAACCGACACGCAGGACGCCGACGGCGAGATCCTCGTCACAATCCCCGTCCCCGCCACGCTCACTGCGGACGCACTCACCGCGGCCATGGACAAAATGCAAGGCGACCAATATCAAACGCCCCCCATGTTCAGCGCAAAAAAAATCCAGGGAGTCCCCCTCTACAAACTCGCCCGCAAAGGCGAGACTGTCGAGCGCGAGCCCAGGTTCATCCACATCGGGCAATTCACCCTTCTGGGCTACACCCCGCCCGACGCCACCTTCCGCGTCAAGTGCAGCAAAGGCACTTACGTGCGAACCCTCGCGCACGACCTCGGACACACCCTCGGCCCCGGAGCGCACCTCACCGCACTGCGCCGCACCGCCTCCGGTGAAATACGCATCGGACAAGCCACCACCCTGCCCGAACTGGAAAAAATGGCCCTCCCTGAAATCCGTGCCCGCCTTGTCCCAATGTGGAAAGCCGCGCCCAGCCACGCCGTTTGAGCCCCCGCCCCGAGCCCTCCGCTGCCGCCATGATGGAAAACACGCCCCCCTTCACTCTCGCGCACCTCCCGCCACTCCCGCCCCCCGTGCACCTCGCCATTGGGATGTTCGACGGGATCCACCTCGGGCACCAGAAAATCATCCGCCATGCCACCGAGACCGCCCGCGCCACCTCCGGCACCGTCGCGGTGCTCACCTTCACCCCACACCCCAGCCACCTCCTCCACCCCCACGCCCCCGTTCCCCAGATCCTCAATTCCGCGGACAAAGACGAACTCCTCCGCGCCCTCGGCGCCGGCTGCATCATCCACGAACCCTTCACACGCCAGTTCGCCGCGCACAGCGTCGGCACATTCCTCGACACCCTCCTGCACGCGCTGCCCGCCCTCGCCACCATCCACGTCGGAGAAGACTTTCGCTTCGGGCACGCACGCACCGGGGACGTTCGCTTGCTCCAAACCCACGCCACCTCCCGCCACCTGCGCATTCACAGCATCGCCAGCGTCGAGATCAACGGCGCGCGCATCAGCAGCACGCGCATCCGCGAACTCATTGCCACCGGGCGCGTCACCGACGCCAACACGCTCCTCGGGCGCCCGTACGCCAGCCACGGAACAATCATCCCCGGGCGCGCCCTCGCGCGCACCCTCGGGTTCCCGACATTCAACACACCCTGGACGCCCGAACTGCAGCCCCGCCACGGCGTTTACGCCATCAAGGTCCGCACCCCGGACACGCCACACCCCCTTTGCGGCCTCGCCAACTATGGACTCCGCCCCACAGTAACCGCCGAAACCCCCGCCCACCCCCTGCTCGAAGTCCACCTCTTCACCACCGCCACCGTCCTCGCGAACACCGGACTCAAGCCCGGTGCCGCTCTCCATGCCGAATGGCTGCATTTCATCCGTCCGGAAAAAAAATTCCCCACCCTCGACGCCCTCCGAGCCCAAATCACCGACGACGTCGCCGCCGCGCAAAACTTTTTCAAAAGCACACCCATCCCATGACCCCTCCAGCCCAACTTGCCCGATGGCTCCAAGGCATCCCCAGCCCAACGCCCGAAACCACCGCGCAACTCGCAAAAACCCTCGCGCCCCACCTCCCCGAAAACACCACCCTCGCCCTGCATGGCCCCATCGGCGCGGGCAAAACAACCTTCGTCCGCGGACTCGCCCGCGCCTACGGCATCACCCGCCCCATCCCCAGCCCCACCCACGCCCTCTTCGCCCTTTACGAAACCCCCGCGCGCCAGCTCGTCCACATGGACGCCTACCGCCTCAACACACCCGCCGAAGCCGACGCGCTCATGCTCTGGGACATCCTGCGTGAACCCTGGACCCTTGCCATCGAATGGCCGGAAAATCTCGGCGACCGTCTTCCCCGGGACGCCTGGCATCTCGTGTTTGAAAAACACACACTACGCCTCATCCTCCCCTAAAAAACCTTTTCCCCCAAGGATTTGACGCCACGAACAATCCGCTTAGACTCCCCTTTTCACCAAAAACATGAAACCAACCCAAAACCCTCCCTCCGAACCGGGCGCCGACACCGAACACCGCGGCAAAATGCAAAGCCTGCAAACCGGAATGCGCGCCCGCATTGCCGCCGCCACCACAAAACGCGACCTCATCATCGTCCACACCGGTGACGGCAAAGGCAAAAGCACCGCCGCGTTCGGAATGCTCGCGCGCAACATCGGGCATGCGCGCAAATGCGTCGTCATCCAATTCGTCAAGGCAGGCGACACCGCCATCCGCCGTGCCCTGAGCGGGCAATGGCTCGACTGGCACTGCGTCGGCGAAGGCTTCACCTGGGACACCCAGGATCGGGCCAAGGACACCGCCAGCGCACGCGCCGGCTGGGCCCTTGCCCTCGACGCCCTGAGCGACCCAAGCGTCCAGTTTCTACTGCTCGACGAACTCAACATCGTGCTCCAATGCGGCTACCTCCCGGAGGACGAAGTCATCGCCGGACTGCGGACCCGTGCCCCCGGCAAGCACGTCGTCATCACAGGACGCGGCGCCCCGCCCAAACTCATCGCCTGCGCCGACCTCGTCACCGAAATGCGCGAAATCAAGCACCCCTTCACCCAAGGCGTCCAAGCCCAATCCGGCGTCGAGTTCTAATATCACCCCTCCGCCGCACTTCTCCTTGCCCCGGCAGCAAAACCCCGCACCCTCCCCCCGGAACATGCAAGAAAACAGAGGAAAATTCATCACCTTTGAAGGCGTTGATGGCGCGGGCAAATCCACCCAGGCCGCCAAGCTCGCCCAACGCCTGCGCGACCACGGGCACACCGTCCGCCTCGTGCACGAACCCGGCGGAACTCCCCTCGGCGAACACATCCGCCACCTCCTCACCAACCCCCGCAACGCCCCGCCCCTCACCCCCGCCACCGAGCTCCTCCTCTTCGCCGCCAGCCGCGCCCAGCTTGTCACACAAATCATCCGCCCCGCCCTCGCCGCCGGCGAAATCGTCCTCTGCGACCGCTTCACCGACTCCACCCTCGTCTATCAAGGACACGGGCACGGACTCCCCCCCGCCGCCATCAACACCCTCAACGACCTCGCCACCGGCGGACTCCACCCCACCCTCACCCTCCTCCTCGACCTCCCCACCCCCACCGCCCTCCACCGTGCCCACCACCGCCCCGGCATCCCCCCCGACCGCCTCGAACAACACGACCCCGCCTTCTACGAACGCGTCCGCGCCGGATACCATGCCCTTGCCCAAGACAACCCCCGGCGCATCCACATCGCCGACGCCACCCAGCCCCCCGAAATCCTCGCCCAGCACATTTGGAATGAGCTCCACCACCGCCACCTCCTCTAATCCCCCCGCGCCACCCGGCACCCTCGACATTCTCCTGCGTGCCCACGCCAACAACCGGCTCCCGCACGCCATCCTGCTCCACGGCGCCGACCCCATCACCCTTGACGCCACCGCAGCCACCCTCGCCAGCCATATCCTCCCCCCCCCGAACAACGACCCCGCGAACATCCCCTCACACCCCGACTTCCATTCCTTGCGCCCGACCAACAAAATGCGCCGCATCGGCATTGACGACACCCGGGCCATCATCCGCCAGATCCAACAAACAGCCCTTTCCGGCCCCCGCAAAATCGCAGTCATTTACGACGCGGACCGCATGGCCCCCGAATCCGCGAACACCTTCCTCAAAACCCTCGAAGAACCCCCGCCCGGCACCACCATCCTCCTCCTCACCACCAAACCCACGCATCTTCTCGACACCATCCGCAGCCGCTGCCACCACTTCCACATCCCTCCCGGCCCCCCGGCCCCACCCAACCCCGAATGGACTGCATGGCTGCAAGCCCTCGACGCCTGGCTCGACCACATCGTCACACCCAATGCCACCGCCAGCACCCTTGTTTTCACACTCTATGGCCTCGCCTCCCGCTACACCGCACACCTCCACTCCCCCCCGTCCGAACCGGACGACGACGCCACCTCGACCCTCTCCGACGAGGAAAAAACCGCCCGCGACACCGCCGCCCTCAAAAACCACCGCACCAAGCTCCTCGCCAGCCTCGCCACCCACCTCCTCCACCACGCCACCCGCACCCCTCTTGATGACACCCGCGCCCGCGCCCTCCACCAATCCATCGCCCACATCGAACGCACGGCATCGCTCCTCGAAACCAACCTCAACGACACCGCCGCCATCGAACACATCCTCCTCCGCCTCCTGCGCGCATGGAGCGCCACCAAGTAAATGCCCAAAAAACAAAACCGCCGCACACTCAAAACAAACTTGAGCCCGGATCTCCACCGACACTTAGTCGGGAGCCTCATGAAAATCACAAAAATCTCCGCTGCCATCGCCGTCATTCTCGCACTCATTGCCGCCGTCTTCGAGGCAACCTTCGTCGTTGACCCCGGCGACCGCGGCGTCCTCGTGACACTCGGAACCGTCAATCCAAAGTTCGAGCCTGAAGGCTTCGGCATAAAAACCCCCTTCATTTCCAGAATCGTCCCCGTGCTCGTACGCCAGCAAGCGCGAGAACTTCCCTCCGAGTGTTACTCCTCGGACCTCCAGCAAGTAAAAGTCAACCTGCGCATCCTCTACAAAATACCCGAGCAGTCAGTCGTGAAAATTTACCAAGACTACGCCGGCGAGCCCTTCACAAGCCTCATCGCACCACGCGTGCAAGAGTCACTCAAGGAAGCCACCGCGCTCCAAAGCGCCGAGCAAATCGTCCGGCAGCGCGAAAACATCAAGAACCAGGCGCTCGAAGGCGCGCGCAAAAAAATCGGCGCACTCCTCGATGTCGTTGACCTCGTCATAGAGGACATCTCCCTCTCGCAGCAACTGGAGGCGGCCATCGAATCCAAAATGGTCCAGGAACAAGAAGCCGCGAAAGCGCGCTTCACCCAGCAAAAAGCTGAAATCGAGGCCTCCACAGCCATCATCCGAGCCAAAGGCGAGGCCGAGGCCATCCGCATCCGCGGCGAAGCGCTTCGCAACAACCCCACCCTGATCGATCTTCAAATTGTCGAAAAATGGGATGGGCGAAGCCCGCTCGTCGTCGGCGGCAACGGGAACGGCGGCGCCAACATCCTCCTCCCGCTCACCGTGACCGCAACCGGCAGCCCCGACAACAAGGGGAAACATTAAACCACAGCCGAAGGAAATGTAAAAAGCCCGCCCGGAACAAACGCGGGAGCGCACCCTGCGCCTGCCCGTCCGCCAAGCAGAACCCCAATCCTCACCGCCTCCGACGCCACCGCGCCCCCATCGCCAACGCCACCGCGCCGAGGCCGCCGATCAGGGCATAGGTCGAGGGCTCCGGAATCGCCCGCGCCACGAGGTAGGTTTCATAAGTGGCAAGAGGACCGATGCCGACCTTGTCGTAGGCGATGTCAAACACCTGCCCGGTATCCGCCACTATAGGATCATACCCCCACAGTCCGCGAACTTGAAGTCCTTCAAGAATCAAGATATGCTCTCCCGCCGCAAATTCGCCGTCGGCATGAACCGCCAGCGAAGCAGGCCCAAAGATCTGAACACTACCGGCTTGGTTAAGCTGAATCCTCCCGGAATCGGAAACATTCGTGCTCAACCCAATTGTGAATTTCGCACCCTCCGTCACTTCAAAATATCCATTGACCACCATGAGCCCACCAATACCAACAGAAAGAGAGGAATCGATGTTCATCATCAGTCTCGTGACCTGTATAAGCCCTTGGTTGAACACCTCAACCTCCGAGAAATCCGCAATAGCCATCTCAGTGTCCACACTCACCGCGCCTTGGTCGGATACAGACAACCGGCCATAATCGACGCGCACCGTAGCAGCAGATAAACGGGCATTAAACCCCTCCACCGTCACCTCGCCCCCCGCCCTGGAAGTGCCAACTGTAAGACCCGCGCTTTCGATATATCCTCCTTCAAAAACGCGCAACTGCCCACCGTAACCGCTCCCGACCTGAATGTTCTGGGTATTCAGACCGCTCTGATTATTTGAAAACAATATCCCGCCATCGTAAACAGCGACATCGCCGTACCCGTCAGTGCCAATCGAGACTGAGTTGGTGAACTCGATCACACCGCCACTTACAATATCGACAGCCGATCCCCCAACCCATGCCGCCCCGATAAAAATATTGTCATACACGTCGCCCTGGGGATCAAGAAGAGGAGCATCAATTTGCGTCTGGCCAGGGTTCGCATGCCAATCGAGGGCAATGGCAGAGGGCGGGCTCGCAAGGGTGAAAGTTGCCGACGCGGTGGCAAGGGTGAGGGTTTTGAGGGTTATGGTTGTTGTTTTCATTTTTTTGTCTGCTTGGTTATTGCTTGGTTGTGAGAAAAAAGAGTTTCATGCCCGCACGAAAGCGGCGCGTTTGCCCATGGCGATGAACCCGCCAACGAGGGCGAAATGTGTCCCGTTAAACAGGG
>JAITIB010000030.1 GCA_031279675.1 Puniceicoccales bacterium | reverse complement strand
GCGGGCACGGCAAGGGCGGTGAGCGATGCTGCGGCGAGCAGCAGGTGTCTGATTTTCATATGGTTTCTATCTGTGTTCTTGTTGTTGGTTTTGCCTGTGGAAAGATTGAGGGCACGGCACGGCAGGGCAGGGCAGGGCCTCCGTCTGGATGAAGGGACAGGCGCGCCGAATCCGAATGGGAATTGCAGCGATGGACTGGTTTTTCTGTGAGCATAAGACTCATTCTCAATAACAGAAATTGATTATGGGTCTCGTTTGCAAGTATTTTCTGGGAAAATTTGTGTCCCCTGCTGGCGCGCTGATTTTGCGCAAAACCCCGGAATAAATGCCCATGACGGCGGAACCCACCAAGGGGTTGGGAATTTGCGAACATGCCGACGGCGGCGCCGATCGACATCCGGCCACATGCCCGCTGCGGAGAGGACCAAAAGAGCGTCCACTGGACGCCTTGCATCGGCAACGAAGCAAGCCGCTTCCCCCTGTTTTCTCGTGCTGCGCACAATATTTTGAAAAAACTGCTTGCGCTCCCCCTTCTGAATCCTTTCTGAACCTTGCCGACAACGCCACATGACCGCCACCGTTCCCAGCGCCACCGCCAACACCAACGTCCTTGGATTTACCCAAGCCGCCGGTTTTGTTGTTGGTGAAAAGGCGTCCAATTATGGAGTGCGGGACTTTAGTCCCGCTTTCGGGTGCGGGACACTGTCCCTCACGTCTGTCGCCGTCGACCAATTATGGAGTGCGGGACTTTAGTCCCGCTTTCGGAGCGGGGGATTTATCCCCCGCGTCGTTGAGTGGAACCGGCGCGGAAGGATTTTTTAAAACGTCTTCGGACGGGGTGTTTTTCGAGGACAATGCGTCCATTCCGCACACGGCGATAAATCGCCTTCGCGAAAGCGGCGATAAATCGCCGCACTCCATAACAGGACGCGTCCTTGCGGAACCTCCCGCCGTAGGCGGAAACCGGCGCAGCCGGTCAATGACCGCGCGGGCACCGCGCCACTCGCCCCCCCCCCCCCCCCCCCCATTGTTCTGTAAGTAGTTGGGAGGGAATAACTTCTGCCGTTGACGGCGAAAGGAGCGTGGGCGGCACGGCGAGTCGTCCCTACCTGTTTCTGATAAAACGCGCGTGCCGTGGAATACCCACGCCGGTAGGGCGCGCTCGCCGAGCGCGCCGTTTGGAGTCCCCTGCAAAGATTTCCAACGCTGATGGAACGGCATTGGTCAGGCCCCTCCACGCCCTCTTTTTGCCCCGTGTTGGGGCGAAACAAACAACAAAATAACAAACAAAGAGAAAAACATGAAAACAAGTAATAGAATAACAAAAACCGTCCTCATTGGCGCGGCGACACTGGCCGCGGTGGCGTTGACGCCACCTGCGGAGGGCGCATTCCCGATGAACATCGAGACGGTGCTTATCGAGGCCCCGGGCGGCATTACCAATGGTGACGACACGGTCGCAAGTCCTCAGGGGACTTACCATGGCTGTGTCAGCTACAATTACCACATCGGCAAGTATGAGATCGCGCAAGGGCAGTGGAAGGACTTCCTGAATGAGGTGGCGAAGAACGATCCCTACGGCTTGTGGACTTCCAATATGGGAACTCAGACAGCCTATAGTGGGATAACACGTGCCCAGGATGCCATTGATCCAAACAAATGGACCTACAGTGTGAGCGATGATTACAAGGATCTCCCTGTGGTGTATGTGACGTTGCTGGATGCGAAACGATTCTGCAACTGGTTGACGAATCAAAAGCTTTACGGGACATCCGGAACAGAGAACGGGATATACACCATAAGCGCAGGTGATAATGCTGTTCGGGACGATGCAGTCTGGCAAGCTGGCGGGATTGCCTTGCCCGACGAGGACGAGTGGTATAAAGCGGCGTTTTACGATCCCAACAAGACCGGATACAACATGTATTCGACGACTGGAATCAATCCATCCAGTGGAGACACGATGGATCCAAGCAAGGCGAACTATAATAATTCGTATTATAATAATGGCGGGAGTCCGTATAGATTGAATCCTGTGGGTTTCTATAAGGACTACGCGAGTGCATATGGAGCCGTGGACATGACCGGGAATGTGTGGGAGTGGACGGACAGTAAGTATAGCAGCTCCAACCGCGCTGTTCGTGGGGCCGCGCACAACTCCAATGCCGCGGACCTTGCCGCTGGCTCGTCGCGGAACGGCCTCGCGCCCACCGCTGAGGGCTTCTGCCTCGGGTTTCGCGTCGCCAGCCTTGAGCCGATTCCTGAGCCCAGCACATACGGAGTGATAGGAGGCGCGTTGGTCGGACTGCTTTGTTTGATAAGGAGGAGGCGGAAAAAGGCTTAATCAAAAGCGTTGTCCGGGCTGCCGCGTCCTGAGTGGCACAGGGCGTGGCGTTTTCCTTCTTGAACGGGAAATGTCCTGGCGGTTGGAGGAAAGGTAGGGTGCGGTGGGGGTGTCTCCTTGGGCGATTGTTTCGGGGGTGCCCTTGGCGATGCATTTACCGCCTTCGGCTCCGGCGCCGGGCCCGAGCTCGATCAACCAGTCCGCGGCGGACAGGACATCCGTCTGGTGTTCCACAACGACAAGCGTGTGGCCGGAGTCCACGAGCCGTTGCAGGAGTGCGAGGAGGCGGGCGACGTCCTCGCGGTGCAATCCCGTGGTGGGCTCGTCCAGCAGGATCAGCGCCGGGGGTGGCATTTGCGCGTGGCTTGGCGCGCCCGGGATGTCGCGGAGGTGACGGGCGAGTTTGAGGCGTTGGGCCTCGCCGCCGCTGAGCGTGTTTAGCGGTTGCCCGAGGGCGAGGTATCCGAGGCCGACTTGGGTGAGCAGTGCGAGGTGGCGTTGGATGGCGGGGGTGTCAAAAAAATCGCGCGCCTCCTCCGCTGTCAGGGCGAGGATTTCGGCGACACTTTTGCCTTTGTGTTTGTGGGCGAGGATTTCGGCGCGGAAGCGTTTGCCGTCGCACACCGGGCAGGGGATGTGGACGTCGGCGAGGAATTGCATCTCGACGGTTTCCCAGCCGGAGCCTCCGCAGTGCGGGCAGCGGCCTTCGCCGCTGTTGAATGAGAAGTGCGAGGGGGAGAGTCCGGCGGCTTGTGCTTCCGGGGTATTGGCGAGGTGGCGTCGTATGGTGTCCCATGCGCCGGTGTAGAGCGCGGGGTTGGAACGGGGTGTGCGGCTGAGGGGGCTTTGGTCAACCAGTGCGATTTCCCCGGCGGGGAGGTCGCTGTTGTGGGTGAACCATGCCGGTTGGGGTGTTGCGTGGATTTGTGCGAGAACGTCGTTGAGCAGTGTGGATTTCCCGGATCCGGAAACGCCGCAGAGGGCGGTGAACCGGGCGTGGGGGATGTCCATGTCGAGCCCTTGGAGGTTGTTGACGCGGATGTTGCGCAGGTGATGGCGCGGGGTGTCCGGGGTGACGGGTCGGCGGGGTGGGACGGGCGGGCGGCGTTCTCCGGAGAGCCAGGGGCCGGTTGCGCTTTGGGGGGCGTTGATGATGCCGCCGGGCGCGCCGGCGTGGATGAGCCGTCCGCCGTGATGTCCGGGGCGGGGGCCGATTTCGACAAGGTGGTCGGCGGCGCGCATGAGTGTTTCGTCATGTTCGACGACGACCACCGTGTTGCCCTGCTCCACGAGGCGGCGGAGTATTTGCGTCATGCGCTGGAGGTCGCGCGGGTGCAGGCCGACGCTGGGTTCGTCGAGCACGAAGAGTGCGTCGGCGAGGGCGGCGCCGAGGCAGGCGGTGAGGTTTACGCGTTGCACTTCGCCGCCGCTCAGGGTGCGTGTCTGGCGGTCGAGCGTGAGGTAGCCCAGGCCCACGTCGGCGAGGTAGCCGAGGCGGGTGAGGATGGCGTCGAGCGCCTGGTCCGCGGGATGGTGCGCGGCGGCGGCGGCGCGGTGCGGGGTGAGGAGGGCGCGGAGGGCGTCGATGGGTTGGGCGTAAAGCGCGGGGAGGTCCAGCGCGGTGGCGCCGGGGGCGGGGAGCCATTTCCAGCAAAGGGATTCGGGGTGGAAGCGTTTGCCGTGGCATTCGGGGCAGGGCGCTTGGCTGCGGTAACGGGCGAGGAAGACGCGCACGTGCATTTTGTAGGCGGTGTTTTCGAGCCAGTTGAAAAATTCGCGGACGCCATACCAGGCGCGGGGCCATTTTTTGCCATCCGTCCCATAGCCCGGTTCGCCGTCGAGGACGTGGCTGCGTTGGGCGGGGGTGAGTTTTTCCCAGGGGATGTCGGTGGGGATGGCGTGCTTGCGGGCGGAGCTCAGGAGGTCGCGCTGGCTTTCGCCGTAAACTTGCCCTTGGAAGGGCGCGATGGCGCCGCCGGCGAGCGTCCGGGACGGGTCGGGGACGACCTTGTCGTGGTCTATGCCGAGGATGCGTCCGAAACCGTGGCAGACAGGGCAGGCGCCGAGGGGGGAGTTGAATGAAAACATGCCCGGGGTGGCGTCGCGGTAACGTTTTCCGGATTGCGAAATGAGCGTGCTGGCAAAATGCCGGGACGTGCCGGCGGTGGCGTCTCCGGCGTGTTCGGTGTGGATTTGGATTTGCCCCTGTCCGAGATGAAATGCCGCGGTGGCGGCCTCGATGAAGCGTTCCCGGTTTTCGGCGTGGAGCGTGACGCGGTCCTGGATGATGACGCAGTGCGTGGCGTGCGCGCGGGCGGCGGGCACGCTGTCGAGCCTGGCCGGCGCGCCGTCAAACATCCCCCGCGTGTAGCCCTGTTCGATGAAGGGGGCGAGTGCGGACTCCCACTCCATCCGTTCGGGACGCGGGACGCCGAACCCGATGAGCACCGTGGTGCCGGGAGGTTTTTTTGCGGCAAGCGTTTCCCAGACACTTTGCGGGTGATGCGGGCGGATGATTTCGCCGGTGCCGGGGTCGTGCAATTGCGCGCGGTGGGCGAACCAGACTTTGAACCAGTCGCACAGCTCGGTCATTGTCCCGACGGTGGAGCGCGATGTCCTGACGGTGTTTCCCTGCTGGATGGCGATGGAGGGGCGGATGTTTTCCATGGAGTCCACCTTGGGCGCGGGCAGCAGCTCAAGAAACTGGCGCGTATAGGGGCTGAAGGTCTCCACGTAGCGTCGCTGGCCCTCCGCGTGCAGCGTGTCGAACACAAGCGAGGACTTGCCCGCGCCGCTCAGGCCGGTGACGACGACGAGCTTCCCGACGGGGATGTCCAGGTCGATCCCCTGAAGGTTGTTCTGGCGTGCGCCGCGGATGCGAATAAACCGCGCGCCGGCCTCGGGCGTGCCGTTGCGGGGGAGTTTTCGACGGGCGGGCGTGGAATCTTGCATAACGGACCGGAGTCTGCGCGGTGGCGTCCGCGCGGCAATGCACGAGTTTTGCGAGCGCGGCGACTCAGGACGTTTCCAAAAACTCCGCGATCTTACGGGCAAAACCCTTCCCGATTCCGGGCACCCGGGACAGCTCCTCGACGGACGCTTTTCTCAAGCGCGCAAGCGAGCCAAAGCGGGCCATCAACGCCATGCGCCGTTTCACGCCAAGGCCCGGGCAGTCATCCAGCACGGATTCGCGCAGGCGCTTGCTGCGCAGCTGCGCGCTGTAAGTGTTCGCAAACCGGTGAGCCTCGTCACGCAAGCGCTGCACCAGCCGCAACGCCGGACTGTGGCGCGGCAGGACGCACGGCGCGCGGCCATCGGGGAAAATAATGTGCTCGTCACGCTTTGCCAGCCCCACGAGCGCGGGCGGCGCCACTCCGAGCGTCGCGAACGCCTTCAACGCCGCGCGCACCTGCCCCAGACCGCCGTCGATGACGACGAGCCGCGGCAGCTCCCGCCCCTCCTCCAGCAGCCGCCGGTAACGCCGCAGCACCACCTCCTCCATCGAGCGGAAATCATCGTTGCCGATGAACCCCTGGATGCGAAACCGGCGGTAGCCCGCCTTGTCCGGACGCCCGTCGGCAAAGCGCACAAGACTCGCGACGACAAAGGTCCCGCTGATGTGCGAAATGTCAAAGCACTCCATCGTCCGCGGCGGCCCGGGCAGCCCCAGCGCGTGCTGAAGCTCGTCGATCGCCTCCTTCTGCCCGGGTTGCGGGAGCGGATTGCCGCGCCCGAAACGGCGCGCATTTTCCGTCGTGCGCTCGACCGCCGCCACCGCGTCTCGCAACCCCGCCGCCCGCTCGTAGTCCTGCCGCGCGGCAGCCTCCCGCATCTGCCTTCGCAAATCCTCCAGCCACTCGCGCGAGCGTCCCTCCAGAAATGCGCACGCCGCCTCCACACGCGCGCGATACCCGTCCACCGAGACCACGTTCTCGTGGGCGGAAATGTCCGCGCGCGCATCATCGTAAAGTTTCCACCGCCCCCCGCCCAACGCCACCGGATGCGCATCCCCCAGCAGGATGCCAAACCGCCGCCGCATCTCCTGCAGCGTGCGCCGGACCTCGCCCTGGTGCGGATACGGGCCGAAATAGCGCGCACTCTCGCTCGTGCGCGCGCGCACAAGCCGGAACACCGGCAGCACCGCCTGCAAATCCACGCGCACCTGGATGAACTGCTTGTCGTCGGTGAACAGCGTGTTGAACTTCGGACGCCACTCCTTGATGAGCCGCCCCTCAAGCAACAACGCCTCCGTCTCGTTGCGCACAACGTGGAAGTCAAAATCCGCGACAAGCCCCGTCATCGTCGCAATCTTGGGCGCTTGCGCCCGCGAACCTTGGAAGTAGGTGGAGACACGATTTTTCAAATCGCGCGCCTTGCCGATATAAATCACCTGGCCCCCGCGATCCTTCATCAAATAGACACCGGGCGCGCGCGGCAGCCGGCGCACCTTCTCCTTGAGCGACAGGGACTCTTCCTCTCCAGACGGCATCGTGCCCCCAATCCTGCCAGTGCCACCGAAACAGTGTCAAGGGAGCGCGCCAGGACCGGCGGACAATCGGCACGCAAACGTTTTTTGCTTGCGTTCCCCTCTCAACGGATATGCTGGCGCGAATCACCGACGCCACCTCGGGACGGTCCCGAGGACGGCGCTTGGTGATTCAATCAACCACCATGAAATAAAACAGGAGTTCAAACACCTATGAAAAACATATCACTGAAAACGCGCCGTCTTAACGACGCCACCGCAAGCGACGCCACCTCGGCGCTGAATTGCGTATCACCCCCCCCCCCTGCTAACTCAGGCTTAACCAAGCTTGCCCGGCCTTTTTTCCTCGCGGCAACAACGGTGTTTGCCTCAAGCGCAACGGTGCTTGTTGCGGACAACTACATATGGCGGGGCAATTCAGGCACCTCCTGGGTGACCTCGGGAACGGCTTGGGACATCGAAGGCGGCGCTTCGGGCGTC
>JAITIB010000026.1 GCA_031279675.1 Puniceicoccales bacterium | reverse complement strand
AGGGAAGAGTTAAGAGTTGAGAAAATGCTGGTCGGGCCAACGGGGCCGTGCTCCTCAATTATCGTCCAAAAGGCAAGCAATAATTTTGACGTAAATTTTACAAAGCTCCGCCATGTCCGCAGGGTTAGTGCGGGAACCGATTATTTTGCCGGCGATGAATCGCTGCCCAAACGGAACGGCGTCTTTAGTCGCCGTTCCGTCTGTGGACGACACCTGTTATTAAACCGGCATGTCTATATTTATAATTTTTCGGCGACAAGCCCTGATAAATACAGGATGTCGGATAAAATATATTCATGCCGGGTTAATAACATGCGTTCGACGGGGCAAAAATGTTTTGCTTATTGGGTGGCGGCACGGGAACATTTTGTTTTCGCAATTATTCATCCATGAGCACGAGTAGCAAAGTTTCTTCCATGCTTTCGATTTGGGCGCGCAACATCGCGCCTTCTCCGACCCTGGCCGTTGACGCCAAGGCCAAGGCGCTTCGGGCGGAGGGGAGGGATGTGTGTGGTTTTGGCGCTGGGGAGCCTGATTTTGACACGCCTGCCTTTATCAAGGCGGCCTGTGCGCGGGCGTTGGACGAGGGGCGGACGAAGTATGCGCCGACCGCGGGTGTGCCCGCGTTGCGCAGGGCGATTGCGGACAGTTACAATGCGCGGGGTTTTGCGGTTTCGGAAAATCAGGTCGTTGTTTCGCCGGGGGGCAAGATGTCGTGTTATCTGGCGATTCTTGCGACGGTGAGTCCGGGGGACGAGGTGATTATTCCGGCGCCGTTCTGGGTGAGTTATCCTGAGATGGTGAAGCTTGCGGGTGGTGTCCCGCGGTTTGTCCCGGCGGAGGATTCGGCGGGGTTCAAGATCACGCCGGGGCAGTTGCGCGCGGCGATTACGCCGAGGACGCGGTTGCTTGTGCTCAATTCGCCGTCGAATCCGACGGGTGCGGTTTACACGGAGCCGGAGTTGCGCGCGCTTGTGGGGGTTGCGTTGGAGGCGGGGTTGTTTGTTCTTTCCGACGAGATTTACGAGCAGCTTGTTTACGACGGGCAGGCGGCCTGTCATCCGGCGTTGTTTGGCGGGGAGGCGGCGGGGAGGGTCATCACGGTCTCCGGGTTTGCGAAGACGTATTCGATGACGGGGTGGCGGCTGGGGACGCTTGTGGCGAGCCGTGAGGTGGCGTCGGCTGTGGCGGATTTGCAGAGTCAGACGACGTCCAATGTCACGACGTTTGCGCAGCATGGCGCGCTGGCAGTTTTTGAGCAACCGGCGCTGGCCCGTGCGGCGGTGGCGGAGATGCTTGCGCATTTTGACCGGCGGCGCCTGAGCTTGCTGGCGGGCTTGAATGCGATCGGGGGGGTGCGGTGCTATCGTTCGCAGGGGGCGTTTTACCTGTTTCCGAACATTGGTGCGTTCGGGCTTGGCTCGGATGAGTTTTGCGCGCGGTTGCTGGACGAGGAGTTGGTGGCGGCGGTTCCGGGGTCGGCGTTTGGCGCGGAGGGATACGTGCGGTTGAGCTATGCGACCGCGGATGCCACGATTGAAAAGGGTCTGGAGCGGCTGGCGCGCTTTTGCGGGAGGTTGCGGCGGTAGGTTTTATTTTCCCTTGCCGAGGGTGTGGATGAAGAGTTCGCGGAAAATGGCCTCCTGTTCATCGGGGCGGTGAAGGATGGCCGCGAATGCGTCGATGAGATCCAGTTGCAGGTCAATCAGACTGCGCAGCGTGAAGTGCCTGGCGGCGGGGGCGATTTTGTTGCCGAGATACCAGTGGTTTTGGGTGAAGGCGTTGAGGGGGTTCTTTTCGGTGTCGTTGCCGAAGTGCGCGCCGTGGGTGGCGGCGGCGCGTTCGAGGTCGCTTTTGCTGATGCCGTTGCGGCCCAGGTGGAGTTCGCCGGAGTCGATCAGGGTGCGGAGTTGGATGAGGAGGCGGTTGCGGTTTTGAAGGGATGCGAGGAGGGGGCGTCCGGATTCGGGCGCGTGGTAAAAATAGCGGTTGAGGGCGTCGAGCGCCCAGGTGAGGTCGGCGTTGTAGAAGGCTTCGACGGGTTCGAAGAAATCGCCTTCGCCGAAATTGGGGACGAGGCGCAGGATGTGTTCCTGGGTGATTTCGCCGCCGTCCGGGCCGAGGTAGCAGGCGAGTTTGCGGAGTTCCTCAAGGATGAGCCGGGTGTTGCCGCTGACTTTTGCAATGAGGGTCTGGCGGGCGGTTTCGCCGAGTTGTGTCTTGGTGGCGCGGGTTTCGCCGGCGATGAGCGCGTCGAGGGTGCGGGGGTCCCTGGCTGCGTTGATGAGTGTGGTTTCGCCGTTGGCTTCGAGCCATTTGGTTTCGCGGCGGCGGCGGTCGATGGGATGGGCGCTGATGACGAGGGTGGCGTGGGCGGGGTCGTGGTGTGCGAGGAGTTGCTGGAGTTTTTCGAGGGCTTTTTTCGCGGCCTCGGTTTTGGCTGGCGCGGAGTCGGCGAGCCAGTTCATGCCGCGGAGCCAGACGTGGCGTTTGTCGCCGAAGAGGGACTGGGTTCTCAGGGCGGTGGCGAGGGTGGCGAGGGTGCGTTCGATGTCCTCGGCCTTGGCCGCGGTGGCGTTGATGATTTCCCGGGAATACTCGTCGGTGGCGTCGCGGGTGTTGTGCGCGTAGCGGAGGCGGGCGGCGTGTTCGACGAGGTATTCGTCGTCACCGCAGATGAGGTGGTAGCGTGCGGTGGCGTCTGCGGGCGCTGGGGGCATGTTTTCCCTATGGTTTTTGGGGGTAGTAGGCGTTCATTTTCCGGGCGACATCCTTGTAGCCGGCGTCGATCATGTAGATGCTTTTGTATTCGTCCTGGGCGTCCTTGTCGCGTCCGAGTTTTTCGAGTGCGCCGCCGAGTTCGTAAATGATTTCCTTCTTGGTGTCGTTCATGGTGAGGATTTCGCTCTTGGCGGTCTGGAGCTGGTCGGCGGCGAGGTCGAATTTGTTGCCGTTGATGAATGCGCGCGCGAGGTTGAGCATGGCGCTGTGGCGGTTCTTGGGGTTGCGCTGGGCGATTTGGAGTTGCTGGATGGCGTCGTCGTTGTTGCCTGTCTGGAGGAGGATGATGCCGAGGTTGTAGCGGTAGCCGTAGTCGTTGGGGTAGCGTTCGACGAGGCTTTGCGTGATGTGGAGTTTGTAGGCGAGTTCGTTGGCGCGCTCTTGTTCGTATTCCGCGCGGAGGGCGGTGTTTCCGGGGTCCGCGGCGAGTTGTTTTTCGAGGGTGTCGACGCGTTGGGCGTAGAGGCGGATGGAGAGCTCGTGCTCCTGTTTTTCGAGGGCGGCGTCGGCGCGCCCGATGGTGGTCTGGCGGGCGCGCTGGAGGGTGAGGATGGCTTGGTCGAGGTTGCCGAGGATTTCGTATTGGCGGATGGCTTCGCGGTAATAATCCACGTTTTCGGGGTCCGCGGCGATTTTTTCCTCGTATTCGGCGGCGATGCGGGCGGCGTCCTCGGCGCTTTGGACGATGCGGTTGCCTTTTTCAAGGTCGACCGCTTCGCCCTGTTTTTTGAGTTTGTTTCTGTAATCGCCGTCGCCCTCCCATTGGCCGCGCTGGACTGTTTTGGCGACGGAGGCGCGGCGGGCGATTTCTTGAAGCTCGCCGTTGCCGGGAAAGCGTTTGAGTGCCTCGTCAGCGATGCGGAGTGCTTCGTCGTGGTTGTTGTCCTTGATGTGGGCGTTGGCGGCGGCGATCGGGTGGGCGAGGTTTTTGGGATCGACGAGGATGAGTTCCTCGTAAGCGAAGGCGGCGGTGTCATACCAGCCCAGTTTTTCGGCGGCGGTGGCGAGGAGTTTGTTGGCGGTGGCGTCGGTGGGTTTTTGGGCGAGGGCTTTCTCGGCTTTTTCGATGGCTTGCTCCGGCTTGTTCTCGACGAGTTTTGAGTTGCCGAGAAGTCCGCCGAGTCCGACTCCGGAGAAGAGCTTGGCGAGGCCTTTGCCGGGGGTGGCATGGACGAATTTCTGGGCCTTGCGGAGGAGTCGGCGGAGCTCGACGCAGTCGGGGTGGCTGGCGAGGAGGCCCTGTGCGATTTCGACTGCGTATTGCGGGTTGGTGCGGAGGGCTTGTTCGGCGGCTTGCGCTTGTTTTTGACGGCGCGGGTCGATGTCTTTCAAAAGGGTTTTTGCCATGGGGAAGCGGGTGTTTTGTCGGTGTTGGTGAAATGTATGCGGCAGAATCGGCTGGGGAGGGGGGAGAGGTCAATGGTTTTTGCGCCGGGGCGGGGCGGGCAAAAAAAGGTTTTCCGAGTGGGGTTTTTCCGTCCAATAGATGGGGTAGTCGCAGCATATGAAATCTTCCGATCCGCATTTTTCGCACCCGTGTCACGACCGTGTTTTTATGTATCTGCTTTTTGCGGACGTTCTTGTTGTGGGGGCTGCGCTGGCGGTGCACTTCTTTTCGCCGCGGACGCCGGTATCGACGCTTTTTGTGATTGGGGCCGTGGTGGCCGGGGGTTTGTTTTTGTTTGTGCCGCTGCTGCTGGATCTTTTGCGGGAGCGCGGGGACAGGATGCCGGCGGTGAATGTTTTGCGCAACGACATTGCGGACAACCAGCGGGTGTTGCAGGATGACATCCGGGTGTTTGCGGAGTCGTGTTCGAGGCGGTTTTCGGCGCTGGAGGCTGCGGTGCAGGGCGGGGGGGGCACAAGTGCGGTGGCGTTGTCGGAGGTGGAGGCGCGGTTGCGGACGGCGTTGGAGGATGTGCAGGCGCAGTTGGATTTGGTGGCGGATTCGGTGCGCGGGTTCCAACGGGTGGTGGAGGCCCATGCGGCGGCGGTGGAGCGTCTGGCTGCCGGGGCCGCGGGGGGGGATGAGACGGATGGGCCGTTGCCGTCGTCGTTGATGGCGAAGGCGATGGCGCCGGGTGGGGCGCTGCGGGGGGGGGCGGTGGCGCGGTTGATTGGCAATGCGGCTCCGGTGGCGTCGCGTGCGCCGCAGACGGGAGGGGGTGTTGCGGAGGAGGATGAGGTTTGGACGTCGGCATCGGACATGGCCAATCGCGAGGGGTTGGAGGAGGCGGCGGAGTCGGGGGAGGTGGCGGAGCATTCACTTTTTCCAAAAACGGCGCCTGTCGCCGATGATGAGCGGCAGGGGACTTTGGGCTTGGATGCGGAGGGTATTTCGGAGGTGACGCCGGAGGCATTGGCGGCAGGGGAGAATTGGGACGTGGAAGAGGCTGTTGCGGACGCCGATGCGGTTGTTGTTGGCGGGGGTGAAAATGTTGGGGGTGGGGATGCCTCTCCGGAAAATGCCGGGGATGCGTTCGGGCAGGAGGATGGTTTGCCGCTCGATTTCGGGGTGTCACCGGCGCCGTCGGGCGGGGTGTCCCAAGCAGCGGTGGCGTCTTCCGGCAGTGTGCCGGCGACGACCTTGGTCGCCAATGTTCTGGTTGGGTTTGGCAACCGTCCGTATGTTCGTGGCAGCGGGCCCGGGTTGAGCGAGGACATTGGTGTCCCGATGGAGCGTGTGGAGGCGGGGTGCTGGCGTTGGGTGGCGTCCGACGCGTCGCGCCCTGTGCGCGTCACGCTTTGGAAAAACGACATTCACAAATTTGTCGGCGATCCCGTGACGATTGCCGCCGGGCGGACCGTGGAAATCGAACCGGTTTTCCCGGGGGATTAACGTGCTTTTTCCCATGTCCCTGCGAAACAACAACCGAGTCTGCCGCCGTTGCCGTTGGGGCGCGATTTTGGCCGTTGTCGTTGCGCATACGGGTGCCGTTGGCGGGACGGACCTTGCTCCGGAGGGTGGGGATGCGCCGCGTGTCACGCTCACGGAGACGGCATGGTTTGATGTGTTTTCCTACGACACGATGTCGGCGTCCTACGTTGCCGGGCTTTGCTCGTTGCTGGAGCGTTGGTTTTTCAGTGAGTTTCGCTGGGCGCCTCCGCCGGGTGGCCGCCGTGTCCGTGTGGAGCTTTTGCCCGTTGTGGCGGACGGGAGGCAGGAGGCGCCTTACCGGATTGACGACAGTGCGGGCGGGGTGACCCTTTATGTGCGCTGGGGGCGGGACACGGATTGGGATGCGCTCACGGTGGCGCTCTCGCACGCGTTTTTGACCCGGGTTTTTCAGGCGCAGGGCGTCAAGGCCCCCGTTGCCGCCGCCCCTTGGTGGCTCGTCGCGGCATGTTCGCGCGAAGTGGCGCAGCGATCGAAGCCCGCGCTTGTCGAGCATTGGGCGGGCCTTGCGCGCGTCATGGCGCCCGTGCCGTTCGTGGAGTTTGCCGACGAGTCTCCCCGGGGCGGGCCGCGTGGTTTTGGGGCGGTTCCGGGGGGACGGCTCCAACAGGCATTTTGGTTCTGGCGGCATTTGAAGGGCGAGTTTTCCGCGCGGCGGATCCCGCCCGCCGCGTTGCTTGCCGGGCTCGTGGGCGGGGAGGGGCTGGAGGCGATTTTGGCCCGGCATTTTCCGGATGTCTGGAAGGATGCCGACCGGCGCGCCCTTTGGTGGCCTGTCGGCTACGCCCGGCTGGTGAATGAGCGGGGCGTTGTCACCTTTTCCATGAAGGAGTCGCGCGAGTATCTTGCCGACGCCACCGCGTTCATTTTCGCGCCCGAGGGCGAGGACAGGCGGTTCGCGCCCGGGGAGCTCGTGGCGTTGCGCCACCTCGATGTTGTCCGCGAGGAGATCCGGCGCCGCCACTGGCGGCTCAAGCTGGACATCCTGCACGCGAACCCTGTCTGGCACAACGCGTGGCAGTCCTGCGGTGTTTTTTTCGAAGGCTTTGCCAGCAAGCGCATGGAGGATGCCGAGCTCGCCCGTCTCTGGGAATTTGCGCGGGCGGAGATTGTCGCGGCCACCGCGCTTGAGTCCGAGGTGGATGGTGCGATTGGCACGCGGCATTGACACGCCGCCGGGCGCATCCCGTATGTTTCCGCGCACCATGCCACTTTGGAATGAAGTCCCCATTCACGTCCTCGATTTTGAGGGCAGCACGCGCACGGGCGTTGTCGAATACGGCGTCGCCACGCTGCATGGTGGCGAGATCACGGCGACCGCCACGCGCCTCTGCCGGCCCATTGCTCCGGTGCCGCGCATTGACACGCAGTGCCACGGCCTGAGCGATGCCGATCTTGCCGGGGCGGCTCCATTGGCCGAGGACTGGGATTTTTTCTCGGGATGGCGCCGCTCCGGGCTCTTTGCCGCGCACCACGCGCCGACGGAGCACGGTTTGCTCAAGACCGCCTGGCCGTATCCCGGCGCGATGCCCGACCACGCGCGCGCCAACGGCGCCGCCGTCAACGACTGGGGCCCGTGGATAGACACCTGCCGCCTGTCCGCGCAGTGGTGCCCGCGCCTGTCCGCGCACAAGCTCGGGGTGTTGGTGGAATGGTTTCGCCTGGAAAAAAAACTTGCCGGGCTCGCCCGGTTGCACTGCCCGCCCGCGCGTTGCCGTTACCACTGCGCGCTGTATGACGCGCTTGCGGGCGCGCTTCTCTTGCGGCACCTGTGCGCCCAGCCGGAGCGCATTGGCATCACGCTTGAGGAGCTCGTGCGGGGCAGCCTTGGCGGCTCGCGCCATTCCGAGCGCATACAGGGCGAAATGGATTTCCTGTGGTAAGTCCTGCCACAAAGTGTGCGCCCCCCTCCATTTTCTGCTTGCACTTTTTGAGGGAAAGATATGCTGGCGCGAATCACCGACGCCACCTCGGGACGGTCTCGTGGGCGGCAATCGGTGATTTAACCAAACACCATAAAATAAAACAGGAGTCAAAATACCCATGAAAAACACATCCAATACAACGCGCCGTCTTAACGACGCCACCGCAAGCAACGCCACCTCGGCGCTGAATTGCGTATCCCCCCCCCCCCCCCCCCCTGCTAACTCAGGCTTAACCAGGCTTGCCCGGCCTTTTTTCCTCGCGGCAACAACGATGTTTGCCTCAAGCGCAACGGTGCTTGTTGCGGACAACTACATATGGCGGGGCAATTCAGGCACCTCCTGGGTGACCTCGGGAACGGCTTGGGACATCGAAGGCGGCGCTTCGGGCGTC
>JAITIB010000024.1 GCA_031279675.1 Puniceicoccales bacterium | reverse complement strand
GCCCGCTGGCGCCCCAACCACCCCGTCGCCCACATCCTCCCCCACTGGAACTGGCCCGAACGCACCGGACAAACCACCCCCGTCCACCTCTACACCAACGCCGACGAAGCCGAGCTCTTTCTCAACGGCACCAGCCAAGGCCGCCAAAAACGCCACCCCAACCAATACCGCTTCCGCTGGGACGAAGTAAAATACACACCCGGCGAACTCAAAGTCACCACCTGGAAAAACGGCAAACCCTGGGCCACCGCCACCACCCGCACCACAGGCCCGGCCACCCACCTCGACGCCACCGCAGACCGCCTAAAAATTGCCGCCGACGGCACCGACCTCGCCTTCGTCACCCTCCGCATCACCGACGCCAACGGCCAAACCGTCCCCCGCAGCAAAAACCCCATCCAGCTCCGCCTCGAAGGTCCCGGCGAAATCGTGGCCACCGACAACGGCGACCCCACCGACCCCACCCCCTTCAAATCCCCCCACCGCCGCGCCTTCAACGGCCTCGCCCTCGCCATAATCAAAGCCCGCCCCAACCAAAAAGGCACCCTCACCCTCCACGCCCACTCTGAGGGACTCACCCCAACCAAAATCGATATCAGAGTGGAATAAGCCCCGCTCTTCGCTGCACAGCCGGATCCGTCATGGGGACGCTGAGTCCACTTCCCCAAAATCTCTTGTCCCCCCCTCCTAATCGTGCTCACGCATGGCTTGGGAAAAAGGTGCGTTCATTTTTTACAGGGTCGGCAAGCTCCGTTCCAAGGCGTAAAGCAAAAACACCCAGCGTTTTGCCGTGAGGTTAGTTCCAAACTTTATTAGGCATGTTGTGGAATAGGCATTGCCAGGAAGCTGCGAAGGAGGCAGGCATTTGGGCATACAAGTACTTGAGCGCATCTTCAGAAGCGAGAGAACCATGAAGGCCGTCTTCGGTTTGGGCTCCGAGAAGTTCGACGAATTGGCCATGCGCATGGAGATTTTTCACATCGAAAAACTTGCAAGCCGCAAAGGTCGCGAGCGCGCAATCGGTGCTGGCTCAACTGAGCTCAAATATCTCGCGAACGCTTGCACAGTCTCTTATTCCACAACTGCTCTATTGAGAAAAATTGTCTGAATAAGCTCACAGAAAATGTAGAACCAAAGAATTAAGGAAACTAAAAGTCGTCTGATTGTTTTTATTAGTGGTAAAACTCGGGGGTTCCTCTGCCCCCCGAGGAGCTGCTGCCTCCTCCAAATAAAACTATAAAAACAATGAACCACGAGAACGCAATCCAACAAAGCATGAAGCTTCCCAGAAGAATCCAAAATCCCAATCTAAAAAGCTTCTCTTTAAAGGACACTTTCCCTTCAGACGGGCTGGTCAAGAAATCAAGCATTTGTAAAGGTCTCTGGTTTTTTCGATGTCGAAGTTAGCTGCATGATAGGCATCCTCTCCGGAGCTCAAGCCGAGCTTCGTGCATACGGTTTTAAGCTTAAAATCCGGAAAGCTTGAAAGCTCATGGTCACTGTGTGCCATGACCAAACATCCCACGTCAATAGAAAAAGGATAAAACCATGAGCCAAAAAATTTGTCCCCACAAGACAAAAACCATTGGCGCAAAAACGGCATGTCGAAGTTCTGGCTGTTGTAACCACAAAACATGAACTTATCTGTTTTATTGTATTTGTCAACATAAGCTCCGAGTGTTGCCACAAGCTCTTTGTGGGTTTCCAACGGATTCTGGCGCGTCCACACCTCATCCGGAGGAAGCCCGATAACCTCTAAAGCTCTCGGGTCAACCTCTTTGCCTTGGTGTGGGGAACAATCCCACTGTTTGCGTGTGCGCACCACCCCATCAGTTTCTATAATCAAAGCAATCTGAACGATGCCGTGTTTATAAGCCGACAGGCCGGTTGTTTCTAAGTCGATATATGCGATTTTAGACATAGGAAATTATTTAATCTTTTTTAGGTTTAGGAGGAGAAAGAATAACCCCAAACAAGAAATACAAAGTAAAACCCCCGATAATTTCTTTTTTGTACTCGTCACAGAATCTCGGGATAACATAATGAAATCCATAAAACACTCCATGAGCAAGAATAATTGCCAAAAAGAACATCACCAATACTTCTGCAATACCGGAAGGAATCAGCAAGAAAGAGACAATAGTTTCCAGTTTTATTCCAAAGACTTTTGGTTCTTTCTCTTCCTTAGGCTCTGGCGAATGCCATCCCTGGGGCAAGTTGTTATTCATAAAGCTTCACCTCGTTTTTGCAGTTTGCCCAATTAGTTCCCCATCCGGACTCGAAGGGGATGGTGAATTTTTGGCCCAAATACTCCAAGGGCACACGGCAGTTCTCCCTGAAGAGCGCGAGCGCCTCGGTTTGGTGTTCCTTCGGGAACAGAAAACAAGTCTCGTCATGGACTTGATTGATTGGTCTAAGAATCATGTTATTGCGTCCGCCGAGTAATCCCTCCCTCGAAACGGGTGCGCCGGTGTTGGCGACAGCGAGATGGTTCGAGTTGAGCCAGACAAGGATGCGCCCTTTCTCCCGTCCTGTTTGGGTGCCTTCGAGAATGGCATCGGCCCCATTCTGGATCAGCTCAAGAACCTGCCGGTAGCTGTAGCCGCCGGCAAGGGCTTCCATTTCAATATTGGCGTCCTGTTTGATGCGCATCGGGTCGCCGCGATAGGTGTTGAAATCGGCGAGGCGGCGCTCGGCGAGCACTTGGGTGAACAAGCTCATGTTCCCCGCGCCGCCGTCAGTTAACGGGGGGGGGGGGGGCTCAATGCCGAGGTGGCGTCGCTTGCGGTGGCGTCGAGAGAAGGGTGTTTCGTGTGATGTGAGTTTTCCATGGGCGCGCGTGGGATGCCCTGTCTCGGAAGTTCACGCAAGCAAAAAATATTCCTCGCAACAAAAAAACCGGAAATCCGGCATTGGCGACACAGCGGGATTCGTCGCAAAGTCGCGGGACTTTTTCCGGGGTGAGGACTTGGAAGCGGAGCGCGTCCACCGCATCTTCGGCCCGCCACGCAGCACATGGCTTCGCCATAGGACTGCCCCAAGCCGATCGATCGACGAGGGAGTCCGGGCCGGACCTCGGCAAAGCCCTTGGACGTCCCGCGTCAGGGGAAGCGCGTGGAATCCGGCAACACCCTGCCGAAATTTGGGGAACAGAAATTTTTCCGGAAACACCAAAAAACCGGCTTGCCTTCGTCGCGCCATCCCGTTTCCTCCCGCCCCTTTCAAAAAACCAGACATGAAAGCGACCATCATCACGCAAGGCCGTCAGTTCACGGTCAGGGAAGGCGACATCCTTACCGTCAATCTTTTCCCCGGCACCACCGCTGGCGACACCATCAACCTCGACCAAGTTGTCTTCCTCGGCGAGGGGGCCACTGCCAGGATCGGCACCCCGCTCGTGTCCGGCGCCGCCGTCACCGCAAAAATCCTTGAGAACAAACGCGGTGACAAGATCCGCATCTTCAAGCACCGCCGGCGCAAAAATTACTCGCGCCGCCGCGGACACCGCCAGGAGCTTTCGGTGATCAAGATCGAAAGCATCAAAGGCTGATTTCACCAACCACCCGTTAACACCACCAACCATGGCAACAAAAAAAGGCGGCGGCACCTCACGCAACGGACGCGACTCGAATGCCCAACGACTCGGCGTCAAACTCTACGGCGGCCAGACGGCCAAGGCCGGAAGCATACTCATCCGCCAGCGCGGCACCCGCGTCCGCGCGGGCCAGAACGTCGGCATGGGGCGCGACCACACGCTCTTCGCCCTCAAGGACGGCACAGTCCAGTGGGACGCCGCGCACCGCACCGTCGCCATCAAGGCGTGAGGCCGGGCGCCCCCTTCCCGCAAGCGAAAAGACCGCCGCGCACCGCCGGCGGTTTTTTTTTGCAAACACGGCCCCCGCCTACCGCTGTTCCGCGGGCGAGAGATAATCCCAAACCTCCGACACCTCGCGCTCCCCCGAGCGCAACACCGCGCTGACCCCGTGCGGTCCCGCCCCCGAGAGCCCGACCTCCACCCACAACCGCCAGCCGTGCGTCTCCGGATTCAACGCCAGCCGATGCCCCAGCAGGCGCCCGCCGCCCGAGACCCGCACGCGCGCCACCGGCGGCGCGCCCGCCGACGCCACCGGCGAAAAATCAACCACGTAATTCAAGACACGCCCCTCCCCGCCCCTGCGCCCCACGTGCGTTGAGAGCACGCGCGCCAGCCCCCCCGGCACCCCCCGGAAAGAATCCTCCATCGCCCACGAGACGCGATACCGCAAATGCAATTTCGCCCCCGGCGCCGGCAAAACCTTCGGCTCCCAATAGCACACCACATTATCCCACGCATCCTGCGACGTCGGATACTCCAGCAAATGCACCGCCCCGGGCGGGCACCCCTCCAGCGGCTCCACCCACACACCCGGACGACGATGAAAGGCGCCCTCCAAATCCTGGTAGCTCCCGAACGCCGTGTCCCGCTGCCGCAACCCGAAGCCCGCGAGCCGATCCACCGCAAACACACTCCGCCGCACCCCCGCGCCACCATTGGACAGCGGACGCCACCACGCGCGCCCCCCCGCGTCCACCACAAGCAAGCCGTCCGCGCTGTGCACCTCCGGCCTGTAGTCCTCGGGCCGGCGCAGCGAATTTTCCCCATACCAAAACATCGCCGAGAGCGGCGCCAAGCCCAGGCGCCGCATCCGCTCCCGCGCAAACAGCACCGCGTCAACCTCGACCACCGAGACCCGCCCGGGGCTGATGACAAAACGGAACGCCCCGCACACATGCGGGCTGTCCATCAACGCATACACCACCGCCTGCGCCGCCCCGGACGCCTGGCGCTCCACCCAGTATTTTTTGAAAAACGGAAACTCCTCCGAATGCCCCTCCACCGCCGGGTTCACGACAATCCCGCGCGCCGACACCCCGTGCATCGCGCCCACGCCCACCGGAATCCCGCGAAAATACGCCCCGCCGCCAAACAGCACAAACTCCTCCCCGGCATTCTCCGCCGACCGCAGTCCGAACCCCGCATGGCCCACGGGCTTTTCCCCCGGGTAGGACGGCAGCTTCCCGAAGGAAAAGCGCGACGTGTCGTAAACAATTTCCCTCGCCGCCCCCGCCTCGACAACAAACACGCGCGCCACGCGGTTGAAGAACAGGCCCGGATGCAAAAGCGACACCCGCCACGGCGAATCCGTCCCCTCCCAGATGCTCCGCTCGCGCCGGAAACGAATCTCACGGAACTGCTCCGCAAACAACTCCAGGTAAAACCTCGGCACGCGCTCCCGCTCAGGCATGTAGGCCGCGCCCGCAAGCGTCCTCGCCTCCGCGATCACATGCGCGTAAGAAAACGCCCCCGGCGCAACAGCCGGTGGCGCGGGCGTCCCGCCGGACAACCGGATGCAGGCGGCACACCAGACAAAGAAAATCGCGCGGAACCTCGGGCTCATGGATGCCCGTTAGACCGTCTTCCCCCGGGCTTGTTCACATTTGAAAAACGAAAAACGGGCATGCGGTTTTGCCACATGCCCGTCGGAGGATTTTTTGAATGCCGCGGGTTACGCCTTGCGCCGACGCCTCGAAACCAACGCCAGCGCGAGCGCGCCGACGCCACCGAGGAGCGCGTAGGTCGAGGGTTCGGGGATCGCGACCAGACTGAATGAGGTCGTGGCCTGTCCCGCATCCACCCACTCGTAGTTGCTGCCACTCACGAGCGTGTTGTTCACCTTCCACAAATCGAGATCGCCCTTGTCCACACCGATGAT
>JAITIB010000103.1 GCA_031279675.1 Puniceicoccales bacterium | reverse complement strand
AAAGGCGTCGGTATAAGTGAAAGCGTTGTGGGCTGAGGCGGTCATGTGACAGTATCAGGGGGCACGGAAAGAATTCAGAAGGGGGAACGCAAGCAGTTTCTTCAAAAAAAGAATGCTGGGGTGCGATTGCGGGCTTGGCAGATTGCCGGGATTGACCGGCCTTGCCTGATCGGCGCCAACGGCGCGTATTTGCGTGCCCAAACGCCCGCCCGCCCGCCCGATTTCCTGACCATGCCGATTTCCCTGCATGTTTAATATTAACAGGACAATGAAAGCCTGAGGACGCTCAGGACTTTTCCACGGCTTCGCTGAAAAACCATTTCGCGAGCCCCGGAAACAGCCCTGAAAGCCAAACAATTTTTCAGATTGAAAGCGCCCCCACGCACGTGAACATTCCCCCCCCGCACCCCGCCCAACATGAGCACCACCACCACCGCCCATCCCTCCGGCATCCTCGCCTGCCGCAACCTCGAACGCCACCTCGGCAAAGGCGAAAACCGCACCCACGTCCTCAAAGGTGTGAACTTCGACGCGCACCCCGGGAAAATCCACGCCATCGTCGGCCCCTCCGGTTGCGGCAAAAGCACCCTCCTCTACCTCCTCGGCCTGCTCGACCGGCCCGACGCTGGCGAAATTTACATCCACGGCACCCCCATGGCCGACAGCAACGACAACGCCCGCACCAAGGCCCGCAACGCCCACCTCGGCTTCGTCTTCCAATTCCACTTTCTCCTCCACGAGTTCACCGCCGCCGAAAACGTCATCATGCCCATGCGCAAACGCCGCCTCCTCGGCGAAACCGCCATGCGCCAGCGCGCCAGCGAACTCCTCGACGCCGTCGGCCTCGCCGACAAAGCGCAGCGCCTCGCCGCCCACCTCTCCGGCGGCGAACAACAACGCGTCGCCATCGCCCGCGCCCTCGCCAACGCCCCCGCCATCCTCCTCGCCGACGAGCCCACCGGCAACCTCGACGCCCGCAACTCCACCCACATCTTCACCCTCCTCACCCGCCTCGCGCACGAACGCCGCATCGCCATCATCATGGTCACCCACAACGCCGACCTCGCCACCCGCTGCGACCACATCCACCCCATGCTCGACGGCAACTTCCACACATAGCGCCCGCCCCACCCCCCTACAACAACGGCCCCACCACGTGCGCCAGCGCCTCCAACACCCCGTTGCGCCAATTCGACACCTCAAGCCCCGACCCCGCATACGGCACGCAATTGGCCACCAACTCCGCCTCCAGCACCCGCAGCCGCCGCACCACATTCGGCGAATGAATCACCAGCGCCACCTCGAAATTCACAAACAAACTCCGCATGTCCAAATTCGCCGACCCCACCACCCCAACCCCCTTGTCCACAAGAAACAACTTCCCATGCAACATCCCCTCCCCCTCATCCCCGTCGTAAAGCAACACCTCCGCCCCCGCCCCATGCAACGCGCGCAAATACGGCCTCCTCGCCAAATCCAAAAACGGATGGTCCGACCTGCGCGGCACAATCAACCGCACCCGCTTCCCCGCCCTCACCTTCGCCAGCAACACCCGGAACAACACCTCGTCCGGCACCAAATAAGGCGTCACCAGCGTAATCCCGCCCCGGCACTCCTGGATCAACCCCACAAACCGCTCCCACAACGGATCCCCCGGCACGTCCGGCCCGCTCCCGACCACCTCCATGCGCACCGCGCCCGCCGCACCCGGGGAAAACCTCAACTGCTCGCGATACCGCTCCGGCGACTCCCCGCTCGCAAAACACCAGTCACTCAGAAAAATCCGCGTCAACCCCGCCACCACCGGCCCGCACACACGCACACTAAAATCCCTGTACCGCCCCTTTGAAACCGCCGGCCCCATGTAACGCGCCCCCAGGTTCTGCCCCCCGACCACCGCCCGCTGCCCGTCAAAAACCGCCATCTTGCGATGATTGCGAAAATTCGCCCCGCCGCGCCGCCCCGTCAACGTCACCACCGGCATGAACCGCAACACCTCCCCCCCCGCCGCCACCAACGGACCGCACACCCGCAACCGCGCCCCCCAGCTCCCCACCGCATCCACCAACAACCGCACCCGAACCCCCGCCCGCGCCCGCGCCGCAAGCCGGCGCACCAACTCCCGCCCCACCCTGTCGCAACCCAGAATATACGTCGTGATATGAATGCTCTCCCTCGCCGACTCGATCTCCGCGCACAACGCCTCCCATGCCGCCATCCCCCCCTCATCCCCAAGCAACTCAAACGAATTCCCCCCCTCCGCAACCCCCTCCCTCTGCCCCGTCGTAATCACCCCGGCCACACTGTTGATCGCACGTTTCAACGCCACCGAACGCAAATGCTTGCGCCCGCCAAACAACAAAAAGCACAACGCACCCAGCACCGGCAAAAACAGAATGAAAAACATCCACGCCATGATATTGCTCCGCCCCCGCCGCTCCCGCACCATCACCGAAACCGCCGCCGCCGCCAGCACCAACCCCAACACCGACTGCCAGCGCGGCCACACAATCTCATCAAACACAAACTGCGCCCACGACAAAAACATAATCCCACCCCCATACACTCCCGCCCCCTTGCGCACAATCCCCAACCACACCCACGCCGCCCCCTCGGCAAAAGTCAGAGAACCCTCGCCCAAAGGGTTTTGAGATAACGCCCATCGGTGTAATTGGAAAGGACAGGATGGTCGGCACCGGCGCCGGTGCGGTTGAGTATCTGAAGACGGCGTCCGTAGCGGTGCGCGGCGCGCATGACGAGCTCCTCAAATGCGGGCGCGGGAAGCAGCCCGGAACACGAGGAGGTGACAAGGAGACCGCCGGGAGCGACAAGGTTGAGGCCGAGGACGTTCAAATCGTTGTATTTTTTCATCCCTTGCTCAAAGGCATCACGGGAATCAATGAACTTGGGCGGGTCGAGATGGACGATGTCCCAAGTGGCACGGTTGCGTATCATTTGCCGCGCATAGGAAAAGGCGTCGGAATGGACAAGATTGGCGCGAACCTGATTGAGATTGGCGTTGGCCCGGGCAAGGGTGAGAGCGTCCTCGTCCCAATCAACCCCGGTGGCGTCAGTCGCACCGCCGAGTTTCGCCGCTATGGCAAACCCCCCAGTATAGCAACACAGGTCAAGAAGACGGCGCCCGGCGCAAAGAGCGGCAAGCCGTCGCCGATTATCGCGCTGATCGCAAAAAAATCCCGTCTTGTGCCCCTTGGCAAAGTCCACGCCATAGCGGGCGCCGTTTTCATGAATCCGCACAGTGCCCAAGGGCGGGGCGGGGATGAGACGGGGATCGATGCCCTCGATGCGGGCAATGGTGTCATCGACTTGGATGAGGGCGTGTTGCGTGCCCAAGGCATTATGCAGAAGGGGCAGCCAGCGAGGGAGACGTTGGAAGGCAGCGAGGCTGGAAACGTCCACGGAGAGGGTGTCGGCATAACGATCCACGACAAGCCCGCCAAGGGCGTCCCCGTCGGCATGAACAACGCGATAGGCATTGGTCTGGGCGTCGAGATGGAGCCAGTCGCGGCGCAACGCAACGGCCCTCAAAAGGGCGTCGTGACAGTGCGCCTCGGTGGCATCCACGGTGCCATGGACAAATATGCGCAGGGCGACCTTGGCTCCAAGATTGCAAAAACCGGAGGCAAAGGGACGATCCTCTCGATCATAGACGCCGACGATCGCACCGGCACGGATGGAGCCCGAGGTGGCGCCAATCATGTTCCGGTAAATGTGGGGGTGGTGGGAATGGTATTTAAGTTGCACCCAAGGAGTCGGACGGGCCGACGGGAGAACGGGCGCGGGGGGAATGTCGGACATAAAACGGGAGGGAAGTCGGGACTATTCAAACACGACGGTCTTGTTCCCGTAGGCAAGAACGCGGTTTTGCAAATGCCAGTTCACCGCTTGGGCAAGAACCTGCTTTTCGAGATCCTGTCCGCGCCGCACAAGGTCGTTGACATCGTGGCGGTGACTGACGGCGGCGACTGCCTGATGGATGATGGGCCCCTCGTCGAGCACAGGGGTCGCGTAATGGGCGGTGGCGCCGATGAGCTTGACGCCACGGGCATGCGCCTGATGGTAAGGGCGGGCACCGGCAAACGCGGGAAGAAAGGAGTGGTGAATGTTGATGACGGGGGCGGACGCGCGCCGGAGAAAATCCTCGCTGAGTATCTGCATGTATCTCGCCATGACGACAAGCTGGATGCCATGCGCGTTCAAAAGGGCCTCAAGTTGAGCCTCGGCTTTCGTTTTTGTCCCGGGTGTGACCGGGATGTGGTGAAAGGGGACGTGGTAGTGTTCGCGCGTGGCGTGTTCCCACGTGGCATGGTTGGAGACGACCAGCCGGATTTCGCAGGGGAGCTCACCGGCAAGCCAACGGAGCATGAGATCGTGGTAGGCGTGCCCCTGCTTGGAAACAAGGACGGCAACACGGGGCCGGTCGGTACTGCGGGCAATCCTGACCGTCATGCCAAGCCGGGTCGTGGCATGCGCATAAAAACGGGCGGACTCGGCGGCAATGGCATCGGGATGCGAGGGCTGCCACTCAATGCGCTGGATGAAAACACCGGCCTGAATATCGCAATGCTGGTCCGCATGGAGGATGTTTCCGCCATTCTCGTAGATCCATCCGGCAGTGCGGGCAACGATGCCGGGAGTGTCCGGCCCGTGCAAGAGGGCGATCAACGTGGTGGGAGCGTGGGTTTCCGTGGTCATCGAAAATACAATGGGGCGCCCCCGGCAGGCTGGCCGGTGACACCTCCGTGCGTTGCCGTGGTCATCCGTGCGCCGGGCGGTCAGTCCGTTGCGGAACCCGGCGCAATCACGCAGCTTTCAACGCATCCTTGGCCTTGCCAACAATGGAGGCAAAGGCGTCGGGATCGTGAATGGCGAGCTCGCTCAGGTTTTTGCGGTCAATGATGATGCCGGCTTTTTTGAGCCCTTGGACAAAGCGGCTGTAGGTGATCTCAAGCGGACGGCACGCGGCGTTGAGGCGCACAATCCAGAGCTGACGGTATTCGCGCTTTTCGTTGCGACGGTCGCGGTAGGCGAATTTTTCGGCGCGCTCGACCGCTTCACGGGCGTGGGTGTAGAGGCGCGATTTACTGCCAAAGTATCCTTTGGCGCGTTTGAGCGTGCGATTGCGGCGGGCGCGTGTGGCGGGGCCGTTGGTGGTGCGTGGCATGTTGTGTTAGTCTCCTGTTGGTTGGTGTTGTGTTGGATGGCGGGCAGCCGGGTCGCCGTTGGGTTGTCACCCGCGCTGCATGTGCATTGGTCCGGGCTTAGTGGCTGTGCGGCAGCGCGGCGCGGATTGCGTTGACGAATCCGGCGGCAACCGGTTTGTCGGCACCGCTGCGGCGGCGGGATTTTGTGGATTTGTTGCGGAGCAGATGGCGAGTGCCGGGGGTGCGGCGCATGATTTTGCCGCTGCCGGTTATCTTGTATCGCTTCGCAATGGATTTCTTGGTCTTTTGCATGATGATGAAAAAAGGGGACAGCAAATTATTCGGGAGCGACGTTGTAAAGCGTTTTTTACATGAACGAAGATCAGGCATGTCATTTGATCGCAAAGCGCACGGTGTCCCCATTGGCAGACAGCCCGTTGTTTTGCAAAACGATGGCACGGCATTCATACTCGCCCTTGGGCAAACCAGGGAGCGTCGCCTCGTAGCTCCCCTTGGCAGCAAGGGATTTCATCGCGGTTTGCTTCCATTCAGCGCTGGCGGTGGTGTTCTCGACAAACCCGGCATAGGGGCGGTATAAAAAGCCGGCTTTGACCGCATCGGCACCGCCAAGGTCGTCCAGCCGCGCGGTGAGTGTGACGTTCCCGGCGGCAATCTTGGCGCCCTTGGTGACCACTTTCGGAGGCGAGAGGGCGGGCTCGACATTCTCAAGCTTTATGACGATGGGATTCGGCCACTTGTAGTTGTTGTAAATGCGCTGGGCGCGCACGACGGAGACTTTCAGGCCCTCAGGGGTTTGCGTGAAACGCGACTGGGGCTTGGTGTTGCTATATTCGACGACCTTGTCGTTTTGCCCCAGGACGCTAATCCGGGTCGCGTCGGTGGCGCGAACGGATTTCAGGAGGAAGTCCTTGCGCGCACCCCGGCCCCAGTTGGATTCTCCGGTGACGTAAACATAAACGTTTTTGCCGTCCTTGGAGCGCGAAAACCAGAGCTTGCCCTCTTGGGCGACTTTCCACGGACGCACGTTGTAGATGCTCTCCTGATTGATGAACATCCACGCGGCAATTTCCCTCATGCGCTCCTCCTGTTCCTTGGGGATGTATCCGTCGGGATGGGGCGCGATGTTGAGGAGGAAATTGCCACCCTTTGCCCGAATCTCAATGAGGAGCTCGATGAGCCGCGTTCCACTCTTGAGGGTGTCGTTGGTTGGCTTGTATTGCCACTGGGTTCCCATGGTGATGTTGGACTCCCAAAGCGAGTCGGCGCCGGCGCCGGGAACATATTGCTCGGGAGTGTTGATGGCACCGCGCGTCACAACAAGACCCGGCTGGTGCCTCCACCCGGTGTATTTGGCAGGATCCTTGGGATCGCCGTCAATGAACAGAATGTCCACGGGTCCGTATTGGGTGAAAAGCTCGTCGCATTGGGCCTTGATGAAATCCTCGTATTTCCGGCTGAATTTCTTGCCGAGGCGCAGATCGCCGCGATTGATGGCAATCCCATTCTCGTGGAGAAACTTGAAATCCTCGGGCGAATAATAAAACCCGATCGCGAGGCCCTCGGCACGAAGCGCACTGACAAGCTCGCGCAAAATGTCCTTTTTGTAGGGGGTCTGCGTGATGTTGAAAGGAGTCGTTTTCGTGTCCCACATGCAAAAACCGGAATGGTGCTTGGTGGTGAAAACAACGTATTTGACGCCCATGACCCTGGCAAGACGCGCCCATTCGGCAGGATCGAATTTTCGAGGGTCGAAAGTCTTGGGAAGCTCGTTGAAATAACGCTGGCAATAATCCTCGGACGCACCGACGAGCGAGTGGCTGATGACAATGCCGAGCTGGCTGTCATGCGCCCAATGGATGAACAGCCCAAAACCGAGGTCCCGCAACCATTCCTCGCGAGAGGGCTTGTTGAGATTGGCGCCAACACGGTTATCGTCAGACTCCTTGCGCTGGGCGACGCTCTCAAGCGGAAGAACGCAGAGGAGAGCCAATGCGATGCCAATGGGTTTCATCATGGTTTTCACGCCGTTACCCGTGCTCAAAAGAAGCAGCCTGTCAAACGCCGAATGCCCTTCCCAAGCAGGGTTTGTCCGGAAACAAAAAACCTCCCGCGAACGCAGGAGGTTTTTCCTCTTCAAATATTTCCCCTTTCTCAGGAACCGGCAGAGGGGCTGACATCGGTCACGACCGTGCTATCAATGGGATCCCATACCGGAGGAAGCGGGAGTCCGCCCTCACCGATATCACCGGGTTCGCGGCCAGAGTCGGAAACCGGAGCGCTCCCACCAGTAAGGTCATTGAGAACTTGGCGAGCTTCACGCGGATCGACTTTGGTTTCCTCCATCACAAACTCTTTGTTTTCGCGCAGACGGTAAACGGACACACGGTCACCCACCACATCAACTGGCACAGCCAAGTTCTGCAGAGGCGTCACACTGACAACGCCCCGGATCACACCCAAGCGCCCAAAATTCTCGGCGTGCTCGACAAAAAACACAGTGCCCTTGACTTCCGAGACGAAGAATGGGGTGCGAACCTTGAACTCGGAAAGCGGCACCTTCAGCTTCGAGACTTCCACGAGGATCTTCCCCTGCCGGACACTGAGCTGGGTGTGGGAATAGCTGGGCTCGGCGGAGATTTTATGGAATCCCGATTTCGGCACATTGGCATTCTCGACAATGCTGAATTTGTTAATGGCCAGCTCGGTGCTGGACTGCACGATGACGTGCGCGCCGTTGGAAAACCAGAGGTTGGCAACGCCGCCGACTCCCGTGAAGACCGTGGCGCCGGGGCCGATGACAACACCAGTCTTTAGCGGACTGGCCTTGCCGCCCTCACCGTAGGCGATCTTGACGTCGCCTTTGATTTCGGCGACCTCGATTTTTCCGGCAGTCATTGCCGCGGTGAGCGTGGCACCGCTCGCAATGAGAGTGGCCAGCAGGGCGGCGCAAATGCTTTTTATAAACGTGGATGGCGTGAGGAGTTTCATGGCTGTAAACGAATTGTTCACGGAGTGACTAAGAATGCGGTTGAAGAAGAAAACTCCTTTTTTCGCCACCGGGAACAAAATTAGAATCACTAATGCGGACATTAGAAAAACTATCTTGCCATCGGTGACGGCTTAATCAGGAAAGTTGCGACAGCGGTCTGCAAGCGCGGGGGGATTTGCGCTTCCACAATCACGCCCTCCGCTTCGTGCTTTTCAGTTACCACGGCGCCGGCAGCGTGGAGTTCGCCAAGAAAATCATGCCGGTCATGCGGTATCAACAGCCTGGCCACCGGGTGCTTGGCCGCCGTCCGCGCATCAAGCTCCGCCAGCAGCGCGTCCAAACCTTCGCCCGTGTGGATGCTGATGAACCGGGCGTCGGGATGCCGTGCGCGTGCCGCAAATCTGGGCACTGCGTCCGCACAGGCGTCGGTCTTGTTGAATACGGTGAGAATGGGTTTTTCGGCGGCGCCAATCTCCGTCAAAACCTCGTGCGTCGTCCTCCAGTGCGCCTCGTGCTCGGGTGAGGAAAGATCCACCACGTGGATCAAAAAATCCACGCGGACGGCCTCCTCAAGCGTCGCCTTGAACGCCTCGACAAGCCGGTGCGGGAGACGCCGCACAAAGCCCACGGTGTCCGTGAGCAACAGTGCCCGCCCGCTGGGCAGCGCAAGACGGCGCGTGGTGGGGTCAAGCGTCGCGAAAAGCTTGTCGGCGGCGTAAACATCCGCGCCCGTGAGTTTGTTGAGCAGCGAGGACTTGCCGGCATTGGTGTAGCCGACGATGGCCGCCGTGGGAAGAGGGATGCGGTGGCGTTGCTTGCGTTGCGTCGCACGCCGGCGGATGACTTCCGAGAGCTCCGCGCGCACCTTTGCGATGCGCTCACGGATGAGCCGCTGGTCCATTTCGATTTGTTTCTCGCCCGCGTCGCGCTGCATGGCGCCTCCGCCTCGCTGCCGGTCGAGGTGGGACCAGAGGCGCTTGAGGCGGGGGAGCTGGTATTCGAGTTGCGCAAGACGGACTTGCAAGACGGCTTCGCGCGTGGAGGCGCGCGAGGCGAAAATGTCGAGGATCACCTCCTGGCGGTCGATGACACGCAAGCCCGCGTCGCGCTCCCAATTGCGCTGCTGGGCCGCGGAAAGCTCGTCGTCAAAGATCACAAGCCCGCAGCCGGCGGCGCGGGCCGCATCCGCTATTTCCCGCATTTTCCCCGAGCCGACGAGGTGGCGCGGATTTTCCTCGCGAAGCCGCACCAGCATCTGCCCGCCAACGGGCGTGTGGAGGTTTGCCACGAGTTCGGCAAGCTCAGCGAGGAGCGCCACGGCCTCGCCCTCGGCCTGCCCGGGGCGTTCGAGCCCCACAAGGTAGGCGGACGGGGGTGCGGGATTGTGATCTATCGGAGTCATTGCACGACGGGCTTCACGGAGGGTTTTTCCTGACGAAAAATCACGGTCGCCATTGGCGGCAGGCAGATGTCGAGCGAGCACGGCTGCCCGTCCCATGCGATGTGCCCGGCGCGGACGCCACCGAGGTTGCCCGCGCCACCGCCGCCGTATTCGGTGGCGTCGGTGTTGAGAACTTCCTCCCAAAATCCATCGCGGGGCGCGCCGATGCGGCAGTCGCGTTGCACGGGAGTGAAATTGCACGCGACGAGCCACACAACGCCATCGTCCGCGGCACGACGGAGAAAAGTCAGCACGCTCAAGTCCGCCGCATCGGCATTCAACCACGCAAAGCCCCCCGGATCCTGCTCATTGGCGGCAAGCGCGGCATCCGCAAGGTAGAGCCGGTTCAAGTCGCGCACCGTGCGCCGCACGCCCTCATGGTCCATGTATTGCAAGAGATGCCAGTCAAGGCTCCGGTCGTAGCGCCACTCGGCGGACTGCCCGAACTCGCAGCCCATGAAGAGCGTCTTTTTCCCCGGCCACGCCCACATGAACGCGTAAAGCGCGCGCAGGTTGCGCGCACGCCCGGCGACATCGGGCTGGGGCATCTTGTTGAGCATCGAGCCTTTGCCATGGACAACCTCGTCGTGAGAAAAAACCTGGGTGAACTTTTCCGAATACTGGTAAAGCATCCCGAACGTGAGCTGGTTGTGCCGCCACTTGCGGAACAACGGGTCGCTGCGGAAATACGCCAGCGTGTCGTGCATCCAGCCCATGTTCCACTTCAAGTCAAAACCAAGGCCGCCCTCGCAAACAGGGCGCGTCACCCCGGGGAACGACGTGGACTCCTCCGCAATCATCAACACCCCGGGATGGTAGTGGTGGACGAGCGCGTTCGTGTGGCGCAAAAACTCGATCGCATCCAGATTTTCGCGCCCCCCGTCCCGGTTCGGGATCCACTCCCCGTCCTTGCGCGAGTAATCAAGGTAAAGCATGGACGCCACCGCGTCCACGCGCAGCCCGTCAACGTGGTAACGCCCCAGCCACGCCAGGGCGCTCCCCGCAAGGAACGCGCGCACCTCGTGCCGCCCAAAGTTAAAAATCAAGGTCCCCCAGTCATGATGCGCCCCCTGGCGCGGGTCGGCGTGCTCGTAGAGATGCGTCCCGTCAAACGCCTCCAGCGCAAACGTGTCGCGCGGGAAATGCGCCGGCACCCAGTCCACAATGACGCCAATGCCGGCGGCGTGCATCGCGTCCACAAAGAACATGAAATCGTGCGGCGTCCCAAAACGCTGCGTCGGCGCGTAAAAACCCGTCACCTGATAACCCCACGAACCGTCGAACGGATGCTCCGCGGGCGGCATCAACTCAACATGCGTAAAACCCATCTCGCGCAAATACGGCGGGAGCGCCACCGCAAGTTCCCGGTAGGAAAGCACACGCGCCCCCTCCTCCGGCACACGTTTCCACGATCCCAAATGCAGCTCGTAAATGGAGACCGGACGGCGCTGCCAATCGGTGGCGGCACGCCGGCGCAGCCACTCCGCGTCCCCCCACTCGTATCCCGGGAGCGGATACACAACGCTGGCATTGTTCGGCGGCGGCTCAAAATAATGGGCATAAGGATCGCTCTTGAGAAAAGGCGCGGGCTCGTTCGGCCCGAGAATCTCGTATTTGTAGCGCGCCCCCGCCTCGACACCCGGGATGAAAAGCTCCCAGACCCCCGACGCCCCCAGCGCGCGCATCATGTGGTAGCGCCCATCCCAACGGTTAAAATCCCCGACCACGGAAACGCGCCGCGCGCCCGGCGCCCAGACGGCAAACGACACCCCGCCCACCCCGTTGTGCCGGCGCAAATGCGCCCCGAGTTTTTCATAAACACGATGGTCGTTCCCCTCGTTGAAAAGGTGCAAGTCAAGCTCCCCCAAGGTCGGCAAAAACGCATAGGGATCCTCCACCGTGCACACCTCGCCACCATGGCGCGTGACCCGGAACCGGTGCGGGAAAACCTCCGCGACGCCACCCAGAAAACCCTCAAAAAAACCACTGGGATGGATTTTCTCCAACACGCGCGGCGCGACGCCACCGCGGGCGGCATCCACGGAAACGAGCTCGCACTTCGCCGCATCATCAAGAAACGCCCGGACAACCACGCCGCGCACGCCCTTCACAACGGCGGGATGCATCCCAAGAAAACGGTGCGGCTGGGACTGGACTGCCTGGACAAATGAATCAAGTTCTGGCTGGGTAAGTATCACGGAACCCACACAAACACATCCCCAACACACCCGGCGAACACTTTTTGCACATTCACCTTGCACACAACCCAATGCAAAACACCCTGCCCGCCGTGCACATTCTCAAAATTCTCCTCCCCGCGGGAATCCTCCTCGCCCTGCCCAAGCTCGCCAACGCAACCATCTATGCTGCTCTGGACAACGGCGAGGAGCAGTCCACCGCCGCCTCGTCGGCAGCGGCCCCATATGGCGACCCGGGATTTAACAACGTGGGCCTGCTCAACAGCGCGTCGTGCGTCTATCTGGGCACCTACGCCACCGGAAGCTGGGTCATCTCCGCTCGCCACGTGTGGGAAGAAAACAGCTCCGTCTCGACCGTCGTATTCGGCGGCACAACTTATGGCATAGCCCCAGACTCATGCACCGTTCTGGCCAATCCCAACCAAAACATCTCCGATCTGTGCATCTTCCGTGTGGATGGCAGCATCGCCAGTAATGTGGCTCTGCACAACCTGTCCATCATCGAAAACACGCCCCCTGTGGGCACTTACGTCCGCATGATCGGCAATGGCGACGGACGTGATGGCACACTTCGCTATTGGGATGCTACATGGGCAGAAACCACCCAAGCGTCCGCAGTCACACTCGGATTCAATCTCACCTCGGGACGTAAGGTCCGTTGGGCGGACAATTCAGTTGCTTCCACAAATATCTCATTGGACGATGGCACGGTCACGTTTTGGACTTTATTCGGTGAAATCAATCAAGGCTCAATCTCCCTTGGCCTCGGACAGGGGCAGGCAACGTCGGGCGATTCTGGTGGTGCCACCTTTGCTTACGTGAACAACGAATGGGTATTGGCGGGAATTCTTGAGGCAGTTGGCAGTATCTTAACAAGTTCCCCAGGCACCCCAATGGACAGGGTGTTCATGGGAGAAATCACCGCTTCCGCCGATCTCTCCATTTATCGCGAGCAGATCATGACGGCGATCCCCGAGGCGGGGACGTTAATTCCGTTGGTTATTGCCGGGGCATGCGCGGTGGCGTTGCGACGCCACCGCAGAAAACAAACCCGTCCTATGCAACAGCGAGAAGGGTGACCTTCGGGAATTTTTGCCCCGAAAGGGCGTCACCGAACCCGCCGTCAACAAGGCGCCATTGGGATTTTCCACAATGGCGCCCCGTTGGGGTAGGTCTTGGGAAACGGCTTGTCGGCGTTCCCGATGCCTCAAGGTGCGACTGCGCGCCTTTTCCTCCTCACTATGCAGAGCAGTCCTACCAACGCCCCTCCTATCACTCCGATTTCGGCGGGTTCAGGAATCGGCGCAAGGCTGGCGACGCGAAACCCGATGAAGTCGTACTCATAGCCGGGCGAGTAGCCCGCCCGCGACGAGTCAGCGGCGAGGAGCGTAGCATAGTCGCTGCACGAGGCCCCGCGAACAACGCGGTTGGTTGTGTTATAAGGACTGTCCGTCCACTCAAACACATTCCCGGTCATGTCCACCGCCCCATATGCACTCGCGTAGGTCTCATAGAAATCCACAGGATTCAATAGACACGTACCCCCGACATTAATTTGATACGAAATATCGTAGTTCGCACGAGTGCCGTCCATCGTGTCACTTCTACCGCCGTTGGTCAGGACGGACCCGGTCGTCGAATACGTGTGGTATCCGCCAACTCCAGCCCCATTTTTGTTGGGATCGTAATACGCTGCCTTATACCACTCATTCTCATCAGGCAACACCACCCCGCCGTTTGCCAACCATGTTGCGGTATCACGTTCATCGTTATCATGCACAACCCCCATGTCATAGAGTCCGAGCTCCGTGTCGCCCGTCGTCAGCCAGTTGCAAAACCGCTTCGCGGACAGCAAACTCACACACACCACTGGACGTTTCGCGTAGTTAGAATCCACGTGGTAGCTGTAGCTTCCCGAACTCCCTGTGCGTGTTATCCCACTATAATCAGTGTTGGTCATGCTAGTGTTATACAGTCCGTGACTATCGGTCTTCGCCACCTCGTTCAGGAAGTCCTTCCACTGCTCCTGCGTCACCTCATACTTGCCAATGTGGTAATCGTAAGTAACTTCACCGTAGCCTGTCGTGTCGTTGACATTGGCTCCGCTGATTGCCACCGTCTCGATATTCATCGTCGGCACGGCGCCTTCCAACGCTGGCACCAACGCCACCGCTGCCAGTGTCGCCGCTCCAACAAGGACGCTCTTCGTTATTCTATTACTTGTTTTCATGCTTTTTCTCTTTTTGTTTGTTATTTTGTTGTTTGTTTCGCC
>JAITIB010000091.1 GCA_031279675.1 Puniceicoccales bacterium | reverse complement strand
CCGGAAACGGCGCCGCTCTGGACATGCCCGGAGCCGGTGACTTTGGGCAGGCGTGCGATTTCGCGGGCGAGTGTCAACTCGACGGCGGCGCGTTGGATGCCCATTTTGCCAAGCAGGCTTGGGACGATGCCGTCCTGTTGCTTGAGCAACGCGGTGAGGAGATGCCAGGTTTCGACGGTCGGGTTGTTGTTTTCCTGGGCGATTGTCTGCGAGGCGGCGAGGGCTTCGCGGCTTTTCTCGGTGAATTTGTTGATGTCGGTCATGATGCATAGGGGAGTTGCAGGCGGGATGCCGTTGCGGGCGGGAGTGGTGGGGAGGGGCGGCAGGGCTTTCTTTTATGCGGGAAGATTGCGGTGGCGACGGTTGTGGGGCGGGAGTGGTGGCCTGTTGTTTCCGTGCCGGTTTGACACCTTGGGGCTGGCGCGCTGGTGCAATTCGTCGCGTTCCGGAGTGTGATAAAAAAAGAAACCTCCGGTGTTTCCCAGAGGTTCTTGCTGAAGATTTTTCGGCGGTGTCGCCGTGGTGGCGTCAGCGTTTTGAGAATTGGAAACGTTTGCGTGCGCCGGGACGTCCGCTCTTTTTGCGTTCCTTCATGCGTCCGTCACGCGTGAGGAGTCCGACTTTTTTGAGGGCGGTGCGGTTTTCGGGGTTCGCCTTTTCGAGGGCGCGCGCGAGGCCGTGCGAGATGGCTCCGGACTGGCTGTTGGGGCCGCCGCCCTGGACGCTGACGGTGACGTCATACTGGCCTTGGACGCCGAGGACTTGGAGTGGGCGGGTGGCGGTCTTGGCGAGTGTTTCCGTGTAGCAGTATTCGTCGAGGCTGCGGGCGTTGACGGTGATGGTTCCAGTACCGGGGGTGATTCGCACGCGGGCGGAGGAGGTTTTTCGGCGCCCGACGGCGACAAATGTGTTCGTGGCGTTTTCGCTCATGTTGTTAATGTGAAGGGCTTGGTTGCCGGGTGAAAGGGTTTGAGTCAACCTTTGTAGTCAACGGGGTTCTGGGCAGCGTGCGGGTGATCCGCCCCGGCATAGACCTTGAGCTTGGAGAGCATTTGGGTGGCGAGCTTGTTCTTGGGGAGCATTCCCTTGACGGCGTGCTCGATGATGAATGCGGGTTTGTGGGCGCGCATGTGCGCGACGTTGCGGCGGTAGGCGGTGCCGACCCAGCCGGTGTAGAACATGTAGGTCTTGTCGGTTTCCTTGCTGCCGGTGAGGCGCACCTTGTCGGCGTTGATGACGACGACGTAGTCGCCGGTGTCGATGTGTGGCGTGTAGGTCGGCCTGTGGCGTCCGCGCAGGATGGCGGCTATTTTTACAGCGAGGCGCCCGAGCACTTGGTCGGTGGCGTCAACGACATACCATGTTTTCCCGGCATCATTCGCAGTTTTTGCTAACGTGGTTTTCATCTTCAAAAAGGCGGGGGAAAATGGTGGGAGTGGCGCGGGTGTCAACCTCTTTAAACGCGGGAGGGTGGTGGACCGTTTTCAAAAAAAGACGGCAGGGGGGGGAAGTCCGTGCCGTCGGGAAACCGGGTTCGCGGTTCGTGGCGTCAGTAGTCGAAACGGAACCAGAAGCCCCACCAGAGGTTGCCGGTGGTGTTTCCGGCGAGGTAGCCGGCGTTGGACTCGCCGTCCGAGTTCCACGCGTAGCGGAGGCCTGTGCCGACATGGGTGAATTCGCCGAGGCGGTAGGCGATGTCCGCGTAAACGCCGAGGTAACCGTAGTCGTTGCGCCATTTGGGGAGCCCCGGGGCGCGCTGGTCTCCGTTGGCGCGGTGTGCCTCGACATAACCGGCGAAGCCCTTGAGTGTGAGTGATGCGCGCGGGTCCATGGGCAGGACGAATGTGCGCGCGATGTCGAGCTCGTAGGTGAGTTGCTCAAGGTTCACATCGTAGTAGAGGAATGCGGAGAGGCGTGTGCCGAGGCGGCTGTCGCCGAGGATCGCGCCGTCGAGGTTGGTGTGCAGCCCGAGCACGAATTCGTTGCTGCGGTTGTAGTCGGGGCGGTTCGTTATGCTGTCTTGGAATCCGCCAGTGGGGCCGGGGGGAACGCCCGGGCTGCTTGACCAGTTGCGCTCGACGGTGTTTTTGTTGGGGAACGAGTGGTAGATCCAGCCGAGGTCGAAAGTGAATGCCTCGTATTCCAGTTTGGTGCCGAGTGTGAAATCGAGCTGGTTGGCAGACTGGGTCACGGGCTGCATGGAGAATGCGCCGCCGTAAACGGCGAGCCCGAGGCCGCCCACGGGAAGCGGCACGATGTATTCGGCGCGGATGTTGGTCTGGAAATTGAAGTCCGAGTGTTCCTTGCCGCGATAAACGTATTCGGACTCGGTTGCGATCTGGGCGTTGACGGCGAGTCCGCCGAGGATTGCCTGGGCGGTTGTTTGCGCGTGAACGAGGGTGACGGCACTGCCAAGCGCGGAGAGCGCGGCTGCTGCGACGAGTGTTTTTTTCATGACGGTTTTCCTTGTGTCCAATGGGTGTTGTTTGCGTGAAAGTGCGGGGGAGCGCGGACGCGTCCCGTCCAATGTTTTCAGGGCGTAACGGCTTCCCTCTGCCGGGCAAGCCTTTTGTGGCGGCGCGGTGGCGGCGTTGTTTTGTTTTCCCGGCTTTTGCGATTTCCCCGCCCGCACCCCGCCGTTTACTGTCCTGACATGGATACCGGGATTGTTCTTGGAAAAATTCCCAACGGGGAGCCGGGTGTTTGCCGCGTGCAACACGGGCTTTTGCGCGCGCACATGGATCGTGACGGGCTGGGGGAGGTGCCGTTGCACCATGCGCCCGAGATGGACAGCACGAACGATGCGGCTGTGCGCCTCCTTGATGCGGGCGCGCCCGCCCCTTTTGTTGTCGTCGCCGGAAGGCAGACAGCGGGGCGTGGCCGCCATGGCCGGTGCTGGCACAGCGCGGATGAGGGCAATCTTTACCTCACGTTTGCATTTCGTCCCGGTCTCGGGGCGGAGCGTTTGCAGGCGCTCACGCTTGTCGCGGGGTTGCGCCTGTGCGCGCATCTTGCCCGCGCGCACGGCATTGCGTTGCGGGTGAAGTGGCCGAACGACCTTGTCTGCGACGGGCGCAAGATCGCGGGCATTCTCACCGAGTCACGTCTGGAGGCCGGCGGCGTGCGTGATCTCGTCCTGGGCCTCGGCATCAATGTCAACGGCGCGCCCGGGGATTGTCCCGGGGAATTGCGCCACACCAGCGGCTCTCTTGCCCATGCGCGCGGCGGCGTGGCGCTGGATATCAATGCCACGGCGGCGGACATCATTGCGACGGTGCTCGGTGTGTGCGCGCGCTATTTTGCGGAGGGCAAGGGGGCGGATTTCGACCTGCTCTGGCGCGGGCATGATTATTTGCACGGGAAAACAGTGACTGCGCGTTTTGCCGGCGGGGTGCTCACGGGAGAGGCTGTCGGGCTGGACGCCACCGGGGCGTTGCTGGTTTGGGAGGCGTCCGGCAATGCGTGCCACGCGCTCAATGCGGGCGAGGTCACGCTGGCACGCTGAATTTGCCCGAGGCACTGCTCTTCGCAAGCGGGCGCATGTGCCCCGTCGGCAACACTCGCCCAGATTCATTCCGCTCCAGTCCCCCATTGTGGGATGTCCGGACCATCCCGCACTCGACACGAGGATTGCCTTTGCGTCGGCCTTGTCGCTGATGTTTGCGGTGGTCACGTGCAGAAGATGAGGCAGTCTTTGGCTGTCCACCTTCAGGTGGCGCGTGATCTCGGAGACCTTCTTGCCTGCGTCATATCCCTTGCTCTCGCCCGGATCGGTGTTTCGGATGCTCTGCGCATAGATGATCAGGAAAGTCGTGTTTTCCTGCCTCCCATCAGTGCGTCGGACGGCGGCGACCTCTTTTTTTTAGGACCAGCTCCAGCAGGGGCAGGCCGCTTCCCTTGTCCACGTGGCTTCTCCAGTGGTTGTGAAAATGTGTGTGGAGGGGCTGGTGGCGTTGTTGCGTAATTGTTTTGGGATACGGATGTGCAGGGGATGTGTTGTGGGGCGTTTTGTATTTGTTTGTGGATACTTTGGTTGGGCGGGGTGGTGATGGATGGGGTG
>JAITIB010000038.1 GCA_031279675.1 Puniceicoccales bacterium | reverse complement strand
CGCACCGCATTGATTGTGTGCCATGGAGAGCGGGCGGCTCCCCCCTACCCTGCCCCACACGCAACACCCCCAACGGTACGGACCGCTGAGAGGCAATGGCTGTTTGGTAATATCGGGGCGAGTTCACGACTGAGTGAGCGCAATGGGAACACTTCCCTCGCACGAAGTCAAGCAGCGTCCAAGAAAATAATGAAAAAATATCCACACAATCTGCCTTGACGAAACACCGCGTCCCCACATCCTTTCGCGCGCATATCGAATTTTGGCCATTATTGGGAAAAATTGGACGCGCGGTAGCTTTAACCAAATATCAGGCTGTCTTTGATTTCGCCCGCGCCCCAAATGGACGCCATTCGAGCTGTCCAAAAGAAGTTCTCGCATGGGAGCGGGAATTTCGGCAGAGGTCGGGTGTTTTTCCGATGCGATTATCATTGAAATGTTTCTTTCCACTTGTCGTTGCGCTTGCCTGCGTTTTTAGGGAGGCGTCCGCGTCCGAGCCGTCCGTGGGTTGCCAGGGGCGCGTTGTGCCGCAATCGCGCGTGCTGAGGCTCGCCGCGCCGTCCGACCAGGGGATGCCCATTGTCAGCAAGCTTATGGTGTCCGAAGGCGATGTCGTCGAGGCGGGCGCCGTGGTGGCAATTCTCGCCGCGGAAGCGCCCGCGAAGCTGCTTTTAAAGCAGGCGTCGGCCAAGGTGGCGTCGGCGAGGGCGGAGGTGGAGTCCGTTTCGGCGGCGGCGGCGAGGGCGGACGGGGAAATTGCATTGCAGGCGATTGACGCGCAGTTTGCGCACGCGGGAGCCGAAGCGGAGCTGGCGGTGGCGCGCGCCCAGGCAAGCCGAAAGCGTTTGCCGGACGAGGGGGTCAGGGAGTGCGAGGTGGCGTTGGCGGCACAGGTGGCGTCATTGGAGCGTTTGAAAGCGGATCGCGTGGCGTTGGAGGCGAAACTTGATGCGGCTGTTTTTTCCGCGAAGGTGCAGTCGGACGAGACGAGCGGGTCGCGCCAACGCGTTGCCCTGGCCGCGCTGGAGGAGGCGCGGGCGGGACGGGTGCTGGCGTTGCGCGAACATGATGCGCGCATGGCCGCGGCGTTGGGGGAGGCGGAGGTTTTGCGGGCAAAGCTTGGCACGGCGAAGGCGTTGAACGCGCTGGCGGAGCGCGAGGAGGCGGAGGTGTCCGCAATCGAGCGCCAGGTGACAGCGGCTGCGGAACGAATCCGGATTTTGAAGGCGTTGCGCACAACGGTCCAAAAACAGTTTGAAACGAAGGTCGCGGCGGCGGCGGCGGCGGTGGATGAGGCGGTGGTGGCGGAGGCGCTTGCGGAGGCGCGGCTGGGGCTGACGCGTGTGAAGTCCCCCGTGCGCGGGCGCGTGCTGCGCGTGGTGTCCCGGCCAGGCACGGCGGTTGGGCCGGCGGGGATCGTGGAGGTGGCGGACCTTGGGGAAATGGGAGTCGAGGCGGAAGTGAGTGTTCCGGATCTGGCGCGTGTGAGGGTGGGCGCGCACGCTGTGGTGCGGGTTCCCGGGCTCAAGAACGCGTTCAAGGGCCGGGTTGCGCGGATTGGGCTGCGCGCGGGCACGGGCGCGCTGGCGGACGAGAGCCCGGTGGCATTCAAGGATTTGCGCGTGGTTCCGGTGGAGATCGCGGTCGAGGGGGCGGATGGCGCGGCGCTTGCGGCCTACACGGGGGCGCAGGTGCTGGTGCGCATTGGTGGCGGCGAGGAAAACGCGGGGGCGGGCACCCGGTGATTTTCACGATGAAAAAAAAGTCCGGCGCAGACACCGGGTCGCGACGGCCCTGGGTCGAGCATATTGTGCCGCTGGGGATCCCGCTTGCGTGGCTTCAGCTCACGGCGGAACGAAAGCGTTTTGCGGCGGCGGTGGCTGGGATCACCTTTGCGGTGGCGATGATGCTTTTCCAGATGGGGCTGCACTCGGCGTTGTTCCAGCAGGTGTTGACGCCGTTCCTGAAGCTGCGCGCGGATGTTTACATGTTTTCCTCGCAGTATGAATACATCGGCATTCCGCGAACGTTTGCAACGGCGACGCTTTGGCGTGCGCGGGCGTTGCCGGAAGTGGAGGCGGCGCTGCCGCTGTGGATGTCACCGCTGCCGTTGAAAAATCCCCGGACGGGGAAGTCGCGCGATTTGTTTGTGATGGCGTTCGAGCCGCACCAGCGGGTGTTCGCCGACGGGGAAATTGACGCGCAGAGGGCAAGTCTCTCGCCCGGCGACACGGCGCTCATGGATGCGCTGGCACACCCGGACTTTGGTCCGTTCGCGGAGGAGTTGCGCGAGCACGGGCGAGTGCACACGGAGCTGAACGACGCGGGGATCGACGTTGTCGGGCTGTGCCGCATCGGCACGACCTTTGTGGCTGACGGGAACCTGATAACGAGCCGCGACGCTTTTTTGCGCGCGTTCGCCGGGGCGTCGCCGGAGCAGGCGATGGCGGGCGTCATCCAGCTCAAGCCGGGGAGCGACGCGGCGCGAGTCGTCGGGCAGCTGCGCGCGATGCTCCCCGAGGACGTCCGCGTGTTCACGGCGGAGGAAACGCTGGCGCGGGAAAAGGCGTACTGGTCGGACCGCACGCCCATCGGGTTTGTCATCACGGCGTCGCTGCTCGTGGCGATGATTGTCGGGGCGGTCATCGTTTACCAGATTCTTTACACGGATGTGAGCGATCATTTGCCGGAATACGCGACGTTGAAGTCGATGGGGTTTTCGGACGGATACTTTGTGCGGCTGGTGTTGCAGGAGTCGGTGATCCTGTCTGTCGCGGGATTTGTGCCCGGTGTGGCGCTGACGCTGGGCCTCTATCATCTGACGCGCACAATGGCCGGGATTCCCGTCGAGATCGCGGCGGGAAACCTTGCGGCGGTGTTCGCGCTTGCCCTCGCCATGTGCATGGTGGCGGGCGCGCTGGCGACGCGCAAGCTGCGCCATGCGAATCCCGCGGACATTGTGTGAAAAGGGGCGCGTGGATTTTGGGGTGGACGTTTCCGGATTTTGTTTTTGCCTCGGCGTTTATTTTCAATCCGTTTCCACGATGATGTTTTTCCCCGCCCACCTGCGCAGTTGTTATCCCTTCGAGCCCCACTGGCTTGAGTTTCCCGAGGGCCGGATGCATTACGTGGACACGGGGGGCGGGGGAGAGGTGGTGGTGTTGCTGCACGGGAATCCCTCGTGGTCGTTCCTTTGGCGGGACTTGATTCGCTCGCTGGCGACGCACGGGCTGCGATGCATTGCGCCGGATCACCTTGGGATGGGGCTTTCGGACAAGCCCAACCGTTTTTTCCGGCTTGCCGACCGGATTGCGCACATTGAGCGGCTGCTCGACAGGCTTGGCGTCGGGCAGTTTCACCTGGGTGTGCATGACTGGGGCGGCGCCATCGGGGCGGGCGTGGCGGGGCGGCGTCCGGAAAGCGTGGGGAAGCTGCTCGTGACCAATTCCGCCGCGTTCCGCTCGCGCCGCATTCCCTGGCGCATCGCACTTTGCCGGTGCCCGTGGGCGGGGGAGTTTATTGTGCGAGGATTGAACGGCTTTGCGCGCCCGGCGACATTCATGGCTGTGCACCGGCGCATGAGCGCCGTGGCCAGGGCGGGATTTCTCGCGCCTTATGGCTCGTGGGCGGAGCGCGCCGCCGTGGCGCGGTTCATCCAGGATATTCCGCTGGGGCCTGGACACCCGAGCTGGCCGGCGTTGCTTGAGGTGGAATCGAATCTTGAGAGATTGCGCGGGAAACCGGCGCTGGTGGCATGGGGCGGGCGCGATTTTTGTTTCGACGACACTTTTCTTGCCACGTGGCTGAAACACTTTCCGCAGGCGATCGTGCGCTATTGCACAAACGCGGGGCATTATCTTCTGGAGGATGCGGGCGAGGAATTGATCCCTGAAATCAGGGCGTTCTTTGCCCGCAAGTAGGCGTTTGCAAAAAACAAGGCCAGGGCGGATGCCCCGGCCTGTTTCAATAAGAACCTGTGTGCGGCGGGCTAACGCTTGCGGCGGCGCAGGCACAACGCGCCAAGAAGACTGGCGACGCCACCCCAGAGGGCATAGGTGGAGGGTTCGGGAACGAAGGTGCCCCGAAGCGTGCCTGTGCCGTTTGTCACGAGGAAGTCCACGGTCCAGCCTGAATCCAAACCCGCCACGCTGACATGGCTTTGGTCAAACCCGACGATGCTGTCCGCGCCCATGACCACGTTCACGTCAAACACGCCCGCGTCGATGACTTCCTGCGCGAGCCAGAGCTTGAGCACGATGGGATTTGCAAATGTCAGGTTGCCCCCTTCGGTAAAATTGAGCCGGTCGCCCTCGCCTGGATTCTTCACGTCCACGTTGAACTGGCCGCCATTGAACGTGAGGTTACCGCCCCCGGTGATGTTGATCGTGCCCGTGGAATTGGCCGCGCCGGGATCTCCGGGAGAAACAATGCCGAGATCATAAACGAAGACGTTGCTGTGGATGAAACCACCGTCCCCGTTGAGTTCGCCCGCCGTCCCCACCGACATCGCCGCCCACGGGGAACCGCCAAGATAAAGTCCGGGCACACGGGGACCATAATTGCTGAAGTCAGCTCCCCATCCCGCTCCCAGTATCTCAAGTTTCCCGCCGTCGGAGATCGTGATGGTGCCGGGCAGATCACGACCGCCATACATGCTTCCATCGTCATAGGGTACCGTGCCGGGCGAGGCCGGATTAGTGCCGTGACTCCAATAATTTACCACCATTTTGCTCCCGGCACCGGAAATGAGGATGGAGGCGGGTTGGGTGCCCACGTAAGCGTGTCCGTTGTAAACGGGCCCCGATTCCAAGTATCCACCCCCGAGGACTTGGAGCTCCCCCGAGGATGAAATACCGCCAGCAACATCAACGTTGCCACCCGAGCCAACCGTCAGCGCACTTCCATCGTGGATTGCGATGGAATTATACACCTGGGTCGTGTTGATTGCCGTCGTCGTGCCCGCGGCAACATCCAGCGGGCCACTGCCCGGCCCACCCGCAGTGGCGTGGGGAGCGAAGGCGCCGAGCAAAGCCACGGTGGTTGTGACAAGCATTGCCGCAGTGCCTCCTTCCTGATGGCGCGCCGGGGAGATACCGTTGACACGATGTTTAACGCGGGAGGGGTTCCCCGCACTTTGGAAAAATGCCCTGGGGAGGGCATGGCTGAATCCATGGATTTTCATTGTCGTAATTCCCTTCTTTATTGTCGTAATTCCTTGCCTAATAATATCGGGACGACACTTGAACCATGCGGCGGAGCGAAGGCAAGACCAAATCTTGCCCTCGTCGTCAAACCGCGGGCGGACGGGCGAGGTGGGCAAGGATGGCCTTTTGGACATGAAGGCGGTTTTCGGCCTGATCAAAGACAATGCTTGCGGGACTTTCAAGGACCTCCTCGGCAACTTCCTCCCCCGCGTGCGCGGGCAGGCAGTGCATGAAATAGGCGCCGGGCCTGGCGGCGCGCATGAGCGGGGCATTCACCTGATAGGGTTGCATTTGGCTCAGGCGGGCGGCCTTTTCGGACTCCATGCCCATGCTCACCCAGACATCGGTGCAGACCATGTCGGCGCCACGGACTGCCTCGACAGGGTCTTGCGTGAAATGCCAGGTGGGCGCGAGCCCGTCGCGCTGGAGCTGGGCGCGAATCCCGGCAGCGGGCTCATAGCCGGAAGGACCGGCGAGGGCGACCTGGACGCCAAGCAGGGCGCCGCCAAGGATGAGGGAATTGGCCATGTTGCAGGCGGTGTCGCCAAGGAAGGCGATTTTGCGCCCCTTGAGCGACTCAAGGTGGCGCGCTGGTGTCGCGTTGCTCCAGCGTTCGGCAAGGGTGAAGAAATCGGTGTAAATCTGGCAGGGATGGAGATAATCGCTCAGGGCGTTGACCACGGGGACGGTGCCCAGTTGCGCGACCTCCTCAAGGAGCCCGTGCTCGTAGCAACGGATGACAAGACCGTGGAGGTAGCGCGAGAGGACGCGGGCGGTGTCGGCGGTGGTCTCGCCACGGGAAAGCTGGAGCTCATCGGCGTTGAGCATCACGGGCTGCCCGCCAAGCTCATGCACGCCGACTTGGAAGGAGACACGGGTGCGGGTGCTTTTTTTGAAAAAGAGCAGCCCCCAGGATTGGCGGGCGAGGGGGAGGCGCGCAGGGGACGGGGCGCCACGGCGGGCCTTCATTTCGCTGGCGGTGGCAAAGACAGACTGGATCTCGACAGGCGTGAAGTCGGTTTCCTTGAGGAAGTGGCGGACGGGGCAGGTGGCGTCAGATTTCATGGCGTGGCAGTGCTCGGGTCGTTGTTTTGTTAATAAGGGAAAGGGGGAGGATGGGGACGGGGGGGAGTTTGAACAGGATAAAAAAACGGCGGGAAGCATGGAGGGAAAGACAGGCCCCGGCGGCGGGCAGGCATGGCTTGACAGGGGGGGGGCTTTCGCGAACCCTGCCCCCACTTTTTATGGGAGTCCCAGTTTCGCAAATGTTCAAGGTGGCGTCCTACGTTATGGGGAAAAAGCTCCGCGGGCAAAACCGCTACCCGCTCGTGCTCATGCTGGAACCACTATTCCGGTGCAACCTGACGTGCGAGGGATGCGGCAAGATCCAGTATCCCGACCATCTCCTGAAAAAATGCGTGTCGCCCGCGCAGGCCCTCGCGGCGGCGCGGGAGTGCGGCGCGCCCATGGTCTCCATTGCGGGCGGGGAACCGTTGCTGCACCCGGAAATCAACGCGATCGTGGATGGGCTGATCGCCCAGGGCCGCTACCTTTACCTGTGCACCAACGCATTGTTGCTCGGGCGCAAGATTGACGCGTTCAAACCGCACAAACAGCTGACATTCTCCGTCCACATGGACGGGCTTGAGGCGGAGCACGACCACGCGGTGGCGCGCAAAGGGACGTTCAAGATCGCAAGCGAGGCCATCGCCAAGGCCGTCAAACTGGGCTTCCGCGTGACGACGAACACGACACTGTTCAACTCCGCCGACCCCCGCCGCGTGCGGCTGTTCTTTGACGAGATGATGCGCCTGGGCGTGGACGACATGATGGTCTCGCCGGGCTACGCCTACCCGAAGGCGCCCTCGCAGGAGATTTTCCTCAGCCGCGAACGCACGACCCTGCTGTTTAAAAAAATATTCTCGCGCGGAAAAAAACACTGGAAACTGAACCTGTCGCCCAACTTCGTCGCATTCCTCCTCGGGAAACGCGACTACGACTGCACCCCGTGGGGGACGCCAACCTACAACGTCTTCGGCTGGCAAAAACCCTGCTACCTGCTCTCCGACGGCTACGTGCGCACGTTCCGCGAACTCATGGACGAGACGCCCTGGGACCGCTACGGACAACGCAGCGGGGAATCGCGCTGCCGCAACTGCATGGTGCACTGCGGTTACGAGGCAACATCGGTGCGCGACACATTCTCGCCGCGAGGGCTGCTGCGCCACCTCCACGCCGAAAAACACAACTTTGACGACAACGGCGAGGACCCGGATTCGCCCATGCCCCCCCTTCCCGCGGACGCCACCGCAGGCGCGGACGCAAGCGGGAGTCCGCCTTGCAACGCGCACGCACCCCGATGAAAATCCTCATGCTCAGCTCCGAACTCGCACCGTTCGCCAAGACAGGCGGACTCGGGGACGCGGTCGCCTCGCTGGGCAAAACACTCGCGGGCGCCGGGCATGACGTGCGCATCGTGCTGCCACGCTACGGCACCGCCCCGCTCGCCACGGAAAACGGCTGGACGCCGCATCCGCATCCCGTGGCCGTGCACCTCTCGCCGCGCGAAACCCTGTTTTGCCGCGTGTGGACGGCTCCGTTCGAGGGCACCGCGGCGCGCGTCCACCTCGTTGAATACAACGCGCACTTTGGCTCGCCCTCCATCTACACGACCTTCCCGGCGGACGCCTACCGATTTGCATTCCTGACGGTCGCCGCGCTCGATTTCTGCCTGCAAACAGGATGGATCCCCGGGATCGTGCACGCGCACGACTGGCCCGCCGCCCTCGCGCCCGTCGTCCTCAACACCACGCGCCGCGCCACGCCGATTGGGCGGGCCGCGACGCTTTTCACCATCCATAATTTGCAACACCAGGGACTCGCCCCGAAGGACATCCTGCGCTACCTGCACCTGCCCGGCTGGCTGGACACCGCCGACAATCTCGAATGCCTCGGCGGCATCAATCTGATGAAGGGCGCGATCTACCACGCGACCAAGCTGACCACCGTCAGCCCCACCTACGCGCGCGAAATCCAGACACCCGCCCACGGATTCGGCCTCGACCCCGTGCTGCGCCACCGGAGCACCGACCTCTCCGGCATCCTCAACGGCATGGACACCACCAGCTGGAACCCGGAAACGGATGCGCACCTGCCAGCCCGCTTTTCCGCCGCGGACCTCTCCGGAAAAGCGGTGTGCAAGGCCGCGCTCCAACGCCGGCTCGCCCTCCGGGAGAATCCCGCCGTGCCGCTCTTCGGCGTCGTCGCCCGCCTCTACGACCAGAAGGGGCTCGACCTGCTCGCCACGATCCTCCCCGACCTGCTCGCGCGCGCGCACATGCAGATCGTCCTGCTCGGCAAAGGGGAGCAATGGCTTGAGGAACAATACCTGTGGCTGGCACGGAGCCACCCGGACAAGTGCGCCGTCCGGATCGGGTTCGACAACGCGCTCGCGCACCAAATCGAGGCGGCGTCCGACTTCTTCCTCATGCCAAGCCGCTTCGAGCCGTGCGGGCTCAACCAGATGTATTCCATGCGCTACGGCGCACTCCCCGTCGCGCACGCCACCGGCGGGCTCGCCGACACCGTCCAGGACTGGATGCCGCCGCGCACAAACGCCGACGCGTCCGCCGGCGCCACCGGCACGGGCGTTCTCTTTTACGACGCCACCGCGGGCGCGCTGCGCAACGCCATCATCCGCGCCCTCCAGCTCTATTACGACAACGCCGCCGACTTTGCCCGCCTGCGCCGCAACGCAATGGCGCGGGACTTCTCCTGGACGCGCTCCGCGGCCCGTTACGAGGGCGTTTACCGCGACGCCATCGCCGCCCGCAAGGGAAGTGTTGCGGCGGACGGAGGACTGGTCCAATAAACGGACGACATTCATTTCCTTCCCAAAATTAACACCCGATTATTAACATGAAATACATCAGCACACGCGGCGGGGATACCGCCACATTCAACGAAGCCGTCATGAAGGGCATCGCGTCCGACGGCGGGCTGTTTGTCCCGGAAACACTGCCCGACCTGTCCGGGAAACTCGAAGACTGGCGCGGGCTCGGATACTCCACCCTCGCGCACGCCTTCCTTGCACACTTCGCCACCGACATCCCCGACTGCGAGCTGCGCGACTGCGTCGAGCGCGCCTATGACGGCTTTCCCTCGCCCGTCGCACCGCTCACCGAACTGGGCCGCGAGGACGGGGAGGACAGCGGCGGCGCCCCCCTTTACCTCCTTGAGCTCTTTCACGGCCCCACACTCGCATTCAAGGACTTCCCGCTTCAGCTCCTCGGCCAGCTTTACGCGCGCAACCTCCACGCCACCGCCCGCCCCCTGAACATTCTCTGCGCCACCTCCGGCGACACCGGCTCCGCCGCCATCCACGGAGTGCCCGCGGACAAGGGCATCCACAGCTTCATCCTCTACCCCGAGGGCCGCGTCAGCGCGCTGCAGGAACGCCAGATCGCGTGCACAGGCTCGCCCCACGTCCACGCCCTCGCCGTGCGAGGCAGCTTCGACGACGCGCAGGCCATCGTCAAAACCATCCTCGCCGACACCCCGTTCGCCACCGCGCACGCCCTCACGCCCGTCAACTCCATCAACATCGCCCGCATCCTCGCGCAGTGCGTTTATTACTTGGACGCCGCGCTGAGGCTCAACGCCAGCGAGGCAAACCCGCTCGAATTCATCGTCCCGACCGGCAACTTTGGCAACGTGCTCGCCGGCTGGATGCTCGGACGGATGGGCGTGCCCGGGCTGCGCTTCTGCGCCGCCACGAACGTCAATGCCGTCGTCGCCGATTTTTTCCAAAAAGGCGTTTACCGCCCCGGCCCGGTCACACCCAGCCTCGCGCCCTCGATGGACATCCAGCAGGCCTCCAATTTTGAACGCTGGCTATGGTGGCACTTTGACGGCGACGGCGCGCGCCTGCGCGCCGCGCTCGAAACACTGGGCCGCGACGGCGCGCTCACGCTCGCCCCCGGCGACGGGACGGCAGGGGCCGGGCTGCGCGCCACGACATGCGACGATGCCGCGCTGCGCCTCCAGATCCAGGGCGCTTACGAACGCGCCGGCTGCCTGATCGACCCGCACACCGCGTGCGCGTTCGCAGCCGTGCGCCCGGACATGCGCACCGTCGTGCTCGCGACGGCGCACCCGGCAAAGTTCCCGGAAATCATCGCCGAGATCACCGGGGAAAAGCCCACGCACGCCGCACTGGACGAATTGAGGCTGCGACGCATCGCGAAAAAGGTGCTGCCGGCGGACGCGGATGCCGTTCGCGCCGCAATCACGGCGGCCTTGCAACAGGCGTAAGGTAACGCGCTCAGTTCCCGGCAGGCTCCCGGGCGCCACCGTCCAGCCATCGCGCGAAACGCCGCGACTGTTCCAACGTCCCCACCAGCAACAGGTGGTCGCCCTCCTCGATCGTGTCCGAGCCCGTCGGATTGGTGATGCGCACCGCGCCGCGCTGGATGCCAACGAGGCGCACGCCGGTCGCCTGCGTGATCCCCAACTCCGCGAGACGCCTGCCCGAGTGCGGGCTCTTGCGCACATGGCACGACTCCAGGACGACGCTGTTAAAAGTCTCGTCGGACGGCGCTTGGGGAGCCCTCGATTCAAGGAACTTGCGCGTGGCGGCAAGCTCGGAGTCCTTCCCCAGCAACAGCACCTTGTCGCCCGGATAAAGCTGCATGTCCGGCTTGGGCGTGAGGACGCTGTGCCCGTTGCGCTCAATCTCAATGATGGAGCCCCCGAACCGCGTCGGGATGGCAAGCTCCGAAAGCGGCTTGCCCGCGCAGGCGGCGTTGTCCGGAAGAACGCAGTCCTGCAAATGGATGGCCCAGGCCTCCAGACCCAAGTCCAGATGCTGCCGCGCCACCGCGTGCGCATTGTCCGGCGCCACCGGCGCGCCACCCGACAAGACCGCCTCCATCGAGACGCGCCAGGCACTGTGCCAGTAAATCAAGCGCCGTGAGAAAATCGCCACGAGCGCCGCCGTGCCCGCGAGGATGGCCACGCGCGCACCCAGCGAAACGGCCTCCAGCTCGAACGGCAGAATGGAGTAAAGCCAGCACCCGAGCACCACGAGCGCCACCACGTTGAAGCCCTGGGCGATCATCTTGCGCGGCAACGCGGGCGAGGCGAGCCCCTTGGCCAGAACCGGCGTGGTCGCCCACACATTGCGCACGACGGACAGGAGGAACATCAGCACCACACCGACGACAACGCCCCAGAAGAGCCACTGCAACGACTTCCCCGCCGCCAGCCACGACAACAACGCCGTGCCCTCCCCGCCCCCCTCCGCCGCCCCGTCAACCCAGCCCTGGATCTTCGCCAACAACGGGCCTGAAAAAACCAGCAGCCCCGTCACCAGCAGCATCTCGCCCGCAATCTGCGCCAGGCGCGGGCGCACAAACCGCCACGTGTTTTCCCCCGGTGAAAAACGCCTCCCCATCTGCGCCAGCCACGCGTGATAGGCGAGCAGGGCGCGCGCAACCCACCGCGGCTCCACCCGCGAGACAAAGGCAAGGATCGGGTCCGCGAACCGGTTCACGAGCGGCGTGAAAAGCACCGTGCACACCGAGAGCGCGATGGCCACGGGGTAAAAATATCCCGGGAAAATCCTCTCCGCGATCGCCGCCTGCGCGATGATGAAGGTGAACTCGCCCAAGGGCGTGAGCAGCAGCCCCCCGCGCCGCGCCTCATGCGGCGGCACGCCCACAAGCATGAGCGCGAACCCGCACGCGAGCGGGCGCACAAACATCGCAAAGCACACCAGCACGCACACCAGCGCCAGCACCTCCGCCTTGAACAGATCCCCCGGCCTCGCCATCATCCCGATCGAGACGAAGAAGAGGCTGCTGAAAATGCTCCGTACGCTCTCGAAGGACTTCTCGATAAAGTCCCGCTGCGGCAGCTCCGCCATGATCGCCCCGAACAGGAACGCGCCCAGCGCCGTGGAAAAACCCGCCTGCGCCGCGCACACCGCCAGCAGCAGGAGCACGCCCGAGATCCCCACCGTGCGCAACTCCGGGTCCCCCGACATGTCGAGCCGGCGCATCAACCGCGGCACCACCAGCAGGCACACCGCGAGGATCAAAATCACATACGAGCTGATCTTCGTGAACGCGCTCCCCATGCCGCCCACCGCCGAGGCACCCGCGAACCCCTCCCCGTCCCCCCCGCCCACGGAGGCCAGGATCGCCAGCATGGCCACCGCCACCAGGTCCTCGCAAATCGTTATCGCCATCGCCTTCTGCGCCACCTTGTTGTGCGTGAGGCGCAACTCCTGGAGCACCTTCGCGATCACCGCCGAGCTCGACACCATCAGCATCGCCGCCGCGAACAGGCTCTGCTTGTAATCCCAGCCCATCGCCTGCCCGAGCAATTGCGTGAACATGAACACGAACACCGCGCCCAGCCCCGTCGCCACGATCACGCCCATGCCCATGCGCGCCAGCTTCGTCAGGCCCAGGTTCAGCCCGATCGCAAACATCACGAACACGAGCCCGACCTGCGCCAGGTCGTTGATGCGCGCCTCGTCCGTGATCATCTCCACAGGCGTGTTGGGCCCGATGACGATGCCCGCCAGCAGGTAGCCCACCACGACGGACAGCCCGGCGTAACGGCAGATCACCCCCGCGATCCCCGCGGAGAGAAGCACAATGGCAATGTCCTGGACGAATGAAATGCCCATCTTCAAACGCGCTCCACGCCCCTCACAACAAGCCCAGCTCCATCCGCCCCTCCTCGGAAATCATCGCCGAGGTCCACGGCGGCTCCCACACAATCTCGACAAATGCCTCGTGCACACCCGGGACGGCAAGCAGGCGGTTGCGCGCATCCTCCGCGATCACGGGGCCCATGCCGCAGCCCGGCGCTGTCAAGGTCATCGCCACATGCACCCCATGGCGGTCCGCGCCCCCGAGCGCATCCACCCGCAGGGAGTAAACCAGGCCCAAGTCCACGATGTTCACGGGGATCTCGGGATCGAACACCGCCTTGAGCTGCGCCCAGAGCGCCGCCTCGTCCGGCGCCCCCGAATGCCCCCGGTGCTCCGCCGTGCCGCGCGAACCCGCCGCGTCGGTGCTCCCCCCGACCGCGCCCGTGGCCGCCGGCGCGGGCTCGTCCATCGCGTCCGCATCCGCGCCATTGATGCGGAACATGCCCGCATCGCCCACCACGGTGAAGTTCCCCCCCAGCCGGTGCGTGATATCAACCCGCGTCCCGGCGGGCAGGAGCACCGGATCGCCCGAGGGGATGACGGTGGCGCTCACTTCGCGCCTGAGCACGCGCCCGTTCTGAGCCGCGCCGCCGGATGTCTTGTTCTCGTTGGACATGGGCAGGCAGGTAGCGCGAAGAAGCTCGCGGCGACAAGCCAAACGTCGCGCGCGCGCGCAAATTCTGCTTGGAGCCGCCCGCGCGCCCGCGCCATTGTCCACGCCCATGCACATTTACTTCCTCGGCATATGCGGCACCGCCATGGGCAACGCGGCCCTGCTCATGCGCTCGCTCGGGCACACGATCAGCGGCGCGGACACGGGCGCCTACCCCCCCATGTCCACCGCCCTGCACACAGCGGGCGTGCGCGTGCTTGAGGGCTGGGACGCGGCGCGCCTGTCCGCGCTCGCCCCCGACCTGGTCGTCATCGGCAACGCCACCTCGCGCGGCAACCCCGAGATCGAGGAACTCTTGGAAACGCGGCGCACGCCCTGCGTGTCGCTTCCCGAGCTGCTCCGCACGCAGCTTTTGAACCGGCGGCGCAACCTCGTCGTCGGCGGCACCCACGGGAAGACCACCACCACCTGCCTTGCCGCCATGCTCCTGCGCGCCGCCGGCGCGGACACAGGCTGGCTCGTCGGCGGCATCCCCCGCGACCTGCCCTCGGGGGCGGCGGCGGGCGTTGACGGCGGCCCCTTCGTCATCGAGGGCGACGAATACGACTCCGCCTTCTTCGACAAGCGCGGCAAACTCATCCAATACCTGCCCACGGTGCTTGCGCTCAACAACGCGGAGTTTGACCACGCGGACATTTTTCGCGACCTCGACGACGTGCTCCGCACCTTTGCGCACGCCACGCGCGTCGTCCCCCGCAACGGCGCCATCGTCGCCAACGGAGACGACGCGGCACTGGCGCGCATCCTCGCCGACGTCACCTGGTGCCCCGTCATCCGCGTCGGCACGGGCCCGGACAACGACGCGCGGATCACGCACTTCGCCGAGGGCGCGGACGGCGCCCGCTTCACCCTCGCCTGGCGCGGCACCCCCTGGGGCAGCATCCACTGGGCGCCCCCCGGACTCTTCAACGCGCGCAACGCCGCCATCGCCGCCACCGCCGCCGCCACTCTGCTCCACCCCGCCACGCCCGCCGCGCTGCCACTGGCGGCGCTGGCCGCATTCCAAGGCGTCCGCCGGCGTCAGGAACAACTCCTCGACACACCCGCCCTCACCGTGCTCGAAGACTTCGCGCACCACCCCACCGCCCTCGCCCTCACCCTCGCATCGCTCCGCCAACGCCACCCCCGGCACCACATCCACGCCGCGTTCGAGCCGCGCAGCAACACCACCACGCGAAGCCTCATGCAAAGCGCCCTCGTGGACGCGCTCGCCCACGCCGACAGCATCTGGCTCGCCCCCGTCCACTCCGCCCAAAAACTCCCCCCCGGCGAACGCCTCGATACCCACGCCATGGCCCGCGAACTCGGGCTCCGCGGACGCCGCGCCCACGCCGCCGACAGCCACGAAGCCCTCCTCGACGCACTGCGCAAAGCCACCACCACCGCCGCCGCCACGCAAACGCCACAACTCGTGGTCTTCTTCACCAACGGCGCCTTCGGCGGCATCATCCCTCGCTTTGCCACCGCCCCCCAGACTTAAAACCGCACCTTCGGCGCCACCTTCTCAGCCGCGTCCACGATCTGGAACAACTCCGCCGGCTGGAACCCGAACATGCCCGAGAACACCACCGCCGGAAAACTCTCCCGCGCCGTATTGTAAGCCATCACCGCGTCGTTGAACGCCTGCCGCGCAAACGACACACGATTCTCCGTCGAAGTCAGCTCCTCGCTCAACTGCAGCATGTTCGCGCTCGCCTTCAACTCCGGATACTGCTCCACCACCAGCATCATCCGCGAAAGCGCCCCGGCCAACCCCGACTCCGCACCCGCCAACCCGCGCACCGCCGCCCCATCCGCCGGATTCGCCGCCGCCGCCCCAGCCGCCGCCGCCGCCAGATTGCGCGCCTTGATGACACTCTCCAGCGTCTCGCGCTCATGCTTCAGGTAACCCTTCGCCGTCTCCACCAAGTTCGGGATCAAATCGTAACGCCGCTTAAGCTGCACATCAATCTGCGCAAAGGCGTTTCCGAACCGATTGCGCAACGCAACCAGGTTGTTATAAATCCCCACCACCCACAGGACCGCCCCCAGGACAACGCCCAAGGCAACAACGGCAACCCAAGGGAAGTCACCCAGATTAATGGAAACTTTGGCAACATGCTGTAAGATCATAGCCCGCGCATTAGCCGGAAAAGACACCCGCCGCGCAAATAAAAAAATCGGAAAACTCCAAACGCATCCGCACTTGCCAAAACAACACCCTTGCCCCTCCGACAAACTGAGTGCATCCAGTTATGGAGTGCGGCGATTCATCGCCGCTTTCGCGAAGGCGATTCATCGCCGTTTGTCCATCCGGGGCGTTGTCCTTGTCCGGGGACGCGGGGGATGAATCCCCCGCTCCAAAGCGGGACTGAAGTCCCGCACTCCATAACTGGGCGCGTCCTTGTTTGCAGAACTGTCGTTCGCGGGGGAAAGTCGCGGGGATTTTTTTTACATGCTTGCTCGCGAAGAGCAAGGAGCTTTTGGAAATGCTTTGGACTTGCTCGCCGCGAGCAAATTCCATTTTGAATTGGAAGCTACTTGCTCGTGGCGAGCAAGTGTGGCCAAAATTTTTTGGAGAGTTGCTCGCTGAGAGCAAGTTGGTGTAAAAAATTTGCGGGACTTGCTCTTTTGGAGCAGGTGCCGCTTATATTTTTGAGTGACTTGCTCGTGGCGAGCAAATGGCAATAATTTTTTTGTCAGACTTGCTCTGGAAGAGCGGATGCGAATTATTTTTGGGAGCGAGTTGCTCGCGGGGAGCAGGTGCGAAAAAAATATTTTTGGAATGTGCTCGGCAGGAGCAGGTCGTTTTGAGTTCAAAAAGGGCTTGTCCACGGCGTGGTTTTCCCCAAAAAACAATCGCATGTTCAAGTCAAGCTGCGAGATACGATGCAAATAAAGACGATCCATCTGCCTTCATTGCGTAACGAGGAATACCATACGTTCATGAGCCAGACCATTGTGACGGCGGAGAACTTTGGGGTGAGCGAGCACTTTGCTCCGTTGTGGGCGGTGTTCAAATCTCGCTTTGAGACGCTGTTGCACACGCTTGAGGTGGTGCGCAAGAGTGCGTTGACCGCGCATATCCGTGGGACGGACCGGATGCGGGCGGCGTTGCACAGGAATCTTATCCTGCGCATCCGGTGCAGTCTTCACGATCCGGACGCGGCGCGGCACGCGGCGGCGGTGAGTCTTCGCAATCTGCTCGCGCATTATGGGAGTTTGACGGGGGTGTCTCGGGCGCAGCGGACGGGGACGATCGATAATCTGCTCAGTGATTTGCACCGCGCGGATGTTGCGCCGGAGGTGGCGTTGCTGGATTTGACGGGTCTGGTGGGGATGCTGGGGGATGCGCAGGCGCGGTACAAGAGCCTCTCGATGCAGCGAAATGAGGAAAAGGTGGCGCGGCCCACGATCAGTGTCAGGAAGGCGCGGGGGGCGATGAACGAGGTTTACCGGGAGTTCATGCAGAGTGTGGACACGCGCAATGGGCTGGTGGCGCCGGGGTCGTTGAACAGTGGCGTGCGCGCGCTCAACCGGGTCATCAAACACTTCCATGCGTTGATCGCGCAGCGGGCGGCGGCGCGCAGGGCGCGGAAGGCGCAGGGGGAGGAGCCGGAGGAGGTCGAAAATGCGGTGCCGGCGGCAAATGTGTAGGGGGTCAGACGTTGTCGTCGGTGAGCGCGTTGAGGCGTTCGCGGAGGTGCGCGGAGAGTTCGGGGGTGGGCAGGGTGCGCAGGGGGGAGTCTGCGGGGATGATTTCGACGGTGAGATCGACGCGCGAAAAGGGCGCGGGTATGTAAAAGCGGTCCCAGGTGGCGAGCCGCCGGGCGCAGTGGTAATGGGTGCCGAGGAGGACGATGGGGCAGCGGGCGGCGGCGGCGATTTGCACAAAGCCGGGTTTCCAGTCGTAACAGGGGCCGCGGGGGCCGTCGGGGGTGATGCCGATGTCTTCGCCGGCGTGCAGGCGATGGAGGATCTCGCGTGTGGCGGGGGCGCCGCGCCAGCTGCTGGAGCCGCGGATGGCGCCGATGTCGAGCAGCCGGAAAAAGGTGGCGAGCCAGGCGCCGTCCCTGCTGGCGCTGATGAGTCCGCTGATGGGGGTGCGGGGGCTGTGGCGGCGGTGGAGCTCGGCGGCAACGAGGAGGCGGTTGTGCCAGAGTATGACGAGGCGCCCGGGGGGGGCGTCGTGCCATGCGCGGAGGTCGGCGGGGCGGGTGTGGATGCGGAGTGTGCGCAGCCAGAGGCGCACGAGGAGGGCGAGGGGGCGGAGCGCGAGCCGGATTGGCCAGCGCAGGTGCTTGACGCGGCGCCCGGAGGGTGTGGCGTTCATGGCGGGATTATTTTTCCGAAGGGGATCCTTCGTCGTAACGCTTTTTCCCGGTGGCGATGCTCTGGCGGTTGGCGGCTTCGCGCTGGCGGGAGCGTTGGTATTTGTCCTCGCGCCAGAGATCCATGGGGCAGGGTTTGAAGCCGTCGAGGTCGTTGGTGCCGTTTTGCGCGATGCGCTCTTTGCCAGTCTGGAGGATCTTGAGCGCCGCGGCGTGCTTCTCGGGGGCTTTTTCCCGAAGTCCGTCAAGGACGGGACTTTTCGCGGGCTCGTCAAAGTTTAGCAGCGTCGCGGCACGCATCAGGGCGCGCTCGCGCCCGTCAGGCTGCCCGGGATCGTCCACATACATGCGCCCGCTCCGGTCGGGGGGATTGGGCGCGATGTCGTGCCCGGTAAGCTTCTTGAGCTGCGCGGTCTCCGCTCCGGTGAGCGGGCTGCGTCCGTAGGGATTGTCGGGATAGGAGGTGGCGTAGCTGGGATAGTAGGGGGCGTTGAGGTCGATCCATGTGTTGAGAATATCGCGGCTGCGCGCGTCAAGCTTCACGCCGGCATGGTTGCGCTTGATGACGTCCATGAGCTTGCTGCGGCTCGATCCCCATTCGCGCGCCTGGAGAATGCGGGCGGGGCCGGCGCCCACGGGCTTGATGTATTTTTTCCCCCAAAGCTCCGCGTAGGAGGGATTGAAAACCTGCCCGGCGGCTCCGGAGAGATTGAGTTTGCGGGCGCCATTCTTGCCGGGTTGATGGCACCGCACGCAGTGCTGGTCAAAGATAGGCTGGACGTGCTCGCGGTAACCAAACGCCTTCACCTGTCCCTGCCAGGGAACAGGCACCGCGGGCTTCTGCCGGAGAATGCGCGCAAGGGCTTCGCGCTGCACAGCTGTCGCCGTCGCCAACCGGTCGTCATGGCAACCGATGCATCCGGCATTCTCCCCGGGCTGCACATACGTGCCGCTGCGCATGGACTGGACCAACTGCCCGTCCTTGTCCAAAAGCTGGAAATAAACGAACTTCTCCGCGGGAACCTCAAAATACGCCGAACCGTCCGCATTGACAGGCACCGTGCCGAGTATGCGCTTCGTCTGAAAATCATCCCAGCCAATCGCAGGATAAACACTCCCCTGCCCGGACCAGCGCCCGCGCGACCAAAAACGCTTCTCCGGCACCTCAACTATGCGCAACTGGGTCACATCCCCGCGCCGCACCCCCTTCATGTGCGTCCCCTCATACACATCGAGCACGTAAAACGCACCCGTCGCACTCGTATAATCGCGCCGCGCCGGAATCACCGGCGGACGCGCCCGGGGCGCAATCGGCTGCGGGTCGTAACACCCGTGCGTCTCGTCCGCGTGCAAAAGCGTCTCCTCCCCGCCAAGCTCAACAAGAAAAAGCCCCGTCTTCTCGGAGCGCCCCCCAATCTGCCGCGCACAAACAATGTGACGCTCACTCAACGCATAAGGATCCTCATACTTCAAACGCACATGCCGCATCATATTGTCGATCCCATAGCCCCCGCCGGGCGGCGCGTAATCACTCTCCCAAACATATTTCCGCGCACTCTCCGGCCAAATCCCCAAAACAGCCTTCGGCCCCTCCAACCCAAGCTGCCGGTCAATCACCGCAAGCGCCCCCCACGGACGGTCATGCGTCGAGGTAAGAATGCACGCGACACGACTCGAATGCCCGGGCAAAGGCCGCGCATCAATCACGCCCCCGGGCGAAGGCGTGTTGTTCCCCCAATAAAGCGCATGGTTCGTCCCGTCCGGATTGCACGTCCAAAGCCCCTGCGCATCACCAAAATTGCGATCCACATACTCCCAGCGATCGTAAAGAATGCGCCCGTCCGGCAACAACACACCATGCCCGTCAAAAAGCGTGTTCTTGCTAATCTGATGAATGTTCGCCCCGTCCGGCTCCATCCGGTAAAGATTCGCCATGATGTGCTTGTTGCACCCGCAATACTTCGGCTCGCGCGTGGACGAAAACGCAATGTGGTCGTCCGCAAGATAAAACGGATCAATGTCATCCACATCCTTCGCAAACGTAAGCTGCCGGAGTCCCGTCCCATCCACATTGATCTCGTAAACATGATAACTGTCCGCCGCATCCTTCCGCATCGAAAACACAATCCGCCTCGCATCAAAATGCACCTCGGGATCACGGATAACCCCGCGCTTCACCTCCAGCAAGGTGCGCACCCGCCCCGTCTTGAAATCAATCACCCGCAACGCGCCCCCGGGATTAAAACGCCCGCTGTTGTGCTCATTCTCCGCCGCCGGAAAAAACGTCTCCGTATTATGATGCCCGCTCGCATATTGATGACGCGTGACAAAAACAAACGACTGCCCCTCCAACAACCGCCGCCCCTCCGCCGACTCCGCCCCCGCAACCCCCAAGGGCACGACGGCAAACGCCACCGCGACAAGAAACAAACACACCGAAAAAACTCTGGATACGACTCCCATGGCAAAAAGAACACCAACGCACACCCCCGGTTCCCGCAAGCCGCAAATTCCCACTACTCCGCCACATACCGGTAACGCCGCGGCGCAAACCCCTCCCCCAACAAACGCCCCAACCCGACAAACGCCCCCACCGACACCCCAAAACCCATCGCCCAACGCAGCCCCCACCACACACCCCACTCCGCCGAACCCACCCAAAACACCCCCACCCAAAGATTCACCAACGCCAACGGCACCAGAAACTTCCACGCCAGCCTCATCAACTGATCCATGCGCAACCGCAACAACGTCGCCCGCATCCACATAAAACTCAAAATCACCCCGACCAACTTCACGTAAAACCACACAAACGACGGCACAAACTGCAAAAACTCGCACGGCGCCTGCCACCCACCCAAAAACAAGGTCACACCCAACCCCGACAACGCCGCCATCCCAAAATACTCACCCATGAAAAACAACGCATACTTAAACCCGGAATACTCCGTCAAATAACCCGCGATAATCTCACTCTCCCCCTCAGGCAAATCAAACGGACACCGGTTGCACTCCGCCAACGCAGCAATGTAAAAAACCAGACCCCCCGTCAAACCCCACGGCGTAAACACAAACCACTGCGGCACCAGCCCCCCCAACCACCACCCATCCTGCGCATCCACCACATCCACCAACGACAACGACCCGGCGGACATCACCACCACCAACGCCGTCAACAACAACGGCAACTCATAACTCACCAACTGCGCAAGCGCCCTCAACGCGGAAATCAACGCATACTTGTTGCAACTCGACCACCCCGCCATGAACACCACCAACTCCGCCCCGGCCCCCGCCGCAAAAAAATACACCAGCGACGCATCCATCCCCCCCAACACCGTCAAATCCCGCCCGAACGGCAACGCCGCCAAACCCAGCACCGAAAAACCCACCGCCACCACGGGCGCCACAAAATGCACCACCCTGTCCGCCCCGCGCGGCACCACATCCTCCTTCGTCAACGCCTTCACCGCATCCGCAAACGGCTGGAAAAAACCAAAGCACCGCACCCCCAGCACCCGGACACGGTTCGGACCATAACGGTTCTGAAAACGCCCCAGCAACTTGCGCTCCGTCACCGTAAGAAACGCAAACGTCAGCCCAAAAACCGACAGAATCGCCCCAATGGCAACCCCGGCCCCCGCCATCCACCGAAGCCAGTGCGCATCACCGGGCAAAAACCCAAGCAGCCATTCAAGAAAATCAACGGGAAAAGTTTCCATGCAAAAAATACCCCCCCATGCAATGCTCCTCATCCCCCAAGTCCACACCAAAGCACTTCGCAAAAAAAACAGGGCGCACTCCTTGGAACGCACCCTGCCTGATTGATTTGCAAAACCTATTGCGCCGCCGGCGGCGTCGTCGGTGAAGTGCGCGACTCAATGACCACGCGATGGACTTCCCCCGCGGGCGTAAGCAAGGTCGGATTGGCGTAAACCGTGGCAGGGCCAACCGTTCCCTCTGTCCTCTTGAGAAGGCCACCACCCGGAGAAATCAGGTTCGCGGTGACAAACACCATCAGATTTTTCTTGGTGACAGTCTTGCCCTTGCTGCGGAAGGCCGCTCCCAACAACGGGAGATCACCCAGCACGGGTATCTTGTCCTCAACCGTCTTCACCTCCTCGCGCATCAAGCCGCCAATGACAATCGTCGAACCATCGAAAATCGTCACGTCAGTGGTGATCTCGCGAATCGAAAACACGGGCTGATAAAAGCCCGAAGGCACCGTCACCGTCGTATTGCCGGCAATGGCAACCGAGACACCGCCGTATTCCACAAAACCCTCGAAATCAACCACCTTGGGCTTGAGTGTCAGCGAAATGGTATCGTCCTCCTTGGCCACCGTGGGAGTTATCTCCAAGTTCACACCGATGTCCTGCGTGACAAAATCCTGGGGTTGCCCCGCCGTAATGGTGACGGACGAATTTCCGCCGCCGCCATAGTAGTTACTGCCACCGTTGTTGGAGGTCTGCGACTGGGTCTGCCCGTAGTTTTCAGGATAACGGAGCGCTTGCGCAATGCGGATGGTTGCGGTCTTGCCATCAAGCACGGTCAGGCTGGGCGCCGCCATCATGTCAGAACCCTCGCTGGCTTCGATGGCCTGCAAAATGTATCGCAGATCCCAACTGCCAATGGTGCCGATGACACCGTCGAAAACAGCCGTCTCGCTGCCCAGCAAAGAATTGGAAATCGCGGGAGGCGAGGTGGTGATGGGCTGGGTGATGGGCTCGCCCGAGACATTGAGCCCGGTGGTGGGATCCAGGGAGGAAGGCGTGGTGACAATCGCCCCCGGCGTTACCGCCTTCGCCGGTCCCCACGCCGAATGCAAACTCCGCAAACCCGTGTCCGACCTTATTTCCTTAACGCCAAAGGCGTTGGTCCTCTCAATCCGCCAGTTGTTCACGATCTGCTTGAGTTGCGACTGGATCACCTCAAGAAATTTGACGTCAACATGGACCTGCTTGATGTCATTATAACGACGGAGAATGTTGCGAATGCGTTCCAGATTGCGGCGGTTTTGCGTTATGATGATCTGGGTTCCATCGAAGGCAAGGGCACTGTCCTTCACCTCAAAGGAAACACCCGAGCGCTGGAGGTAGCTCTTGATGGCCTCTTCCTGCGGGCTCGCTCCGCCGCCAATCGGTGTCGCGCCCGCCGCGGGAGCAAAACCTCCGGGCGCCGAATTTCCCGCGCCTGAGGCGGCACCACTGCCAAGGCCCGTCATGCGGGTCACCGCAGTGGGATTGACGGGGAAAATTTCCGTCTCGACTTCGCTGCTACCAACATCGGGCCGGACTTCGACAATGCCATTGTTGATGGTATAACTGAAGCCAACGGTCTTGGTGACAAGATCAAGGACACGGTCAAGGGAAACGTTGCGCATGATGATGCGCACCTGCGGATTTTTCTGCTCCGGATCGAAGGTGACCATGTTAACACCCTTGCGCTCAGGATCAAAGGTTTGCGAAATCTCCGACAGGAGCTCTATGGCCTTGTTCAGGTGGGCGTCCTGCAATGTAATCATCGGGATGTGAATGCGCCTCATCCGGGCAAGGACAGGGTCCACGGCGTTTTCATCCACCAAGGAACGCGTGTCACGCTTGTCGAAAACCTCCGGGGATTTCCATTTCTCGTCAACCTCGTTCAACATGCTGGAGCGGGTCACATTGCGGTTGAGCGAAGAGGAGCGCGCAAGGACCTCGTTGACCCTGATGATATGGGTCTTGGCAACAGTGTTGTGAGGCTGATAGAGGAGGACTTCGCCAAAGGTGGCCTTGGCGCCGGCGAAGTCACCGTAAAGATATTGCGAACGCCCCTTGATGATGAGCTCCTCGACCTTGGGCTCGGCCTTGGCAAAGCCGGGGCTGCTCTCGGTGATGTTGCGGAAGGCGGGGTCTTTCTTGATATCCGACAGCCATGCTTCGAGCTGGTAGTATTCGCGGGTTTCCTTGCCGTTGATGCGGACATACTCGCCGAGGTAGTGCTCGGCAGCCTTAATGTCACGCTGCTCTTGGACGGCAATTTCCATGCGCACACGATAGAGGAGGGACTGAACCTTACGGAGTTCCTCCATCTTGTCCTGCAGCGCGATGCTGGGGGGCATGATGGCAAAGGCCTTGGTGAGTGTGGCCTGGGCATCGTCAAAAAGTCCTTTTCTGATTTGCCCCCTGGCATCCTCCGCAAGCGCGAGGGCTTCCGCGGCGAGGCGGTCATTCCGGGCCTTGGTATCCGAAAGCAGCTGTTCGGCGGCAACAGTCACGCGGGGGGGGAGACCTCCGTGATCACGCAGGGCGATGATTTGCTGGCGCAACACAATGACGCTATCCTTTACCGGCTGGGCACCGGCACTGCTCGGAAGCGCCTTCTCGGCGTTGTCGAGAAGAAGGAGCGCCTCGACATACCTGCCCGCGCGGGCGAGTTGGTCGGCCTCGACTTTTGCCATCTGCACCTCGGTGTAGAGGGCCTCGTGCTTGCTGGCAACGGCATCAAGTGGCGTGGCAGGAGCGACGGCAGTTCCAGAGGGCGATGGCGGCACCGCAAGTGGCGGGGGCGGCGGCGGGGGGAGAGGAGGCTGAGGAGCGACAGCAGGCGGCGGCGGGACGGCGGCAGCCTTGTCAGCCTCGGCGACGAGCTCCTTGGCAGCAGCCGAGGTGGGGTCGACTTTCAGCGCTTCCTCCGCCTTTGCCTTGGCAAGCGCAAGGTCGCCCTTGTCTCGGGCGGAATAGGCCTCAAGGATGAGGTTCGTGAAGCGTGCGTTACCATCCTCGGCCTCCTGGGCGTGCACGACGGCAACAGGCAAAGTGGTTGGCACAGCGGCAACCAGTATCGAGGCGAGGACTTTTTTTAGACGGAGCGACTTATTCATGCGGGGTGAAAAGTTGAGTGGTTAGAATCAAGGGGTGAGTGGTTAAGATTGAGCGGCTGTTTCGATGGATTTCGGTGCGATGGTTGGTTGCTTTGGTGACTCGACCCGGAGTGTCACGGTCTGCGTTTTCTTGGATTTTCCCCGGGTAACGGATTTGTAAAGTTTCTCCACACTCACATGCCGGCGCTCAAAGTCAATGCTTTTTATCGAAAATGTTCCGAGGCCCTCCGCTTCGATTTTGTCGCCGACTTTGTGCAGTGTCCACGTCTTGCCGGGATCGGACTCAAGGGCGAAAACGAGGTTCGTAATGTCAGTGAACTCGTAGGGACGCGTGGTGAGGAGAAACTCACGGTTGAGGTCGTTGTCAAAAACAGTGACCGTGAGGTTTTTGGTCTTGGTGCCATCCGCGCCATCAACCGTGGCGAGCTGGCAATCCGTGATTTTTATGTTGGGGCTTGAAAGCTCCTGCCCCTTGCGGACACGAAGGAGCTTGCCCTTGGTCTCGTAAATTTCCCCGGCGGGAGTGCGGACTTGGTTTTTGAACTCGGAATCGTAGATGAGAATTTCGAGATCATCCGTCTTTTTCTCATCGGCCTTTTGGGTCTCGGGCGCAACGGATCCCTGCAGCGACAGACGGTAAATGGGATGGGCGAAGGAAACAAGCCTGAGCCCAAATTCCGGCTCATCCTCGTGCGTCACACCCTTGGGAACATACGCGTGCCCGGCACGGTTCCATGTGATCTCCACAGGGGTGAAAATGTCGTAATTCCAAAGCGTGGGTTCGTCAGGCGACTCGTCAGGATACTGCGGATGCGAGGGCACCCTCCACTCGTCAAGGATGCCGGGCTGAGGGAAAGAGATTTCCTCGTAATAGTCGCCCGTCGGGGCACTGGCAACAACCTTGGGCACCTCTTGCTGAGACTTTTCCAGCAGGAAGGCGCAAACCACACCCGCGGCAAAAAACACGAGGGCGAAGGCGAGGAGCAATTTGTCAAAGTGTTTGTTCATGGCTTGTGTGTTCTCGGCGACTCAATTGTTGGCGGCTTTTCTCGGAGCCGGTTGCACAGGGATGATGTATTCAAAAGACACGGTGAATTCACTCGGCACATCCCGGACAACAACAGGGGCCGGTTGCTGGTCAAGGGCGACGGCACCGGAGGCTCCAGACAGCGGCAATGCCGTCCCGGAAAACCCAGGCAAGGCCGGGGATGCAACAGGGAAAGGGGGCGTCGATGCCGGAGGCGGGTTGCCAACACCAGCCTCAGCAAGAGCGGGAGCGCCCTGCTGTGCCGGCGGGGCAAGCAACACCTCGGCCTTGGCCGGCTCGACCTTCACTTCGCGCAATGCAAGAGGATAGCCGGAGCCATGGACGTGGTTGATGAAGCGGCGCAGAACGTCAGTGCGCGCGGTGAACACGAGACGGAAGTAATAGGTGCTGGCAACGTTGTCGGCACGCAAGGTTGCTTCCGGAGGAGGGATGAATTCGTCATCGTTGGTCTTGGGCGCAACGGCGCCAACACCCCGGACAACGGACAATTCAATGGGTTCGCGGCAAACGGACTGGAGGATGAGCGGATTTTTCACGCCCTCCTTGGCGGTGATAAGCGTGCCGATGAGGTATTCGATGACATTCTTCTGAAGGGCGATCTCCTCAAGGCGCTTGCGGGGGGTATTTCCATCAGTGGCGTCAACGTAACGACGAAAACCGAGCCCGAAGGTGCCTTGCCTGCCATAGAGACGAATATCGGCACGCTTCATGTCGCCAAGCAGCTTATCCCGGGACTCACGCAGCTTGCTGGCGAGATCGGTCGCCTCAATGCGCGAATCAAGACTGAAACGCTGGGTTCCCCTCAGTGTCTCGAAAAAATTGCGCTCGCTGTTTTGCAGATCAACAAGGTTGGACCGCGCGGCGTCAACATTCTCACGGGTGGGCGCGACTTTGTTGTTCCGCACTCCGTCCAGAATGTTCGTGCTGCCCTCGAGCGTCGCCGTGTTTTTTGAATAGTCCATCCCACCTTTGAGGGCAAATCCCACACCAACCAGGAACGCAAGGCACAACCCGGTGAAAATGGCTGTAAAAAAAGGATACTGTTTCATGTTTGTGCGTTCAGAGAGGATTGGCGGGGTTGATGGTCAGGATGAAGGTGCGCTTGGGAAGATTCGCCCCGTCGGTGCCGGCGGCGGCATGCGCCTCAATTCGTTTGCGCCCCTCCTTGTCTTCGTCAAGGAAGGTGGAACGCGACTGAAGGCTGTCCTGAATTTCCTTGAACTTTTGGTTGACGGCGTCGGCGTTGTAGGTGGCGCCGGGCGCAATTTTGTCCATCAAGACACGAACCGTGATGGAGACGCTCACCGCCGGCGCGTTACCGGGAGCGGCAGGAGTGTTGGGGGCGGGGGAGACGGCAGGCTTGCCATCCGCGGCACGCGCGGGGGGCTTGGGAGCCGGGCGCGTCACGACAAGCGACTCAATCCATGCGTGCCGCGTGTTCTCAATCAATGTGTTCTGGAGCTCAAAGAGGAAGAAACGCCAGTTTTCGCGGGCGGCGGCGACATGGGCGAGCGCGGCAACATGAGCGGCAGTTTTTTGAACGTCGGTGGTGACGCTCTCGAGTGTGTTCCTGTTTTCGATATATTTGTCGCCCTCGGCCTTTACCGCCTTGATGCGACCGGAAAGCTCCTTGTTGGTTTTCAGGAAATGCACCGCGACAGGCCACGGCGCCACCGCGAGCAGAAAGGCGGCAAGCAGCAGGACGGGTTTTTTCTTGGTGAACTCCATCGCCTCCGCAACCGCCTTGGGCAGGAGGTTGACCCCCACGGGCTCTGGCAACACAAGGCGGGCGGCACCCCCAACGGTCTCCGACATTTGGAAGCGGAATGCGTCAAGAAGCTCGGGATGGACATGGGAGCCAATCCGCAACGTCCCGGTCGGATCAAAGTAATCCACCGAAATCTTGAGAATGTCGCAGAGGTGCTCTGACAATCCGGGCAGGAGCGAGGCACGGCCCGTCAGGAGCAAACGAACCGGGACACGGCCCGCATTCTGGCGCTTGTAGTTCACGATGCGTCGTGAAATATCCTGCCCAAGCCGGCGCGCAAATGTCTGGGCGTTGGTGCGCAGGGTGTCCGCCAAGGGGTCGCCCGGATTGGCGTGCTTTTGCCCCGAGAAATACTGCAGCTTGAGCTCTTCCGCGACACGGAAAGTCTGCCCAAGGTTGTCCGCCAGCGTCTGCGTGAGAAAATTGCCGCCCAGACTGATGTTCTGGATGCTGAAGCCCGACGAGGAAACGAAGGTGAGATTCGTCGAGCGCGCCCCGATGTTCACCAGCAACACCTCCTCCTCGATCGTGCGCTGGGAGAGCAGGTAGGCCTGATAATCCAGCAACGTCGCCGCGTCCACGATCTCCGGCTTCAAACCCGTCGAGCGGACTGCCTCGGTGAAGCGCACGGCATCGCTGGAACGGTGTGCAAACAACGCCACCTCGGCCTCGACTCCGTCAGTGGAAATGATCTGGCTGTCCCACACCATCTCACTCGCGTTTGGCAGACTGTTCTGGGCCTCGAATGCGATGATCTGGCGCTGGCGGGATTTCTCGACCTGGGGAACCTTGATATTCTTCGTCAGGAGCTGGTAACCGGGGACGATGACCGTCGCGGGACCGGAAAGTCCCATCCTGCGGACAATGCCGCGCAACGCCCCCGTCAGTACATCAAGCCACGCGGCCTCGTTGGCGTAATCGTAGGAGAGCGGCTGGACGAGAAATTTTTCCAATTTCAAATGCCCGTCGCCCGCCGAAAAAACGGAGACGGAGACATGGGTCGCGCCACAGTTGACGACAATCGAATTTGCAGAGCTCATGCGGTGGGAATATGCGGGACCAAGGTGGTGAACAAAACGTGCGGGTGCGTCAACGGGCGGCGTCCTCGCGTATCAACGTGGGTGTGGACGCAGGCAGCGCTTCCGTCGCCACCAAGTATTGTGGCCGCAAAACTCCGGTGGTGCTCAACACGCCACGGTCCGCCATTTCCTTGAACGCCTTGTATTGCGCCTCGGCCAGCAAAAGCCGGCTCACACTGGATTTGGACGGCGGGAGGGAAGTCCCGTCCACTTCCAAATCAATCGCATACGCGTAAGGCTCCTGCTTCAGCTGGTCGCGCTTTACGATTTCCCCCGGAAGATAGAAGAAGACCGAACCAGTGGAGTTCTTCTCCATCGTCATGATGGTGACAGAGGAACGGTAGAAGGCATACCGATCCTCCAAACTGGCCGCCGCGCCACCGGATGCCGCCTTTCTTGCTGCGGGCAGCTCGTAGGCGATCGTCACAGTGACCTTGATCTTGTCCACCCAGCTCTTGTTGGGGACAATCGCCTTGGGATCCTCAAGAAGCCTCGCGTTTTCCTTGGCGAGGATTTGCACCTCCACGCGGGTCATCGGCACCAGCACAGTATTGCTGACCTTTGTCTGGGCGAAGCGCACAGCCTTGACCTCGACAGCCGCCCTGCCCGCGGCGGCAGGTTGCTGCTGGGCGAGCGCGGACGCCTGAAAAAGAAGCATTCCGCACAGGGCGGCCAAACGATAGAAAATGGGGGTAAAGTCCATGGCGCGCAAGGTAGGGGGATTCACGCGGCACAATCAACACAAAAGATTCCACGAACCGCATTTTTCGTCCCTCCGCCCTCCAAAGGGAGGGCACGCTCAAAGGTCAGTGATTTTTTCAAAACGCGGCGCAAAAGCGTGCATGACCAACCAGGCGCCGATGTAGGCGACGGCACAGTAGCCAAACACAATGGCGTAGCCGCTCGTCGGATCGCCCGCGGCCTTGTAGTGGGCCAGCAGGAGGCCGACAACGGGCTGGAAAATCACACTGCCGAGCGTGCCCGCCATCCCGCCGATGCCCGTGACGGAGCCAACGGCCTTCTTCGGGAACATGTCGGGAACAGTCGTGAAAATGTTCGCCGACCAAGCCTGGTGCGCCGCCGTGCCGAGCCCGATCACACCCACGGCCAGCCAAGTGCTGACACCCCCGAGCCACATCGCCGCAAGCACCGTCAATGGCATCAACGCATAGACAAACATCGCCATCTTTCGCGCCCGCCCAACCATGATTCCGGAGTCGGCAAGAAGCTTTGGCAAGTAACCGCCGCACACACTCCCGACCACGGAGATTGTATAGACGACGGCAACGGCAACCGGCCACACGACCAGACCCTTGACGCCGAGTTTGTCGAGCCCGGGCGTCCCGCCAAAAACACTCGTGAAATTTTGCAGCTCCCTCAGCACGGCATCAAGCGTCACCCCGTCGGGCAGCCCGTCGGGATAAGCCACGGCAATCTTTCGCTTGTTCTCGTCGGAAAGAAATCCCGGGAGCCAGAAGAGATAAAACCACCACACGGGGTCCGTGAAAAATTTCCCGAAAAAGAACGCCCACGTCTGCCGGTAACCCAGCAACCTTTTCCACGGCACCCGCCCCTGCCCCGCTCCATCGGCATTCTCCACCTGCTCGTCAAGGTCGCTGTGGATGTAATCGTATTCGGCGCGGGAAAGCGTCCCCTCCTCAAGTTTCTCCCCCGGAGTCTTGTAGATGCGATACCAGAAAACCAGCCAAAGCAAACCCACGGCCCCGGTGATCACAAAAGCCCACTGCCAGCTCCACCCAAGGACAAGCGAGCCGGCCAAAAGCGGGACAACAAGCGGGGCGACGATCGCGCCGACATTCGTGCCGCTGTTGTAAATGCCCGTGGCAAGGGCGCGCTCCTTCTTCGGGAACCACTCCGTGACGGCCTTTTGCGCGGCGGGAAAATTCCCGGCCTCCGTGAGGCCAAGCGCGGCGCGCCAGGCGGCAAACGAGAAAAAACCATAGGAGAACGCGTGCCCGATGGCGGCAAAACTCCAGCCCGTGAGCGCCACCCCATAACCACGCTTGCTCCCCAGCCGATCTATCAAACGACCGATGACCAGAAGACCGACCGCGTAGGAAACCTGAAAGGCATTCACCACCCACGAATACTCAATGTCGCCACTGTTCCTCGTCCAGTCAAAGGGACTGATCCACCCCCACCCCGCAAGCGTGTCGAGCGCAGCGCGGATGACATTGCCCTCCTCCCAGCGTATCAGCGGCAAAAGCGTGTCTTTCAACTGGCCGAGCACATTCCGGTCCAGATAGTTGATGGTGGTGGCAAAAAACACGAGGGCGCAGATCGTCCAGCGGTAGTTGCCCGTGCCTCGGGTGGCGGTGGCGTTGGGGATGCTCATTGGAATATGGATTGAAAAACCTTGATGCGAAATGGACGGGAAACGCGGAAACAAAAAGAAAATTCCACAGGATTCCACCCCGAATGCCGGATTCCGCTACAGCGCAAACCCGGCGGGCGCGACAAGAACAACAAATTCACCACGCAAATTATTGCCCGCCAGCCGGGGCAACACATCCGCAATCGTGCCGGTCAGGACGGTTTCGTGAAGCTTGGTAAGCTCCCTCGCAAAACACACCACGCGCGCGGGGCCAAGCGTGGCATGGATTTCCTCCGCCAGCTTCCCAACACGGTGGCAGGACTCGTAAAGCGCCACGGTGTCGGTGGCGTCACGGATGCCCTCCAGAAACCGGATCCGGACGGCACTCCTGGGCGCGAGAAAACCGGCAAACCGGAACGCATGCGTCGGCAGGCCGGACACGGACAACGCGGCAACAACCGCATTGGCCCCGGGAACGGGGACAACGGCAAGACCACGGCGCCGGCACTCGCGCACAACACGGAACCCCGGATCACTCAACGTGGGTGTGCCGGCGTCGCAGATGAGGGCAATGGTCTCGCCCGCCGCCACACGACCGGCCAGCACGGGGGCAAACTGTTGCTCGTTGTGCTCGTGATAGGCGACCAAGGGCCTCTCAATCCCGTGATGGCGCAGGAGGTTGAGGGATGTGCGCGTGTCCTCGCAGGCAATCAAGGTGGCGGCCCTCAGCGTGGCCAAGGCCCGCCCGCTCAGATCGGCGAGGTTGCCAATGGGGGTGGCCACAATGTAAAGTGTTCCAGACATTCAAGCAAACTCGCGCGGGCAGGACACAATCCGGGGCCGGAGCTCCCCGGGCCCCCGGTCATTTCTCAACGATTGCTGGTGCCCATGCCGCTCATTCCGGGAACCGAGCCCTCCCACGATTGAGGCTGGTTCCAAGGTTGCACGGTCCGCCCCGGGCGCGACGACTCGCAACCGGCAAGAACACCGGCCACGAGCACGAAAATCACCATCAGACATCGGTCCGGTCGCATCGGAGGCACATGCAAAACTCGGGCTATCGGCACGGCACTACCGCACCGTGACGACGGACGGCGCCGCGGGAGCGACGGGCGTTTCCTGCGTGGCGGCAACACCCGGAGCGGTCTGCGGTGTGGGCTTCTTCAACGCATCCTTGGAGGTGACGGCACGGGCGCGAGTCAAGTGGATGGTGGCCTCCTTGGAGAGGAGGTTGATTTGCGTCTCCGGAAGAATGTTCGCGACGGACATGCCGGGACGCACCTCGGAGATGCGGATCTTGCCCACATAGACGCCGCTGGCATCCACATCGTAAATCTGATTGGGAGCGAATATGCCGTCCTCCTGGCCAATGGAAATCGAGACGACACCGCGGCGGCGGTCAACGGCGATGATCTTGGTGGGGATCTTCGCGGGTGTTTCGCCAACACGGGGCCCGTCGGTCTCGGTGGACTCGGGGGCGAAGAGATCGCGCGGGAAGGGGGCGAGAATGCCGGTTTCCTTCTGCGCCCAGTTGAGGAGCTTCGCGTAACGGATGGTGGCCTTCTGCTTTTCGTCCTCCGACTTGTGAAGCGCGGCGACCTGCTCCTCGTATTGTTCCTTGGTGAACATGGTGCTGATCTGTTCGTTCTTGCGAGCGAGGTCGGCGGTGGCGCGCTCAAGCTCGCCCTGAAGGCGGGAAACTTCCGCGCGTGCCTGCGCGAGCTGGGTGTTGAGCTCGTCACGGTTGCGGATGAGCTCGGCGCGCTCGTTTTCGAGCCGGCTGATCTCAGCGTTCTTTTCGTTGATGGTGCGGTCGCGCGCCTCGATGGTGGCGTTGGCGGCGGCAAGGTCGGCGGTGAGCTTTGTGATCTCGTCGCGCTTGGCCTTGAGAAGATCTTTCAAGGCGGGATCCAGCACTTTCATGCGCTCGACAAACTCCTTGCCGGCCTTGCTCCCGAGCTCGGGATCCTGAGTCAGCCATTCCGTCTGCTTCATGGCGACCTTGATGTTTTGCGTGTAGATGAAATACCAGGCGACACCGGCGGCGATGGCGCCGAGGATTGCCAGGATGCGGATGATGGCGGAGAGCGTTTTGTTCATAGGGGCTGGTTGTTGGTTGTTCGGTTTGTTATGGATAAGTGACTCGTCTACGGGACGTGCGTGAAGGTGCTGAGTTGGAATGGTGTTTTGGTTTGTTTATTGATTCGCCTGACGGGATTGGCCGCCAAGTGTTGCAGCAGCTTAAAGATGAGTTCGCACCGGGATTCAAGGTTTAATTTTGCCGCGATTTCCTCCGCCGTCCAAGGCGTTCCCGGGTGCGCCGCAAGGAGCGCCACGACGCGCCTCTGGAGGGAAAGCGTGTCCGTGGCGGCCTTCTTGCCGGCCTCGACCCCGGGTTGGTGATAGGCGTTGATGCCGACAAGGCTGGCGTAGAAACCCACGGCGCGCTCAAACAGCGCGATGAGCATCCCAAGCGTGCGCGCGGACACCTCCTCGATGGTGAGCGTGATGCTGGCCCGCCCGCTCTCGCCCAATGCCTCGCGGGTGCCGAGGAAAAAGCCCTCAAGATAATCGCCGCTGGTGATGCCATGCTCAACCTCGGGTGAGGCGCCGTCGCGGTCGCGCAAGACCTCGACGAAGGTGACGAAGAAATTCGCCACGCCGTCGCGCAGTTGCTGGACGTAGGCGTGCTGGTCGGTCGAGCCCTTGTTGCCGTAAACGGAGAGACCTTGGTGGACAATGTTGCCGGCGAGGTCCCGTTCCTTGCCAAGCGACTCCATGATGAGTTGCTGGAGATAACGGGCGAGGAGGAGCAGGCGGTCCTTGTAGGGGATGACGACCATGTCCTTCTCGCCACGCCCCCTGGTTAGGAAATACCACGAGGCGGCAAGCAGCGCGGCGGGATTGCGCCCTGTCTCGCGCGAACGCGTGAGGCAATCCATCGCGGCGGCCCCGCCGAGGAGCTCGCGAATGGGAAAGCCCTGCAGCGCGGCGGGCAGCAGGCCCACGGCGGCAAACTCGCTGGTGCGCCCGCCGACCCAGTCCCACATGGGGAAACGCGCGAGGAAATTTTCCGCCACCGCGTGTTTGTCGAGCTGGCTCCCCGCTCCGGTGATGGCAACAGCGTGCGCCCCGAAATTCAACCCGGCGGCACGATACCGCGCCTCCGTCTCAATCATCGCGTTGCGCGGCTCCGGAGTCCCCCCCGATTTGGAGGTGACGACGACGAGCGTGCGCCCGAGCTTTTTTTCCAGCCGGGCGAACACATGGTCGAAGCCGTCGGGATCGGTGTTGTCAATAAAGTGCACGCACATCCTGTCCGCGCCCGGGCGCGAGAGCGCGTGCGCGGCGAGCTGGGGGCCAAGCGCGGAACCACCGATGCCGATGCAAAGCAGGTGCTCAAACTTTCCACCGCCACCCTGCACGACGCCACCGTGGATTTTTTTGGCAAACTCCTCGATGGCCCCGACCGTTTGTTCGATCTCGGTGGTGAGCGCCCGATCCGGCGCAAGCCCGGGGGCGCGAAGCCAGTAGTGCCCGACCCTCCGGTTTTCATCAGGATTGGCGATGGCGCCCTTCTCCAGCCCGTCCATCGCAACGTAGGCGGACTGCAGGCGGGATTCAATTTCCGGGAAAAAATCGTCGGGGAAAGGGACGCGGCTGATGTCGAGCGCAAAGCCCTCGCCGTCGAATGGATAATAGTGCTGCCGGAAACGTTGCCAGGAATTGTTCATCGGGTGCGCAAGGAAAACATTTTTCCCGCAAGTGGAAGCGGAATCCGCCACCCCGTCAGCCTTCCTCCCTCTTCCCGTTTGCCGCGGCGCGGCCCGCGGCGCCTTCAAGGATTTCGTAAATGCGCGCCGTCATGCCACGGGGATTGTCCAGCAACCCGGCGGACAGCAGCGCGTTGTCCAGGATTTGCGCCGCGATGAGTTTCGCAAACGCCGGATCCCCGTCGCGCAACGCATCCAGCTTGTGGATCAAGCCGTGGCGCGGATTGATTTCCAGTTTGATCCTCGGGGTGGCGTCCGCGCCCCCGTTCCCGCCCATTGCCTGCATCATGCGGCGCATCGTGGCAGTCATGAACTTGTCGGCGTTAAGCGCGACGGCGGGGCTGTTGACGAGGCGTTTCCCAGCCTCCACGGCATCGAGATTTTTCGGGCCGAGCTCGGATTTGATCCACTCGCAAAGACCCTTGAGGCGCTTTTCGGAAAGGGCCCCGCCCCCGGTGGTCCCGTCGGCCTCGCCAAGGTCAAGATCGGCCTGGTCCGCGGCGGTGAGCGGCTTCTCCTTGTAGGAGCCGAGATGGCTCATGACGAAATCGTCGGTGGCGTCGGTCAAATAAAGCACCTCAATGGAACGCGCCTTGAACGCCTCAAGGTAAGGGCCGCTCTCGATGCTGTCCCGTCCGGGCCCGGCGAGGTAGTAAATTTCCTTCTGCCCCGGCTTCATGCGATCAACGTATTCGGAAAGGGTGGTGAGCTTGCCCGCGTCAGTGGCGCTGCTCTCATAGCGCAAAAGCGGGGCAAGCGCGTCGCGGTGGACGGCGTCCGTGACGATCCCCTCCTTGAGGTTGCGGCTGTATTCCCGCCAGAAGCTTTCGTATTTCGCCGAATCGCGCCGGGCGAGCTCCTCAAGGTGCTTGATGAAACGCTTGGCAAGCACCTGGTTGAGCTTCTGCACCAGCGCGCTGTCCTGCATCGTCTCGCGCGAAATATTCAGCGGAATGTCGGCGCTGTCCACCACACCCTTGAGAAACCGAAGCCATTCGGGAAAGAGCCCCTTGGGCGCCTCCTCGATGAGCACCTTGCGGCAATGCAGCGCGACCGCGGGCTCCTGTCGCGAAAAGCCGTTCTTCTCGACATTGCTCCCGGGAATGTAGAGCAGGGCGTTGATGAGCAACGGCGCGTCCGCGTTGAAGTGCAGCCAGTCGAGCGGCTCGTCCCACGCGTGGCACTGGAATTTGTAGAACTCCTTGTATTCGTCCACACTGATGTCCGCCTTGCCCTTGAGCCAGAGCGCCTGCTGGGTGTTGAGCTTCTCGCCATTGAGACTCAGCGGCGCGGGGACGTATTTGGAATAGCGCACGAGGACGTTTTTGACGCGATCCGCGGTGGCGTATTCCTTGTGTTCGGGCTTGAGCCTGATCGTGATGCGCGTCCCGCGATCCTCGGGGGCGTGCGCGGCACGCAGCGTGTAGGTGCCGCTCCCGTCGCTCTCCCAGCAAAGACTCTCGCCCCCGGGCCGCCAGCTGCGCGTGTGCAGAGTGACATGCCCGGCAACCATGAACACGCTGAAAAAGCCCACGCCAAACTGTCCGATCAAATTCTCGTTGCCCCCCCCCTTTTCCTTGATCGCCTGAAGGAACGCCTTCGTGCCGGAATGCGCGATCGTGCCAATGTTTTCGACAAGCTCCTCGCGAGTCATCCCAACGCCGGTGTCGCGAATGGTTAGTGTGCCGGCGGTGTCGTCGGTCGTGAGCGTGATTTCACGAGGGGCGTCAGCCTGATGGACATCCTTCTCCGTGAGCTGGATGTGCCGGAGTTTCTCAAGCGCGTCGGAGGCATTGGAAACAAGCTCGCGGATGAAAATGTCCCGGTCCTTGTAAAGCGAGTGGATGACTATGTCCAGGACCTGGCGAACCTCGGCTTGGAAACTATGCGTGGTGGCGGTGGCGTCTGCGGTGTTTTCGGAACTCATGATTTCTGAAATCGGTTAAATGATGCTAAAACGTCGCGGGGCTGTTATCCGCCCGGAGAATTTTTTGAAGTAAAAAATCATCACCTCAACAATGTCACTGCGCACAGGATACACACCATTTCGGTAATTGTCTTGAAAGCTTCCCCAAAAAAACAGGGGAGAGCAAAAGCTCTCCCCTGTTTTGTCTGTCAAGCTTTGCGTCTGCGCCGCAGGAGCGTGAGGGCGAGCGCGCCGAGGCCGCCGAACAAGGCGTAGGTCGAGGGTTCGGGAATGGGCGTGATGCTGAAGCCGCCGCTCTCCGATGTCAGCGCGTAGTTCCCATCGATTACTGTCCCGTTGAGGTTCCAGCTTTTCAGGACGCCCTCGGCCACGCCGATGATCACAAGCTCGTTCCCGGCGCTCAAGTCGCCGTTGTAAACGATGTCCGCCGTGCTGTTTGCGTTCAGGCTGCCGGTGGCGA